>CAYUYH010000079.1:0-10717 GCA_964449175.1 uncultured Planctomycetaceae bacterium
TCACGCCTGAGTGATCCCACCAGTCGCGGCCAGTCGGGCTTCGTGCCAATCGTCTGGGGTGGGGGGCTCCTGCCCCGCCACCGAATCAGGCTTCGCGGGCTGCATCGCGGCCGGGCGGGAGCCCCGCGGCGCCACCGAGACGCGGCACGAGGCCGAATCAAGTCTTCGCCTCTATCGTGAGTAGTTGTAGCTCGTCGGTGGCCGTGTCGAGGACCGCTGCGGTGTAGGTGCGGCAGTTGTACAGTGCGCCGGGGTTGATGACGCGGCAGGCGCCCTCGCGCGTATCGCTGGGCGTGTGGGAGTGCCCGCAGCAGACGTAGGCGTACTCGCCGGACTCGACCAGCTTGCGCACCAGGGCCCAATCATGGCCGTGCGTGACGGCGAGTTGCCGCTCGTCGCCCAGCGGCACGGTGATGGCCTTGGCGTCGAACCGCACGCCGCGGAGCCCGGCGGCCTCGCCCAGCCCGGCTAGCCGGCGGTCCATGTTGCCGGCCACCGCGTAGCAGGGCAGGCCGCCGGCCGTCAGGCAGCTCAGGCACTCCAGCGAGCCGATGTCGCCGCAGTGGACGATCGCCTCAGCCCCGGCAGACCGCAGGGCCTCGACGGCTGCCTTGAGGCGCTCGGCCCGGCCGTGGGAGTCCGAGACGATGCCGATTCTCAACGTCCGCCTCCTTTGCCGCCGGTGGGCGTGCTAGTTGCCTTCGCCGCTCTTGCCGCCGTGCAGCCGGCGGAAGACCCACTTGTGCGACAACGTGAAGTTGATGACCAGCCCGACGAGGATGCCGACGACCGCCGCGGCCAGCAGGTGGTCGCGGAAGAAGCCGATCACCCTGGGCAGGATACGGCTGATGAACAGGCTCACCAGCGCGCCCAGACTGCACGCCATCACGAACCGCCAATACTGCGGCAGGATCTTCGTGCCGCGCGTGTGGCTGTAGGTCAGGCGGCGGTTGAAGAAGAAGTTCCACGTCATCGCCACGAGGATGGCCAGCACGCGAGCGGCGTCTTCGAGCGGGTTGCCGACCTTGTCTGGGGCTGAAACCGCGCCGGCGATCGGGTGGGCGACGAAGTCAAGCAGCGCCGCGTAGGTGACCAGGTCCACGATCGTGCCCGTGCCGCCGACGATGCAGAACTGGAACAGCTTGGAGAACCAGCCAAACTTGAAGTCCGCCAGCCGCTTGAGGTGCTTGATGTAGTTGATCTGCTGGCGCAGTGACAGCTTGCTGGCGCCGAACTGGCGGTTGGCGAAGTGTATCGGCACCTCACGGATGTTCCGGCAGCGGCACTTGACGATCAGCTCCAGCGCGATCTTGTAGCCGATGGGGTTGAGCATCCCGGCCCGGGCGAACACCTCCCGCGGCAGGGCGAAGAACCCGGCCATCGGGTCGCGAGCATTGGTGAACGGGCGGGCCAGCAGCGTGGCCACCTTGCTGTTAAGCCAGCGGAACGCCCCCCAGCTCTCGTCGGTGCCGGCGCCGGGGACGTATCGGCTGCCGATGACGAAATCCGCGCCCTCGCGCTCCATGCACTCCAGCAGCGAGCAGACGGCCTCGGGGGGGTGGCTGAGGTCGGCGTCCATGCAGACGAGCCTCTCGCCGCGCGCCTGGTTGAAGCCCTCGATGACGGCGGAGCTGAGCCCGCGCTGTCCGACGCGCGTGATGAGCCGGACGGGCAGGCCCTTGGAGGCGAACTCGGCGATCACCTGGTCGCTGCCGTCCTGGCTGTCGTCGTCCACGACGACGAGCTCCCACTCCGCCTCGCACGCGGACATCGCCTCGTTGACCCGCTCGATCAGCGGCGGGAGGTTCTCGGCCTCCTTGTAGGTCGGCACGATGATCGACACTGTCTTGCCGGCGGGTGCGGGCGTGGGGGCTGTTTCCATGTGCGATGCGTCCTGTCCGGGCCGTCAAGGCGCCTTGTAGCCGTCGCTGTAGGGCTTGCCTGATTCGTAATGTCGAATAATATCGTTGATCTGCTTGAGTTCCTTCTCGTCGGCGGCGGGTGAGACGAGCTCGAGCAGTCGCCGCTCGGTCCGCGCCGCGTCGTCGAACCGTCCCGCCTCGCTGTATACCATCGCCAGCGTCTCCAAGATCGCCGGCTTGGCGTACTTGCTCAGCTCGCAGGCCCGCTCCGCGAGCCGGACAGCCTCGGGGATGTTGCGCAGCCGGCCGCTCTGTGGGTGGGAGAGTATGCGGGCCAGGTCGCTCATCGGCTCGGCCCAGTTGGGATTGAGCTGGAGCGTCCTGCGGTATTCGGCGATGGCGGCGGGGATGTTGCCGACCGTGAAAAACGCCATCGCCAGGTTGGAGTGGCCCTCGGCGAAGTCCGGCTTATTGGCGACCACGAGCTTCAGGTGCGGAATGCCCTCCGACGCCCGGCCTGTCTCCAGCAAGAGCACTCCGAGCTGATAGCGGGCCTCGATGGACTCCGGCTGAAGCAGGACAACCTTTCTGGTCCATTCGATCGCGTCCTTGCGGTTGCCGCGCTGCCTGGCGATCAGGGCCAGCTCCAGCATCGCCGGCGTGGCGTCGGGCTGGAGGCTGAGGGCCTTGAGCTGGTCCTTCTCGGCCTCGTCGAGTCGCCCCAGCAGCCGATAGGTCATGCCTCGGTTATAGTGGGCCTTGACGTGCCTGGGCGAGACCTCGATGGCCTTGTTGATCTGCTCCAGCGCCTCTTGCAGTCGGCCGGCCCTGCGGAGTATCTCCGCGTGCTGGAGATACACGTCCGGGTCGGCGGGCGTGTACATCTTCTCTGCCCGGACGATCCACTTGATCGCCTCCTCGACGTTGCCCTTCTGGGCATAGGCCAGGGAAAGGTTGGTCGCGGCCTGGAGGTTCTTTCCGCCCGGGGACAACTCCAGCGCCTTGAGGAAGCAGGGGATGCCCTCATCGACCCGGCCGAGATTCATCAGCACCAGCCCCGCGTTGTTGCGGGCGGGGGGGTCGTCGGGCCTGAGCTCTGCCGCTCGGAGCAGATGGCTGAGAGCCTGCTCCAGCAACTCCTTGCGCTTCTTGTCGTCCCTGGCAGCCGTCGCCTGGTTGGCCAGCGTCGTTCCCATGTTGTAGTGGCCCATCCAGGCCTCGTCGTTCCTGGGCAGGTTGTAGCCCCACAGGGCGAGCTGGTCTTCGTAGATCAGCGTCTGGTTCCAGGTGAGCACGCTCAGTACGGCCACGACCACCGACGCCAGCGCGACCCCGACCCACTTGATCGTCTCGTCATAGCGGGTGAACAGCCAGGTCCCGCCGCCGGCCGCCAGCGCGATCAGGCCGATGATCGACAGGTACTGCCAATGGTCGGCTACCAGCGAGTGAACGTAGAAGTACATGTCGAAGAAGCCCATCACCGGGACAAGCAGCACCACGAAGTAGCCCAGGCCAAGGATCAGATGCCTGGCCCACGCCCGCCGATGGAGGCACAGCAGCGCCACGGCCGAGGCGACCAGCAGGACGCCGGGCAGATACCACAGCGGATTGCCGGTGTTGATGCTCCACCGCGGGTAGATCATCAGCAGGTTCACCGGCAGGAGGGCCTTGTAGATGTAGAACCACGGCACGGCGCCGGCCATCGCCAGGCTCCATGCGAAGGTCCCCTCGCCGGGCTCGTAGATCCTGTGGCCGCGGATGACGCTGAGTATCTGTGAATGGACGATCAGCATCGACGCACCGACGGCCAAGAGAAAGAAAGGCACGGCCCGCAGGACGTCGGCCAGGACGTATCTCACCCGCTCCGCTCGCACCCGCCGCCAGACAATTCGCAACCCGGGGACGCGGAGCGGCAGTCCCAGGACGAAGCCCGCGACACGATCGGTCCATCCCGCCGCGTAGGTCTGGCCGGAAGCCCGCTGCCACCACGCAGCCAGCAGAAGCACCGGCGGCAGCATGACGACAGAGACCTTGCTCAGCAGCGCCATCACGAACATCACCAGCGAAGTGGCGTACCACCACCATCGCCGCCTCCGGGAGTATTGGAAGTACAGCAGCAGCGCGAGCAGGAAGAAGATGATCGACAGCACGTTCTTCCGCTCGGTCACCCAGGCCACCGAGCAGACGTTGACGGGATGGACGGCGAAGATCAGCCCGGCCAGGAACGCTCCGGGAACACCCAGCCTGGCCAGCACCAGCCACACGAGCACCGCGCCGATCGCGTGCATGACGCAGTTGGCCACGTGGTAGGGCGGAGGGTTGTCGCCCCACGCTCGCCACTCCAGCCAAAGCGTACTCCAGGTGATCGGGTAGTAGTCCGGCACGGAGTCGCCCATCAGCTTGTAGTCCGCCTCCCCCGTCCACGGAAACCACTTGTCGAACTCCAGCGAGGGGAAGCGCTCCTGTAACTGCCAGGCGACGTGCCAGGGATACCAGAAGATCCTCAGGCCGTCGGGGTGGTGCATCACGCGGTACTGGGTGATCATAAGGTTGTCGTCCCATATCCACTTGGCCTGCATGGCCGGGATATAGACGAACATCGCCGCGAAGAAGATCAGCGCGCCCTTGGCGGCGTGGGTACGCCAGGGCGTTCGCCTCGCCGCCGAGGCGGCTGCTATCTTGTCGGCTTCACTGGTCACCCATTGGCCCTCGAAGTGGCGCGGGACAGGCCTTCTGCATTCTCTACTACGGCATCGGCGCAATCGGGGCCGATTCGTAGCTCATCATCTCGGACCCGCGCGACGCCGCCCAGCCGATCATCCGTCCAGCGTGTCGATCATCGCCGCGGCCAGGGCAAGATCGGCAGCCGTGGTTATCTTGATGTTTCGCGGGTCGCCCGGCACGAGGGACACTTCGTGTCCCATCGCCTCCACCAAGGCTGCGTCGTCCGTCGCCTCGGCGCCGCCGGCATACGCCTGCCGCAGCAGGTTCCGGCGGAACACCTGCGGCGTCTGGGCCTCCCAGACCTGCTCCCGCGGCAAGGTGCGAGCGACAAGCCCGGAGTCTGTAAGCTCCTTGAGCGTGCCGTGGACCGGACAGGCCAGGATGGCTGCCCCGGTCCTGACCGCGGCTGCGAATACCGCGTCCACCCACCGGGCGCTGATACACGGGCGGACGGCGTCGTGCACGCAGACAAGCTCAGCCTCGTCGGCCACGCCGGCCAGCGCGTTGCGCACGGACTGGCTGCGCGTCGGACCGCCTTCGGTCAGCGTCACGCCCATCTCAGCCAGCTTCTCGGCGAATTGGCTGGTCATCAGTTCCATGTCAGCCGGCGAGACGACCAGTTGCACCTGGCAGACGTCGTCGCGGCCCGTGAACAGCTCCAGCGAGCGCATGAAGACGCACTTCCCGCCGATCTGCTGGAAGATCTTGCTTTCCTTGCCGCCGAACCTCTCACTGGCTCCGGCGGCGGGCAGTATGACGGACACCTTGCCCATCGCGGCCTCCGCTGGACGTCAGGTGGGGTATCCTACAGGCCTGATGGCGCGCTGGCAACCGAGCCGCCGTCGGCCGGGCGGCCCTAGAAGTGGTTTCGAGACCAGCTAGAGGGCGGCGCGGCTCCTGCCTCGCCGCCCGCAACGCCTCGAAAAGCGCATGTGTCGCGCGGTGGGGCGGGAGCCCCGCCACCCTTCAAGGCGGTCCTGAAACCGCCTCTAGTCTCTGTGGACCACGCGCGGGTTGACGTAGGTGACCTTCTTGCGCTCGGGGACAGGAGGAGACGGCTTGGGCATGCGAAGCCTGTAAACCAGATACGCGACCGCGGCCGCGAGATACGCCAGGACCGCGCCCAGCGATATCCACTGGCCCACGCGGTAGCCCCACGGCGAGTAGAACATGCGCAGGCGGTGGTGTCCGGCGGACATGGGGATCGCCCGCAGGGTGTGGTTCGCCGGCATGACGGTGTAGCTGTCCTGGCTGCTGCCCGGCAGGGCCTCGGCGCGCCAGTGCTTGCTGTAGGCGTCGGTGATCAGCAGGATGGCCGGCGACTGCAGCTCGGCCTCGATGGTCATCTCGTCGGTGGACGAGTCGACCACCTTGGCCCAGCCGGCGCCGGAGACGCCGCCCGGGGTGATCGCCGGCTCGGATTCCAGCAGGACCATGCGGCGCGGATCGAAGTCGGGCGAATTCAAGGCCGCCAGCATGTTGTCCCGCCCCGGTATGACATAGTATTGCCCCACGAGCTGTAGATGCGACAGCGCGCCCTCGAACAGCAGGGTGCTGTGGACGACCATCTTGGTGACGGGGTCGCTTTGCACCACCAGCATGCTGCGGCAGCGGAGCATGGCGAACAACGGATGAGGCTGAAACTCCTCGATGGCCTGAAACCCCCAGGCGCTCGAGATGGGATAGCCCTGGGTGAGGAACATCAACTCGATGTAGCGTCGCAAGACGAACGAGTCGTATCCCCACATGTCGCGCCCCCCCACAACCATGGCCATGTCCGGCTTCTCGGCGCTCAGCGTGCGCATACCCTCCCTGCCGACCTCGCCCACGTGTTCCAGGATCTTGGCCGGGACGATCTCGTCGCACCTGAAGGTGGGCCTCTGCGTGAACCGCGCGAAGACGAACAGCTCGGCCACCACCAGCACAACCGCGACGTAGCCGACCCGCCGAAACCGCTTGGCCAGGATGAGCACCAGCGCCACCGCGCACGCGGTGGCCGCGGCAATCAGCAGCGACTCGGCCGCGAGCACGCCGGTGCGATGGATGATCTCGCTGTCGATGTTCACCTTGAACCACGGGAACGAGCACGATTCCTTGGTGTCCTTGACAGCCGCGAGAACATCGCCCCACAATTCGCCGCCGCCGGAGGTCTTCGCGTAGGCCGACACGATCCAGCCGGTAATGGCCAGGACAACCGCAAGCGCCATTCCGGCGCCAGCCATCGCCCGGCAGTAGCGCCGCTCGCGGACCAGGCTCTCAAGACCGACGCCGCACAGCATCGCCAGGAACAGCGCCGCCGGATACAGGAAGCGGCAGCTGTTGCGGAACCTGTTGAAGCCCGGCACGTACTCGTACGTCAGGCGGAACAGCTGTGGCACGTAGCTGCCCATGGCCAACAGGAGCATGACCGCGATGACCGCGACCGAGAATCGCCGCTTGGCCGGCGGGCCGGTGAACGCCCCATAGATCGCCAGCAGCAGCCCGGCCAGGCCTATGAAGGGCTGAACCTCCCACAGGAACCACCTGCCCCAGTAAGTCACGCCCCCCGCGCCGCCGAAGAAGGTCGGCGCGAGGAAACACACGAAGTTCTCCGGCGGGAACGAGAATGTCTTGGCGTCTTCGAAGCTCGCGCCGCCGCTGCGCAGGGTCTCGCCGGCCTCGCTGAGCGTCGTCAGCCATTGGACGGACGTGACGGCGGCCGCGACTGCGAACACCGCGACGATGCCCGCCACAGCCAGGAGACGGCGCTTGGCGAGGAGCAGGTTGAACAGCGCGTATATGCCGGCGGCGACCGCCGTGTAGAAGAAGTACTGCGGATGCCCGGCCAACACCTGCATGGCCACGGCCAGCGAACCCAGCAGCACCCAGCCCACCGAAGGCCTGTCTATGAGTCCGTCGATCGCCAGCAGCACGAGCGGCGCCCAGGCCATCGTGCACAGATGAGGCAGATGCCCCGGGTGGATCTGCATGAACACAGGCCCGCACAACATCAGCACCGCGCCGGCGGCGGTGGCTGGGACGGTCTCCAGCCCGCGATGACGGGCCCAGGCGTACATGCCCACCCCCGCCAGATAGAGATGCAGCGCTATGCTCAGGTTCAGTGCCGCCACGATCGGGACGATCATGAACAGCCAGTTCGGCGGGTACAGCAAGGCCGACTGCATGCCGCCGAAGTAGGGGCAGCCGCTGAAGATGTGCGGGTTCCACAGGGCGAGGTTGCCCTTGGCCAGCTCGTCGAAGCCGAACATCCGCCACGCGACGAACTGCTTGGTTAGGTCCGACCAGCGGTACCCGACGACGACCGGGTCCGGGTCGATCAACACGTCGGCGAAGATGCCCAACACGATCGCCGCCAGCACCGCTGCCGCGATCAGATGGGTCCGCATCTGGTGCTTGGCGGCGGGCTGCCGCAGGTCAGTCGGTGGGCGTTTCGTCATCAGTAGATCTCGCGTTGACATGACCGGCGCGAGCAGCCCGCACCTGTGTACGGGCGGAGGAACCTGCTGGACCGGCTATGCCTTCAAGTTCAAGAAACTGGCCAACAGCCTATGCCCGACGTCGGTCAGGAAACTCTCCGGGTGGAACTGCACGCCCTCCGTCGGGGCCGAGCGGCTGCGAATGCCCATCAACTCGTTGCGGTCCTCGCTCCAGGCGGTCTGCTCGAAATCATCGTCCAGCTTCGCCGGGTCGACGATCAGGCTGTGGTAGCGGGTCGCGGTGAACGGATTCGGCAATCCCGAAAAGATCGTCTTGCCGTCGTGCCGAATCCTGCTGGTCTTGCCGTGCATGAGCCGGTCGGCGCGAACCACGTCGGCGCCGAACGCCTGGGCGATGGCCTGGTGGCCTAGGCAGACGCCGAGGATAGGGATCTTGCCGTGGAAGTACTTCGCGTAGTCGCAGCTATGGCCGGCCTCGGTGGGGGTGCACGGGCCGGGCGAGATGATCAAGTGGGTGGGAGTAAACTTCGAGCGGGCCTCCTTCGGAGGCATTACGTCGTTGCGGATGACCTGCAACTCATGTCCGAGATCCAGCTCGCCAATGCGCTGGACGAGGTTGTAGGTGAAGCTATCGTAGTTGTCGAGGATCAGTATCACGCCGAGATGGTAGGCGTTCCGGCGGCGGCGGTCAAGCCGCCCGGGCGGGGGAGGGCTAGGTGACGGCCTCTACCTTCTGCACGGCGGGCACCTTCTCCTTGAGATGTCGCTCGACACCCATCTTCAACGTCATCGCCGCGGACGGGCAGCCGCGACAGGCGCCCTGCAACCGCACCGAAACCGTTCCAGTGGACTCGTCGATCCCGATGAGCTCGATATCGCCGCCGTCGGCCTGAAGCAGGGGACGGATAGTATTGATCACGGCTTGCACCTGCTGTGTGATCCCTGAGTCGGCATGCGCGTCTTCTGTCATTTTCTCCAGCAGCCTTTCAAACAGTGTTTGGCCGGGCGTCATCGCTCCGGCCAAGCCATTATATGGAGGCCCGCAGCGCGACGCCCCAACTAAACTCCGCGCCCGCACCGACATCCGTAGGGGCCGCGCGGCGACTGGGCGCGACGCGGCATAGGGCCGGTCCCCCAACAGCAACGGCAATGACGGCGCGTGCGGCGATGGCGCTGAATAGGGAATGGCGCTGCGAAGCGTGGAATAGCCCCGTGGGTGCGAGGCCATGACTGCGGGGGTGTCGTGAGGCATGGGCGGAGCTGCCAACACAAATCAACAGGTTGCGGTAGCCGCCTCGGCCAGGCCCCATATATAGAGTGTTGCTCACTGGCGTTTAATCCAGAGTTAGGCATCAGTTGGGTGTTGAAACATGTTGGGCAGCAGAATCCACGAGTGCAATGCCTGCCGTGGCAAGGGGTTACGCGGTGGCCCAATATTTTGTCGGTTTTGGGTTGACGCCCCCTACATGTTGGGTAACATCTCTCATTGGAAGGCACATCGCCACCGCCGATAGCCAGTCAAGGCGTCGGCAAAACGGCAAAAGTCTGGTGAAAGGGTTTATTTTCGCGTGCGCGAGCGGGCGGTCTGGCCGGGGAGGTGAGGGCCGCTCGAAAGCGATATGCAGCTTGGTTGACGGTCAGTTCGCTCCCGTTTGCAGCTAGAGAGGCATTCATGACGCAGCCCGAGACGACGAAGCTTGTGGATGGTTCTGTCGCGGAAGACTCAGAAGGCGCTTCTCGGCGCTGCGCGCAGGACGGCTTGATCATCGAGCAGTTCTTCTCGACCGAGGGGGAGCATCCTTTCGACCAGATCGTTTGGGAGAAGCGCTCTGCCAAGATCGGCGACGAGAAGGGCAACACGATCTTCGAGCAAGACGACGTCGAGGCGCCGGCCGACTGGAGCCAACTGGCGACGAACGTCGTGGTGAGCAAGTATTTCTACGGCGAGAAGGACAAGCCGCAGCGTGAACATTCGGTCAAGGGCCTGATACACCGGGTCACGCGGACGATCGCCGACTGGGGCAAGGCCGACGGAGTATTCGCCACTGATGCGGACGCCGAGCGGTTCTACCTGGAACTGACATATCTGTGCCTGAACCAGTACGCAGCCTTCAACTCGCCGGTCTGGTTCAACGTCGGGCTGTACCATCAGTCCGGCGTGCCGGGCTCGGAAGGCAACTACCACTGGGACGCGACGAGCAATCAGCCGGCCAAGACGTTGCGGGGATATGAGTACCCGCAGGCATCGGCGTGTTTCATCCAGTCGGTCGACGACACGATGGAAGACATCATGCGTCTGGCTCACGCCGAGGCAATGCTGTTCAAGTACGGCTCGGGCACGGGCACGGACCTGTCGACTCTTCGCAGCAGCCGCGAGAAGCTTTCCGGCGGGGGCCGGCCTTCGGGGCCGCTGAGCTTCATGCGGGTCTACGATCAGATCGCCGCGGTGGTGAAGTCCGGCGGAAAGACGCGCCGCGCGGCGAAGATGCAGTCGCTGCGGTGCGACCATCCGGACATCAAGGACTTCATCACGTGCAAGATGAACGAGGAGAGGAAGGCCTGGGCGCTGATCGAGCAGGGCTACGACGGCTCGTTCAACGGTGAGGCCTACAGCTGCGTAATGTTCCAGAACTCCAACTTCTCGATTCGGGTGACCGACGACGGCTGCGGGATTCCCGCCGACGAAGTCGAGGT
>CAYUYH010000080.1:0-10704 GCA_964449175.1 uncultured Planctomycetaceae bacterium
GGCGGACGCCCACGGGCCTGGAGGCCGTGCCGTGGGCCAAGGAGGTCGAGCGCCGCGGCGCCGGCGAGATCCTGCTGACCGTCATGGACGCCGACGGCACGCGCGGGGGCTACGACATCGAGATAACCGCCGCGGTCGCCTCGGCCGTCAACATACCCGTGATCGCGTCGGGCGGGGCGGGCTCGCCGGAGGACATGTATCGCGTACTGACCGCAGGCCGGGCCGACGCCGCCCTTGCCGCTAGCATATTCCACTTCGGAACGTATAGGATTGAGCAGGTCAAGCAGTACCTGGCCGAGCGCGGCGTGCCGGTTCGGCTGCTGGCCGCCGCCGAGTCCGCCAACGCACCGAGGACGCAACAGTGACCAAGTCACGCCCCCTGCAACAGCCGATCGAAGAGCCGGAGCTCCACGCCGGCGGAGACAAGAAGGCCCCCAAGCTCGACAAGTTCTTCCGCGCGATGATGAAGTTCGGCGCGTCGGACCTGCACATTCGCCCCGGCGTGCCGCCGCACCTGCGCGTGGACACGGTCGTCCGCCCCACCACCTCCGACCCGCTGAACAGCGAGGACCTGGAGGCGATGGCCGCCGAGCTGATGACGCCGAAACAGGCGGCTTTCCTCACCGAGCACGGCAGCATTGACGTCGCCTACGAGCAGCCGGGCGGCGACCGCTTCCGCGTGAACATCTACCGCCAGCGCGGCCAGGTGGCCATGTCGGTGCGGCGCGTGACCAAGAACATCCCGGACTTCGCCTCCCTGCACCTGCCGGAGGCGCTGGGCAAGATAGCCGAAGCGCACCAGGGCCTGGTGCTGCTCAGCGGCGCCACCGGCAGCGGCAAGAGCACCACTATCGCCTCGATGCTGGAGTACATCAACGTCCGCCGCGCGTGCCACATCGTGACCATAGAAGACCCGATCGAGTTCCTCTACGAGAACAAGAAGGCCCTCGTCAGCCAACGCGAGATCGGCATCGACGTGGAGAGCTTCGAGTCGGCGTTGAAGTACCTGATGCGCCAGGACCCGGACGTCGTGCTGATCGGCGAGATGCGCGACCGCGACACGTTCCAGGCGGCGCTTCAGGCCAGCGAGACCGGCCACCTTGTGTTCGGCACGGTGCATGCTTCCGGCGCGGCCCAGACGCTGGGCAGGGTGCTCGACCTGTTCCCCCCCGAAAGCCGCGAGCTCGTGCGGCAGTCGCTCGCGTTCAACCTGAGGGCGATCGTCTGCCAGAAGCTCATGCCCAGCATCGCCTCCGGCATACATCGCATACCGGCCGTCGAGATCCTGCTGGCCAATCCCAGCGCGCGCCAGCTCATCGAGGAAGGCCGAGACAACGAGATACCCGACGTCATCCGCGGCTGCTCGCAGGAGGGCATGCGGACGTTCACGGATAGCCTGCTGGAGCTGGTCGAGAAGAACCTCGTCGATCCCAAGGTCGCCTACGAAAACGCGCCCAATGTCGACGAGCTGAAGATGCGGCTGAAGGGGATTTCCACCAGTCGCACCGGACTGATCGGGCGATAGGCCCCTGCGTCCCGCGGCAGGGCGGGCGCAAACGAGCGGAGCAGTCATGATAGACGCCATAGCTGCCGTGCACGCCGGGGGCGGATACTTCTCCGTCGTCAAGACCATCATCATGCTGGTCCTGCTGCTGCCGTGGTTCTACGTCGCCCCGTGGGTGCAGAAGGACGCCAAGCGCGTTCATGCCTCCCAGACGGCCTGGAGCCTTGCCGTCCTGCTGGTCGGGGCGGTGACGCTGCTGATCTGGATGGTCCAGGGCTACTACGTGATCGGGCTGCTGACCTACGTGCTGCTGACGTCCGGCGTGTTGATGGCCTATGTGGCGCATCGCAACAGCCGCGTCCAGGACGAGATGGACAAGGTCCTCACGGTCGGGCATATCAAGCGCCTGCTGAAGAACGAGAAGGTCAAGCCGGCCAAGGTGCTCACGAAGGTCAAGCTCTATCACTCCAGCGGCAAGGTGGTGATACCGCCGGCGGCCGACGCGCCCTTGGAGGTGCGCGACGGCTACAACGCCGCCCAGGAGCTGATCTACGACCTGATATGGCGTCGCGCCAGCGAGGCCGACCTGTCCCCCGCCGACGGGCAGACCAGGGTCAGGTACATCATCGACGGCGTGCTGATCGAACGTCCGCCGATGCCGCTGCAACAGAGCGAGCAGATCATCCAGTTCATCAAGGAGATCGGCGGCATGGACGTCGAGGACCACCGGCGTCCCCAGGCCGGCAAGATGGCTGTCGACCTCGCCGGCATGCAGATGGAGATGTCGCTGCGGTCGGCGGGCACCACCGGCGGGCAGCGCATGCAGTTCCGCGTCTTGCAGGAATATGTGCGCACCCAGCTCGACACGCTCGGCATGGGCGAGGGCATGTTGGCCAAGGTCCGGGCCATCAACAACGCCGCCAGCGGCTTGATCATCATCTCCGGGCGGGCCGGCAGCGGCGTGACCAGCACGCTGTATTCCCTGCTCCGCGAGCAGGACGCGTTCGTCAGACAGCTTGAGACGCTTGAGGCCAGGCCGGCCGTCGATCTGGAGAACATCACACAGCACCCCTACGGCGAGGCCAACAAGCTCGCCCCGTCACTGTCGGCCGTGCTGAGAAGAGACCCCGACATCGTCATGGTCGACGCGTGCGGCGACGACTCGACGGCGCAGTTGATCGCCGAGGCGGCGGCGTCCGGCAAGATGATCCTGATGGGCATGCCGGCGGGCGACACGTTCATGGCCCTGGCCAAGTGGGTCAAGGCCTGCGGCAACGCGGCCCGGGCGGCTGACCCGCTGCGAGCGGTGATCTGCCAGATGCTCTTGCGGAAGCTGTGCCCCAACTGCCGCGAACCTTACATGCCCAATCCCGAGATGCTCGCCAAGGCGAACCTGTCGGCCCAGCGGATCGAGCGGTTCTACCGCCCCCCCACCAAGCCGCTCGCCGACGAGAAGGGCAATCCGGTCACGTGCCCGGCCTGTCAGGGCATCGGGTACCTGGGGCGGACGGCTGTCTTCGAGATCATGGAGGTCACCAACGAGGTGAAGAAGCTGATAGTCGACGGCGCGCCCGTCGGACAGATAAAGGCGCTGTGCCGGAAGAACGGCATGCTCTACCTTCAGGAGCAGGCCCTCCAGCGCGTGATCGACGGCGTGACGAGCATCCAGGAAGTCATACGCGTCTCGCAGACCGACAGGAAGCACTAGCCCCATGGGAGAACGGCAACGATGCTACTGATCCTGCTGGCGACGATCCTGATCCTGGCCATCGCGTACTTCCAGGTCACGCAGGGTTTTTTCAGCGCGATGATAATGACGATCCTGTCCGTCATCTCGCTTGTGCTGGCGTTCAACTTCTACGAGCCGCTGGCCAAGCTGATGTATCCGTATCAGCCGGCGTCGGCCGACGGGATCGCCCTGCTGGTGCTGTTCGTCGTTCTGCTGCTGGCGATGCGCATGGCCATCGACCGCTTCTTCAAGGCCAACGTGGTGCTGGGCCAGTGGGTGGACCGCCTGGGCGGCGGGGCGCTGGGCATCATCACCGGCATGATCCTGGTCGGCATGTTGGCCGTCGTGGTACAGATGCAGCCGTGGGGCAGGTCGATCATCGGCTATTCCCCGTTCGACGACTCGCTGAACAGGTCGCAGCGGTTGTGGCCGTTTCGGCCGGACGAGTTCGTGGCCGGCGCCGCGAAGGCGCTTTCGGCGCAATCGCTCGGTTCCCAGAGCGGCGGCGGGTTCGGCAAGGCTCACGACGACCTGCTGCTGGAGCAGTTCTGCGCCCGCAACACCGCCGGCAGGAACTCCCGGATCGACGCGGAAACCAACGCCTTCGCCGTCGAGGCGGCCTATCTCAATTGGGTCTCGGACATCCCAATCTGCCCGCTGCTGAAGGATGAGATCACCAAGGCCATCGTCATCCGCGTCGAGGTCCGCCGCGGCGCCAGCGATGATGACGGCTGGTGGCGCCTGCCGGGCACGCACTTCCGCCTGGTCGGAACCAGCGGGCGCAGCTACTACCCCGTCGGATACCTGGCCACGTCCGCGCGCAGCCTGGCGTCCGGCGGGTGGGAGTGCGTAGGCCCGCGCGACGGAGGCGTCGCCGTGCCAGGCCAACTCATAGCCGAGAAACGCTTCGGCGAAGACGACGACGCCATCGTCGACTGGGTCTACCAGATCCTCAACAACGACGAGCCGGACTACATGGTCTTCCGCCGAATAGTCAGAGACGCCGTCCCCAAGCCGACCAGGGGCAGGCCCAATCCCGACAAGGCGATGCAGGCCGTCGGAGATTGACCGCCCCGGCGGGCGACTCTACCGGCGGTAGCGGGCGGGCAGGCGCTTCCGCCAGGTCTCGTAGGCAAACTCAGGATGCCGCAGATGCCCGCCCTTGATCTCCTCGCGCTGCGTGGAGAAGCATCGCCGCTCGCGCAAAAACCGAAACGCCGCCCAGGACTGTTCCTGTATCTGCGGCAGGTCGTCCTTGCCCCAGAAGATCATGATCGGCAGCTTCCTCGCCGCCTCGGTCAGCTCGATGCCCTCCATCATCTCCAAGTCGCTGTTGCATGCCCTGGCGATGAGCATGTCGAACCGCTCCGGATGCCGCAGGCCGACGTAGTACAGCGGGTACCCCCCGGCCGAGAAGCCCGTCAGCAGGATCGCGTTGGGGTCTATCCGGTATTTGCCCGACAGCTCGTCGATCAGGCCGAGGATGATTCTCTCATCCGCCTGGAGGTCGCGCATCCACACCGATCGGATCACCGGCAGTATCCCCTGGACGCTCTTGAGGTCCGGTGCGGCGACGATCAGCCCCCGCCGCTCGGCCAGGTGCTTCCACTCGTCGATCTGGGCCCGCGAGCTGTCCCAACCATACGTTCCGTGCAGCGTGATCACCAGCGGCCAGTCGTGATCGCCGCTGTAGGCGCTGGGCACGTACAGCCAATACTCGCTGCCCGTCGCGCCGAGCTTCGCGCGTATGGCCGAGACCGGCGTCTGCTGGGGCTGGGTCACGGGACAGCCGGCCAGGATGGGCAGCAGCACAACCAGTGCGATCAGTCGCCTCATGTTTGCCACCTTCGCCGGCGGCGGCTTTTGCGCTCGCCGACGCCGGGAGCGTATGTTACTGTCGTCGGCGCGGGTGAGTCTAACGTTACTTCCGTCGGCCGGCACAATCGCCGAACGCGCGGCGCCCGCGAGCGTAGAATACGCAGAGAAACAGCATGGGTAGGTGCTTGCCGATAGTTCTCTCGCTGCTCGTCGCGGCGGCGGCCGCGCCGCGGGCGGCGGCATTGACCGCCGACGAGGTCGTCGTCGTCGCCAACGCCGACCTGCCCGACTCCATGGCCATCGCCCGGTTCTACGCCCAGCAACGCGGGATCGACCCCTCGCACATCATCGCGCTGAAGACCATCCCCAACTACCACATACCGCGCAAGCTCTACGACTCGCAGATAGCCGAGCCGCTTCGCACTGCGATGATCGAGCGGAAGCTGGTGGGCAAGGTCCGCTGCCTCGTGACCGTCTGGGGCGTGCCGGTCCGCGTGCTCGCGCCGGAAGACCCGACGGCGGAGGTGATGGCCGCCGAGGCCACCAAGGCCCACTACCGTCTCGCGACCGACTACGAGTTGCTGGCCACGGTCTGCAAGAAGTTCCCCACGCCGCGGACCGGCGGGCTGGCGCCGCTGGGCGAGCTGTTCGGCTCCCAGGCGCCGCCGGTCGAGCCGCTGCCGAAGTGGGAGGCGCTGCTGGCCGACGTCGACACGCTGCTGGAGCTGAAGCTCGCCGAGTTCCGCAAGCTCACCGACCCCACCGAGCGGCAGATCGCCTGGCGACAGTTGATGGCCCTGCACATGGACATCCACGGGCTGGCGGGGTTGATCAAGTTTGTCGAGGACGCCGGCATGGGCGACTCGCCCTCGGTGAAGGTGCTGCGAGGCAAGCTCGCCGACGCCCGCGCCGAGCTACAGCAGCTCCAGGCCGCCCCCCCCGGGCCCGACAGCGCCCGCGAGCTATTGGCCGCGGCGCAGAAGGTCGACGGCGCGGTAGCCGCCGGGGCGATCGCGATGCGGCACAAGCCCAGCAGCTCGATACTGGCCGCCGGCGACGCGGCGGTGGACAGCGAGCTGGCGATGCTGTGGTGGCCCGACGTGCCCGCCACCACGCAGATTCCCAATCCGCTGTTTGCGCACTGGCGGGCCACGGAGGCGGCGAAGGACCAGCTCCTCCCCCCGGTGATGATGACCGCCAGGCTCGACGGGCCCAGCCGAGACGACATCCTCCGACTCATCGCCGACAGCATCGCCGTCGAGCAGACGGGCCTGTCGGGGACGTTCTACATCGACGCCGGCGGGCTCGACCGCGCCAGGCAGTACGACGCGACGTTCCGCGCCCTGAACCGATTTCTCAGGTCCAACACGAAGCTGAAGGTGGTCTTCGACGAGGCCCGCGCGGTCTTCCAGCCCGACACGTGCCCCGACAGCGCCCTGTACGTAGGCTGGTACAGCCTTCAGAAATACATTCCGGCCTTCGAATGGGCTCGCGGGGCGGTCGGCTGGCACGTCGCAAGCTTCGAGGCAATGCACCTGCGCGACCCGAACAGCGCCGAATGGTGCCCCAAGATGATCCAGAACGGCGTGGTGGCCACCATCGGCGCCGTCGACGAGCCGACGCTCATGACCTTCCCCAGGCCCGATGAATTCTTCCCGCTGCTGCTGACCGGCAAGTACACGTTGGCTGAGTGCTACTGGCGGACCTGCCCGGTGGTGAGCTGGCGTGTGCTGCTGATCGGCGACCCCCTGTACAACCCCTTCAAGGCCAGCCCGCAGGTCGCCCCGCAAGCTCTCGCCAGCGGCCTGGCGCCTCCGCCGGGTTGGGCCAGCGGTCAGCCCTGGCGGCCGACGTCGTTCGTCACGTCCGCCCCCCGATAGCCGCCTACACCCGACGCATGACCATGGCCGTCATGTCGTCGATCTGCGGCGCGCCGTCCGTGAACTCCAGCACCGCCGTGTGAAGCGCCCGGATCATCTCCGCAGCCGGCCGGGCGCAATGCCCGCGCAGCACGTCCATCACCCGCCGGCAGCCGAACGCCTGGCCGGCCGGATCGGTCGCCTCCATGAAGCCGTCCGTCACCACGGCTACAAAATCCCCCGGCGCCAGCGACCGCTCAACGACCTGAGTGTACTTGGCCTGCTCCATGATCCCCAGCGGCAGGTCGGTGGCCGGGGTCTGCACGAGCTCGTTGCCGGCGGCGCGGTAGAAGATCAGCGGGCCGTGCCCGGCCGAGGCGTACGTCAGCCGCGACTGGGCCGGGTCCAAGAACCCGCAGAAGCACGTGACGAACCTCTCCTGGCCGAGGTCGCTGATCAGCAGGTCGTTGACCGTGGTGAGTATGGTCGGGATGTCCCCGCCGCCTCGCGCGACCGCGCGCAGCATGGCGCGCGTCTCGGCGATAACCAGCGCCGAGCCGACACCGTGCCCGCTGGCGTCGGCCACCGTCAGCATCCACTGCTCCTGGCCGAGGCGCAGGAAGTCGTAGGTGTCGCCGCTGGTCTCGTCGGTCGGCAGCGAGAAGCCCGCGATGTCGAAGCCGGCGATCTCCGGCGGAATCTTCGGCAGCAGCCCCTGCTGGATCTCCTGGGCGATCCGCATGGCCTTGTCCATCTGCCGCTTCTGGGTGTAGTGCTGGATGAGGTCCGCCCGCTGGATGGCGACCCCGGCCTGGGCGGCGAGGGTCTCGCCGAGGATTTCGTCGTCCTCGTCGAACGGGCCGCCTCGCTTGTTGATGACCTGGAGCACGCCGACCAGCTCGCCTCGGTGCCCGTGCAGCGGCATCGACAGGATGCTTCGCGTGGTGAAGCCGGTGACGCGGTCCACCTCGGGGTTGAAGCGCGGGTCGGCGTAGACGTCCGGGACGTTGACGGTGGCCTCGCCCATGACCGTGGCCCCGGAGATTCCCCTGTCCGCCGGCAGGCGCAGCTCGCCAACGCCGACGGCCACGCGGCTGATCAGCTCGCCCGCCGCCTCGTCGTAGAGGAACACGCTGGCCCGCTCGGCGGCCAGCAGCTCGGTGCTGCACGTGACGATCAGTCGCAGCAGGGTGTCCAGGTCGGCGGCGGCGACCATCGAGCGACTGATCTCCAGCAGCTTGCGGAAGTCTCGCAACTTCTCGCCGGCAGTCGCCGTCGAACCCTGTTCAGTCAGCTCCATCTCGCAGCCCCGCACCCGGCCCGCCGGCCAGGACCGGGTAGGTCGTCCCGCCGGAAGGGAACACGATGACTTTCTGAGGCGACTGGCCCAGAAGCTTGCCCGCCTCAGAGATAGCATCGGCTGGGTCAGGGACGATCTTCAGCCCCGGGAAAGTTCTCCCTCCCTCCGCCAGGGCCGGCGAGACCATGAAGATGGGGTTGCGGTGGATCGCCTGGAGCGCCAGACGGGCGAAGAACGACGCATCCGCGGCCACGTTCGGCGCAAGCCGAGTCATCAGCGAGGCCAACGTATCGCTGCCGAGCAGGCGGACCAGCGCGCGGACGGTCTTGGCGCTGATCGGCCATTGCGGGACGTCCATGCCGTACATGCCCGCCTCGCACCGCGCCAGGCAGATGATGGCGCCGCCCGGCCTGGCCGCCCAGCGCGTGTTGGCGATGCCCTTGAACGACTGCCACAGGTCGCAGTCGCGCGGGTAGGCGTTCACGAGCAGCACGTCGGCGGGCCGCTCGATCAGCACGCCGCAGGCCACCGCGCACCGCTTGGCCAGCATCTGCTGGACCGTGTCCATGTCGCCGGCGGCGACGAACGCGGGCCGGTCGTCGGCATCGAGCACGTACTGAATGGCGAAGCTGACGCCGCGCCGCTCGTCTATCAGCCTGCCGCCGGCGTCGATGACCGCGCGCATGGCGTTGGCGGCGCCGTCCGTGCCGACCATGGACCGCGGGGTGCGGTCCACCCCCAGGCGGTGCAGTTGCCGGATCGTCTCTATGGAGGCGCAGCCGGGCAGGAACATCTTGTACCCGCCGCCGAACCCGGCCTGGAGGTGCGGGCTGACCGAGGACACCACGATTCGCAGGTCCGCGTCGGCCACGCCGCGATCGACCCAGATGTCCGTCTTGTCGGCCTGGCCTATGTGGACGTGATAGGCCGGATCGCCACATCGGTTGCTCCGCCAGCGGAAGGCGTCGGCCAAGCCGCCGAGCTTCTCGGCCGCCTGGCCCGCGGTCATCCCAGGGTGCATGCCCGTGGCGAAGACGATCTCCACGCTCTCGGCCGAGGCTCGCTGGCGGGTCAGCTCCTCGGCCACCACTTCCAGAATCTTGGCCAGCGGGCTGTGGCGGGAGAAGTCCTCCACGACGAGCACGATTCGCCCGGTCCTCCTTGCGGCGATGAGCTGGCCGAGGGGAATCTGCCCGGTGGGCTGGGCCATGGCCGTGCCGAGGGCCGCGCGCCAGTCGCCGGCCTGGCCGCCCAGCGTGGATCGCGCCACCTGCTGGAGCGTCCAATGCTCCGGCAGCGTGACGTTCAGCTCGCCTTGGCCCCACGGCAAGGAAACCTCAGGCATCACGAATCCTTTCGGCCCGGCAGGCTCGCTCAGGGCTGCCTGCGCGCAAGGATGACATCGTACACGCCGAGCGGCTCGGCCAGCGATGCGAACTCGCCGAACCCCGTCTTTGCCATCAGATCGCAGAGATCATCGGCGCTGCGGTAGATCATGTGCAGGCCCAGGACGCGACGGAAGAACCTGTCCGTCCCGTGCCGGTTTGAAAGGCTGTTGAACACGACCGCCGCGCCGGGCGGCATGACGCCCGCGGCCGAGGTGGCGATCGAGGTGATCTGCTCGTCGGTGAGATGCTCGCAGATGCCGATCATCTTGACGACGTCCACGCGGCAGTCGAGGTACTGGCCGACGTGGCTGGCGTCGCCGGTGATGTAGCGGACGCTGTCGCTCAGGCCGCACTCGGAGGCGAGCTGCCTGGCGTAGTCGTGGGCGTCGTCGCTGAGGTCCACCAGCGTGGCGCGGGCACGTCGTCGGGCGAGGCTCATGGCGTCGAGGATGATCCGCCCCGGCCCGGCGCCGATGCACAGCACCTCGGCCGGCTCGTGCGGGCATTCGTCGATCAGCTTGGCCAAGAGCCGCCCGGCGAGCACCCTGCGGTTGCGCAGCGCCATCGGGATCGTCCCGCTGCCGACGAGTATCTTGTCCGACCACTGCCGGCAGCAGCCGTCATAGCTGATGACCATGCTGCGCCAGCCGCCGGGGTCGGCCCAGTTCGCCGCCGCCAGCTCGCTGCGGGTGACCTTCAGCAGCCAGCGGATAAGCCCCGCCGGGGCGTAGTTGGCGAGCGGGTTCACCAGCACGCGCTTCATCACGCGGGCGGCCGGGCCGACCGTCTCAAACTGAATGTCGCGCGCCAGGTCCTTCACGCAGTCAACCTCGTTTCAGCCGCGACCCGGAAGTATACGCGCGCGTCGCAGCGATGTCCAAGCATGCCGCCGCGCGGGGGCGGTGTTGGGCTAAAGTTTTGCGAATATCGACGCCGATAACAAGGCTTGGCAAGCGGCCTCGGGCCGGTAGCTTTGATCCTCTGTCGCGGGACAAACTATGACCAAACGCGAACTTATCGACCGGATCATCACCGAGAACCAAACGGCTGAGCCGTCGTTCCTCGCCCAGTTCACACCCGAGCAGTTGCAGGAGTACCTCGCCCAC
>CAYUYH010000081.1:0-10523 GCA_964449175.1 uncultured Planctomycetaceae bacterium
CCGGTTCACGTGCACGTCGAAGATGCTCATGAATATGCCGATCCTCACGCCGTCGCAGCCGAGCTCGCTGTCGGAGCCCACCGGCGTGACGTCGGTGACGGTCCCGTCGGCCGGCGAGACAAGCAGGCCCTCGCCGTCGGGCGCGGTGCGGTCCGGGTCGCGGAAGAACCACAGCACGCACAGCCACAGCATCAGCGGCAGCGCCGCCGCCGGGAGGAACAGCCAACCCAGCCCAATGCCCGCCGCCGTAAGCACGAGCGTGGCCAGCGCGATCTCGCGCCGCCCGTATCTTGTCAGAGCGTTCTTCAATTACCTTCTGCCCTGGAGCAATTCAAGCCTGGCCGCAGCGATTGGGCCTGGCCAGGCGCACTCGCCGCCCAGACCGTAGAGCCGGGATTATAGGCCAAGCCCCGCCGCCGCGAAACACCCAACGCTCCCGGCCGGCGCCGGAAGCAGGCGAGGTCAGATGCCGTCTCGGAGCCCGCCTTGAAGGGCGGCGGGGATCCCGCCCCGCCGCCTGCACCCCAGTGAAAGCCTGTGTGCGGCGCAGTGGGGCAGGAGCCCCACTGCACCCTAAGATGGTTGTCGAAATCGCTCCGCGCGGACGGCCGAATGGGGACCCGCGTGCATCAAAGATGCACGCCCTACGCCTCGCCGTTCAGGCCTGCTGCTGGGCCGGCTGATCGCCAAAGACGCGGGCCGGCGGAGGGCGGAACTCGGCAGGCTGCGTGCCCTTCTTGCCCTCCTCCGTGTTGCGGTAGACGCGCGTGGTCGGATAGGCCAGGTCGATGTCGTCGCACTTGGCGAACTCGCGCAGTATGTCTTCCCACATTGCCGCAGACGACGACCGCCTGCCCCGGGGAGTGCAAAGATACCGCGCCGTGAGCGTCACGCCATTGCCCGCCACCGAGGTCCAGACGATCGGCTCGAGGTGCTGGTAGAGGATCATGAGTCGGCTGGCCGCCCGGCGTATCTGCTCGGCTGCGTACTCGCTCTTGACGGCCGAATGCCTCTGGGCAACGCCCAGGAGAATCTCCTTGGCCTTGGCCCAGTTGCTCTCGAACGTGACGGTGACGGGCAGCTCGTTCCAGATGAAGTTGAAGCTCTGGGTGTAGTTGCAGGTGGTGTGCTTGAAGACCCAGCCGTTCGGCACGTGGATGATGCGTCCGGTTGACTGGTCGGCGTCGACCCAGTTGCCGATCTCCACGAGCGTGAACTGGAACAGGCTGATGTCGATCACGTCGCCGGCGTGGTCGCCGATCTGGATGCGGTCGCCCGTGGCGAACGGCTTGCGGACGAAGATGTAGATCGAGCCGGCGAAGTTGACCAGCGGGTCTTGCAGGGCCACCGCCAGGCCGGCTGACACGATGCCCAGGTACGTCGCGATGCCGGAGACATCACCAACCAGCACTTTGAACAGCACCACGATCGTCAGCAGCCCAAGCAGGTAACTGGCCGCCTTGGAGAGGACGTACTTGCGAGCGATGTCCTGGACCTTGCGGCTCACGATCATGACGACCAGCCGCCGCAGGACGAAGAAGCCCACCAACACGGCGACGGTCCAGAAGACCTTCCATTCCGTGCCCGTGCGGCTGTCCAGGAAGCTGGTGATGCTGCTCCAGATGCCGGGCATCGTTGACCTCTTCGACAGGGCTCGCGGCGCCCGCCGGCTCGCGGCGGAAACCCGCGCAGGCGGCGCGGGTCGGCCGACAGCTCCGCTGCCCAGCAGTAATCTCGGCAAAGGGGGCGATTCCGTGTTAGTCCAAATCCAGTCCCCTGGTCTGTGCTCTCCCTCACCGCCTGGCGAACCCGCAGCTCACATCCGTCAGGCAGTCATACCAGTGCACAAACATGGCCCCGTTTATGACAAGCCTGGCATTACTCGGTAGTCTCTTGTCCCACGGCAGAGCAGCCTTGCCCTTGCCGGCCTTGCCGATATTCCATAGCCTGCCGTTGTACCGGCGGAAGAGCACCAGCCGCCCGGCGCGAGTGTAGAAGCTCTCGGCGAGGATTGAGCGATGAAGGAGCACCTTGGTCCTTGTCGCAGCGGCGGCGATCTCTATGGACCGCAGGCAGGTGAAGCTCCGCCGCCCGATGCGAACGCGGAACATGCCAGCGCCGACGCAGACATCCCCGGTTTCTCCCGTTGCCACCCGAAGTGCATAGCTGCCGTCGTTCCTCTGGGTCATTCGGCCCGCCTCGGCCAAGCGGCGCCGCGACTGGCCCCAATCATCGTCAAACCCATCGTCCAGGAATGTATACAGGATGCGCTTGCCGTCGTGGACGTGCGCGGTGGCCAACCATTCAAAGGACTTGTCGGTCAGCCTGGCGAAGTAGGTGTACGATGGGTCCCATCGCCTGGCCGATGAGTCCCATTGTAGCTCCTCGATCTCCAGGCCCTCCAATCCGTGTACCTCGGCCGGGCGGAGCACTCGGAGGTACGATGCGCACGTGAGGCGCCACCGCGGCGGGTCGTACCAGGCGATCCAGCTCTCCGCACCGAGGTCCAGCGGGATGCCCCATCCGGGCATCGTGCGGCAGTCAACCGTGAAAGCCCTGGCCCGGCTGGGAGAGACGGTGATCTCGGGCCTGGCTAGGGGGAAAGGCTGATTCGTCGAGCCTATCTTTGGTGGTTTCATAGCTACTGCTCCTTTCCCGGCCTTTATGCTTCCAGTAACGACTGGATGGCTCGGCGGGCGTGGTAGAGCCTGCTCTTGATTGTGCCCTCGCGCTCGTTGAGCCGCTGGGCTATCTCTGCAATGGTCATTCCGTCAAGGTAGAACATCTCCGCTGCCCGCCTCTTGGCCGGTTTGATGCGGTGAAGCACCTCACGCAGTCGTTCGCCGCCGGCTCTGTCTCTCACTGCTCGGCCCATGGCATTGACATAGTTCTCCAGTGTAGCGCCGTCGGCCGGCCGTTCGCGGCGCTTCGCCGACTTGCAGTAGTCCCGGCAGCGGTTTCGTGCGATCGCCACGAGCCAGGCCCTGACCTTAGAGCCATCGCGCAGCTCCGGCAGGCATCGCCAGGCCTGCAACAGCGTCTCCTGGAGGACGTCCTGACGATGGTGATGGTCCGGCACCATTCTGCGGATTAATGCCATCAGCGCCTGTCCGTGCCGGGACACCAGGCTAACGAATGCAGCCTTCTCGCCCCTTGCGGCACGGGCGGCCAGCCTCTTGTCATGGCAGTCTGTCATGACTTTCGCGCTTCCACATACTTGGCGAGCGAGGCGCCCGAAAGGTTCACACTTTCCTGGGGCACCATCGGATTATGACTGTTGGTCGGCCCACTGGCCAGGGGGAGTGGCGCGGGGGCATCCCCCCTGCGGTGGGCGGACCTGGCAAACCGAAGGCCGGACTGGAGGTGGTTGTCTAAAGGGCCGATGTCCCCTATGATGACTCGCCCGAAACAACAGGAGTCAGAGGCCATGAAGGTCTGGCTGAACGGAAAGCTGGTTGACAAGCGGGCCGCGAAGGTCGGCGTTTGGGATCACGGGTTGCTATACGGCGACGGCGTGTTCGAGGGCATCCGCGCGTATGGCGGCAGGGTCTTCCACTGCCAGGCCCACATCGACCGCCTGTTCGACTCGGCCAAGGTGATCCGCCTGGCCATCCCCTACACCAAACAGGAGCTGGCCGAGGCCATTTACGAAACGATGCAGGCCAACGACAAGGGCGACGCCTATATCCGCCTGGTCGTCACGCGAGGCGACGGCAACCTAGGGCTTAACCCGTTCCAGTGCCCCACGCCGAACGTCTTCATCATCGTCGACAGCATCGCGCTATACACGGCCGACATGTACCGTGAAGGCATGGCCGTCATCGTCGCCAAGACGGTCCGCACGTCCGCGACGATGCTCGAGCCCTCCGTCAAGAGCCTGAACTACCTCAACAACATCATGGCCAAGATCGAGGCCATCGACGCCGGCGTCGCCGAGGCGATCATGCTCAACGACAAGGGCAACGTCGCCGAGTGCACCGGCGACAACATCTTCATCGTCACCGACGGCGCAGTCATCACTTCGCCGCCGGAGGCCGGCATACTCATCGGCATCACTCGCGGCGTCGTCATCAGGCTCGCCGAGCAGTGCTCTCTGCCTGTGCGCGAGCAAGCGATTCGCCCGGAGGACATCTACGCCGCGGACGAGTGCTTCCTGACGGGCACCGCCGCCGAGGTCATACCCGTGACCTCGGTCGACGGCCGCCCTATCGGCGAGGGCAAGCCCGGGCCGGTCAGCCAGAAACTATTCAACGCCTTCCGCCAATACATCGCCTCCGGCGACTGGTAAGACGGCGGCGTTCCGCTGCGCTGCGTGCGGCGCGTCACGGCTGATATACACGCAGCGGGCGAGCCACCTCGATCATCCCCCCGGGCTGGGCCAGGTCGAAGAGCTCGTCCCTCCCCTCGCGCTGCGGGCCGATCAGCGGGTTCTGGCAGTGGGCAGTGGCCTGCAGCGGCGTTTTGCGTTATCATGCCGGGCCAACCAGAGGACGACCGAAATGACCAGCAAGACAGACACGCCGGCCGCCCGTGGCTGCTACTTCGGGCCATACGGCGGGCAGTTCGTGCCAGAGACGCTCATGAGCGCGCTAAAGCAGCTCGAGGGAGAGTACGCCGCCGCGATGGCCGACGCGGGCTTCCTGGCCGAGCTGGACCGCTGCTATCGCGAGATCGCCGGGCGCCCCAGCGAACTGTACTTCGCACGCCGGCTGACCGAATCCCTCGGCGGCGCGAAGATATACCTGAAGCGCGAGGACATGAACCACACCGGCGCCCACAAGATCAACAACACGCTCGGGCAGGGGCTGCTGACGCTGCGGATGGGCAAGAAGCGCGTCATCGCGGAGACCGGCGCCGGCCAGCACGGCGTGGCGACGGCGGCCGCCGCGGCGGTCTTCGGCCTGGAGTGCGAGGTATACATGGGCACGGAGGACATCCGCCGCCAGTCGCTGAACGTCTTCCGCATGGAGCTGATGGGCACGCGCGTGATCCCCGTCACCACCGGCCAGTGCACGCTGAAAGACGCGCTCAACGAGGCGCTGCGCGACTGGATGGGCAGCGTCGAGGGCACGCATTACATCATCGGCTCGGTCGCCGGGCCGCCCCCGTTCCCGCTGATGGTCCGCGAGTTCCAAAGCTGCATCGGGCGCGAGGCGCGCCGGCAGATGCTCGACGTCGAGGGGCGGCTGCCGGACTACATCGTCGCCTGCGTCGGCGGCGGGTCGAACGCGGGCGGCATATTCGCACCGATGATTGACGACGACGTGGCCATGGTCGGCGTGGAGGCCGGCGGGCGCAGCATGAAGCTGGGCGACCACGCGGCCACGCTCGTCCAGGGCTCGCCCGGCGTGCTGCATGGGGCGCTCAGCTACGTCCTTCAGGACAGCGACGGGCAGACCTCGCCGGTGCACAGCGTCTCGGCCGGGCTGGACTACCCCGGCGTCGGGCCCGAGCACAGCCACTGGAAGGATACCGGCCGCGTCCGCTACACCACCGCCAGCGACGACGAGGCGCTGGACTCGACGGTCACCCTCAGCCGCACCGAGGGGATCATACCGGCGCTCGAGTCGGCACACGCCCTGGCCGAGGTGGAAAAGATCGCCCCCACACTCGGCAAGGACAAGATCATACTGGTCTGCCTGTCCGGCCGGGGCGACAAGGACTGCAACGAGATCGCCGCGATTCTGGAAAAACGCGGGAAGTCATAGGTTCGCGACACAGAGGCACAGAGGGACAGAGAGAACGAAGACGAAGAGGCAAGGCACACCCAACATGAGCGTTGCGCGGCGATTCAGCGAGAAGGATTACCCACTGGCTGACTTGACCGATTCCATAATCGCGGCCGCCGTTGAGGTGCACCGGGCATTGGGGCCCGGATTCGTAGAGCAGATATACGAGAATGCTCTTGTGGCCGAACTGGAGAGCAGAGGACATGCGGTGGCGCGGCAAGTCACCGTTGACGTGCTCTACCGCGGGCGGCTTGTCGGACAACACCGGGCTGACGTGCTCGTCGACGATGAGGTCGTGGCGGAGCTGAAGTCCGTCGATGCACTATCTGCCGTGCACACCGCCCAACTGCGGAGCACGTTGAAGGCCGCAGGCAAGCGAGTGGGCCTGCTGTTGAACTTCAACCAGGAGACGCTGACGAAAGGCGTCAAACGCGTCATCAACTAGAGGCCGCTGAGGGCAATCCGTCTTCTCTGTCTCTCTGCGTCTCTGTGTCGAAAACATAGGACCTCCCCATGGGCAAGCTTGACGACAACCGTCTGGTGAAGGCATTCGCGGAGTTGCGGTCGGCCGGCAAGAAGGCGTTCGTACCCTTCATCACGGCTGGCTACCCGGACCTGGCTGCGACGATGGCGCTGCTGGCGGAGTTCCAGCGTCGCGGCGTGCGGGTCTGCGAGCTGGGCATCCCATTCTCCGACCCCGTCGCGGACGGACCCGTAATCCAGAGCTCCTACACGGCCGCCCTCGACGCCGGCATCACCAGCGATAAGATCGTGGAGACCGTTCGCCGATACCGCGCCGGCGGCGGCAAGCTCGCGCTGGTCGCAATGGTCAGCTACTCCATCGTCTACCGCCACGATGTCGGCGCCTACCTGGCCGAACTGAGCGAAGCGGGCTTCGACGGCGTGATCATCCCCGACCTGTCGCTGGAAGAGGCCGCCGCCGTCGAGTCGCGGGCCTCGCAGGTGGGCCTGTGCAACATCATGCTGGTCGCCCCGACCACCCCGCCGCCGCGCCGCCAGGAGATCGCCCGCCACAGCCGAGGGTTCCTGTACTACGTCTCCGTCGCCGGCATCACCGGCCAGCGCGACCAACTGCCCGAGGCCGCCATCCAGGCCGTCGCCGAGCTGCGCAAGCATACCGACACGCCGATCTGCGTGGGCTTCGGCATAAGCCGACCCGAGACCGTCGCCACCGTCTGCAAGGTCGCCGACGGGGCGATCGTCGGCTCGGCCATCGTCGCGCGCGTCGCCGCCCACCCCGGCCCGACTGACAAGCTCGTGAAAGACACGGGTGAGTTCGTCGCGGAGCTGATCGAGCCGATTCGCTAGAAACGGGTTCACAGGCCATTCTCGAGCGCGGTGGGGCTCCTGTCCCATCGCGCAATACATGACCTTTCAAGGCGTTGCAGGTAGCGGGGCGGGAACCCCGCCACCCCTCAATCCGGTCATGGAACCGCTCTGGTTGGTCGGTCAGCTAGTCAATCAGCAGGAGACGCACTGCGCGCACACCGATTGACTGATTGACCGACTGACCAGGTGACTTCCAGGCAGAGCCCCCGAGTTGCGTCACCCAACAGCCTGCTAGGTCTGCTTGACCTCGGCCGGGGCGTTCGGCTCCAGCCGGAGCACCTTACCCATCCGCCGCCACCGCGCGTACCGGTGGTTGACCAGGTTGTCGATGGGCACTCGCTTCAGTTCGCGGATGGTTCGCACGATGTGCCGTTCCAGATTGGCGGCCGCCTCAGCCGGGTTGCGGTGGGCGCCGCCGAGCGGCTCGGGGATGATGTCGTCGATCACGTCCAGCGTTTTCAGGTCGCGCGAGGTCAGCTTCATCGCCTCCGCCGCCTCGGCCGCCTTCTCCCCCGTGCGCCACAGGATGGCCGCACAACCCTCCGGGCTTATCACCGAGTAGTAGGCATACTCCAGCATCGCCACGCGGTCGCCCACGCCGATGCCAAGCGCCCCGCCGCTGCCGCCCTCGCCGATGATCACGCAGACGATCGGCGCCCGCAGCCGGCTCATCTCCATCAGGTTCCGGGCGATCGCCTCGGCCACGCCGCGCTCCTCGCTGCCGACGCCCGGATACGCCCCCGGCGTGTCGATCAGCGTGACGATCGGGACGCCGAACTTCTCGCCCAGTTTCATCGCCCGCAGCGCCTTGCGGTAGCCCTCCGGCTGGGCGCAGCCAAAGCTGCACGCGATCTTCTCCTTGGTGTCGCGCCCCTTGTGCTGGCCGATGAATACCACCTTCTCCCCGCCGATCCGCCCCAGCCCGCAAACCATGGCCTTGTCGTCGCCGAAGTGTCTGTCGCCGTGCAGCTCCACGAAGTTCTTGACCACCCGGTCGAGATAGTCCCTGCCCAGCGGCCTGGCCGGGTGGCGGGCAACCTGGACGCGCTCCCAGGCCGAAAGGTTCTCGTACGTCTTCTTCAGCAGAGAGACGTACTGAGTCCGAAGCTGGCGTATCTCGGCGGCGTAGTCCCGCCCGGCCTCGAGCTGCTCGGCCTCGAGGTTGGATATCTCCCGCTGGAGACGGGCAATCGATTTCTCAAACGGCAGCTGGAACCCGTTCTGTGCTCCCTCGCCGTTCTGCTTGGCCATTATGGCAGCCCTCGCCATTTACCAAGAAAGGACGCGTCAACGGCGTCCTTCGCAGGTCTAACCTATTGGTCGAGGCTACTTCGCCCGCGCGGGCAATGCAAGCGAAAACCTCCCACCGCCGGCCATGGCGCGGTGGAGCTCCTGCTCCACCGCGCGGGACTCATCAGGCGCCACCACGGCGAAGCAGGAGCTTCGCCGCGCCCATATCGGGCCTGCGGCCGAGGCAGCCTTAGGCTCGACTCAGCCCGTTGCCGTCCGCTACAATAACTGCACGCACGGCGCGGTGGAGCTCCTGCTCCACCGCGCAGGATGCAACAGCATTGAGGAGATCGCGGCTATGAGAACCCACTGGATGACGCCCGCGGCGGTCTCGGCGCTGCTGCTGGCCGGATGTTTCAACGTCAACGTCGAGGCGCCGCAGTTCGGCAACGGCGGCGGCGGCAACGGCAAAGGCGCCCCGTCGCAGCTACCGGCCGGAAACTGGGACACCGCCCAGGGCGTAATGGGCGCGATCTTCGGCGCCGAGCAGGGGCTGCTGTTCTACGCATTCGACACGCTGGCCTATCCCAACGAGCCGGTGGACCTGTCCGCCAGGGTCACCACGCCCGCGCTCCAGCCGATCACCGGCGCGACCATCGCCTTCTACGACGCGAAATCCCAGCCGCTCGGCTCGGCCGTCACCGACGACGACGGCACGGCGACCATCCCCTGGACGGCCCCCAAGGCCGGCAACTTTGCCTTCTCCTCGCGGATCGTCTCGCTGCCGGCCGACGTCGCCAAGGGCAAGGACATCCAGGCCGTCAGCGCCGCCCCGCTGCTGGTCGCCGCCCGCCCGAAAAACAGCAAGTTCGTCGTCATCGACCTGGACCACACCGTCGTCGCCAGTAGCTTCTGGCGAGTGCTGCTCGGGGGGGGCAAACCGGCCGACGACTCCGTCCGCGTCACCAAGCGCATCGCCGGGAAGTACAACCTCATCTACCTGACACACAGGCCGGACCTGCTCACCAGGAAGAGCAAGGACTGGCTGACCGAGCACGGCTATCCGCCGGCGCCGCTGCTGGTGAGCACCGTCAAGTCGGCCCTGGGCGGCAGTGGCGAGTTCAAGACCGCCAAGCTCAAGGAGATCATGGAGTGCTACCCCGCCGTCGAGATCGGCATCGGCGACAAGATCTCCGACGCCCAGGCGTACGTCGACAACGGGCTGATCGCGTATCTGCTGCCGCACTACGACGAGGAGGACTCCAAGGAGATGCGCAAGCTGGCCAAGGAGATCCGCTCGCTGCGCGACGGCGCCAAGATCCAGGTCGTCAGCGACTGGCGGCAGATCGAAGCCGGCATGTTCGGCGGCCGAAGGTATGCGCCCAAGGCTTTTGCCGACTCGCTCGTCAGCCGGGCCGCGCAGATTGACCGCGAGCGTGAGGCCGAGAAGAAACGCGAGAAGCAAGACGACGACGATGATGACTAGTCGGCGGGGCCGGGGACCGTTTCTTGCATTCGCTCGCCTGGGGGCCTAGACTCACCGTCAATGGATTGGGCTGGGCTCTGTCTGAAAACGCTGACGTAGGCCCGAGAGCGCGGGATTTCGTGGGCCTGGCAAGGGCGGCGAAGCAGGCGAATCCCGGCGATTCGTCGATGCAGCCGGACGAAGTCGGCACGCGAAAGACTCGCTCGAAGCCCGTTACCGGGTTTTCAGACAGAGCCGAGGAAGGCAGGCAGATGAGGCTGGCCTACTTTGACTGCTTCGCGGGCGCCGGAGGCGACATGATCGTCGCCGCGCTTCTGGATGCCGGGGCCGACCTGGAGGCCCTGAGGGCTCGGCTGGCGGGGTTGAAGATCGGCGGCTACGAGGTTTCCGTCGATCGCGTCCGCAGGGGCGGGCTAGGCGGGGTGAAGTTCACCGTCAAGGTGCAGTCCGGCGATCAGCCCCACCGCCGCCTGGATGATATTCTCAAGCTTATTGAGGCCGCCGGCCTGGGCGAGCGCCCCGCCAAGCAGGCCGCGGAAATCTTCACCCGCCTGGCCGCCGCCGAGGCCAAGGTCCACGACATCGACGCAGGCGAGGTGCACTTCCACGAGGTCGGCGCGGTCGACAGCATCGTCGACATCGTCGGCGCGTGCGTCGCGCTGGACTCACTCGGCATCGACGCGGTGCACTGCTCGGCCATACCGACCGGCAGCGGGACGATCACATGC
>CAYUYH010000082.1:0-10481 GCA_964449175.1 uncultured Planctomycetaceae bacterium
ACCACATCCAGTTGCCGCCTAACAGAGCCAGGTCTCCGCCGTCGACGCTGCCGTCGCCGTTGAAGTCGCATTGCTCCCAGCCCTTGCCAGTCTGCATCCAGTTTGCCCCCATGATGGCCAGGTCCCCGCCGTCGATGCCGCCGTCCAGGTTCCCGTCGCCGGGGTGGAACACCGCCCCATACGCCTCCAGCTCCAGGATGGTCGTGAACTCCTCCGTCCCGCCGGCCGTGCCGCGTATCCGCACGGCGTCGCCGTCGGCCGGGTCGAACGTCAGTTCGATCACCTGGTAGAACTGGCAGCGGTCCAGCGGCTCGCTGAGGGCCAGGCCTGTCACCGGCGCGAACGTCCCGCCCGTGCCCACCTCGACGGTCAGGTCCGTGAAGAAACCGCCCTTGGACGCGTCAGTCGCGGGGAAGCCGTTGATGTTGCCCCAGACGTACTCGCCCTCGTAGAAGACGACCTTCTCGAATCGCGTCTTGCGGCCGAGGTTGAGCTGGTAGAAGTCGCCGCCAGCCGGCTGGCTGTTCGCGCCGTCGTGCGTGGAGTAGGCGCGATGGCCGTTGTAGCTGACGTCGGTGATGCCGTCGATGATCGCGTCCAGGTCGTGCGGATCCCAGTTGGGGTCGTGCGTCTCCACGCTGGCCGAGACCGTCACCGTCCCGCCCAGCAACTGGACCGTCCGGACCAGGCCGCTCGGCTGGGATGGGTCGGGGTTCTCCGGCGGGACGGAGACCGTGTCGTCGATCAGGTGATACGTCCGGCCGGCGCCGCTGCCCGTGATGCTGCCGCCGCAGTGGACGAGCTGACCCTCGGCGGCGGATTGCAGGCCGTCGACGATCTGGGTAATCGTCCGCGTCCGGTCCATGTTCCGCAGGGAGGCGCTGGCCTCGTAGTCGGTCGCGCACGCGCTGGTCAGGTCGCTCGGCAGGCCGCTGTAGCCCTGAATCATGCCGATCAGCCCGCCGGCCGTCGCGGGGTTGCAGTCGCCGTCGAAGCCGGCCTGCACGCCGATCTCGACGGTGTCCTTGTAGTCGCCCTGGCCGTAGAGCAGCGCCAGCGTGGTCATGCCGGTGTTGACGGCCGACTCGATCCACATGTAGTAGCGGCCCTGGCTGTCGACGCCGGCGTACTTGTCGTAGATCTTCCGCTGCGTCTCGCGCCAGTCGAGGGTGCTGTCGGCCTTGTCCGCCTCGTACCAGGCCACCACGTCGCTGATGACCTCGTGCGTGCGCGAGGTGGTGGGGACTACCTCAAGCCCGGCCGCGACCAGGTCCTCGACGTTCGGCTCGAAGACGGCCGCGGCGTACATCGCCGCGTAATACTGGGCCGCGTGAACGGCGAAACCGCTGTTGGACACGCTGCCGAACGTGCCGGTGAGGTCGGCCGCCCGCTGACGCATGCCTGGCGCGACCGCGCCGAGGGACTCCGTGGCGATCTGGGAGTCGATCGCGTACCAGTGCATGTTCAGCGATTGGCCGCCGGTGTCGGGCGGCGTGACGGAGCTTTCCAGCAGGTCGCGGGCCTGGCGGTTGGCGATGTAGAAGGCAACGGGGCAGATGTGATCTACCCACTCGGCGCCGACCTGGGCGGCGTTGGGGTCGACCGTCGTGTTCAGCACGTCGCTGTAGAGCAGCTCAAAGCACGTGTCGTCGTCGCCGTCCCACAGCGTGCCGCCCGTGGCCGCGTACCAATCGACGGTGACGCTCAGCCCGCCGCGCTGCACCCAGCCCTCGTAGGGTCGGCCCGCGTAGTTGCCCATGAGCTGTCCCAGCCACATGCCTTGCAGCTTGTCGCGATAGGCGTCGGCCGAGATGGTTTGCTCGGCGGCCGCGGCGGCGCACAAGGTAAGCACCGCGATGACTGCGCAAGCCAACCGGGCGGCCGGCGCGACGGCTGGTCGCGAGTGGGACATGCCAATTGCCTCCGCCGACACGGCTGACGTGGAACGGCTCGGCCCCGAACGGAAGCCCGCGGAGCTCCCCGCCCACCGCACATCAGCCCTGCCGGTTAACCCCCTTAGTATACACGCACTTGCCCACTTCGCCAAGGGCGAGGGCGCCAGGTAGGAAGCCCCACAGGCCAGCACGGGGATAGGTCAGTCAGTTAGTCAACTGGTCAATCGGTCAATCACCCCACGTTCGCGCGGCGGAGCTCCTGCTCCGCCGCGTCAGTCTTGGGCAGGGGTGCATCCCGCGCGATGGAGCGGGAGCTCCACCGCGCCCCATGGCGCGCCCCATGTCCCCCCGCGCGGGTCAGTCTATCCGCTGGCGGGCGAGGGCGGCGGGGCTCTCCCGGCCTGGGATGAACGGACGGATGCGATAGACGAACGTGTATCTGCCCGGCGGCAGGCGGTACTGCGGCAGCGTGTCCGGCCCGCACGAGCCGGTGCCCAGGCCCCGCTGGCGGTAGTCCAGGTTCACGATCGTCTCGGCCCGCGGCGTCAGCTCGTTTGTGTGGAACGCGCGGTACAGGTCGTCGGCAGTGAAGTGACTGACGGAGCACTCGAACAGCTCTGGGGCGACCGGCGCGAACAGCACGCCCGTGCCGCGGTCGCTCGTCACGGCCAGCCAGCGGACGTCGGTCTTGTTGCCGTGCTCCTGCGGCATGATGTAGGGGACGTACTGGTCGGCGACCGTGCCGGCGTACAGGCCCACCGCGGCGCCGGCCTTGCGGTCGCAGTAGCTCTCGTGCGGCCCGCGGCCGAGCCACTGCAACTGCTCGAAGCCGGCCGGCAGCGTCATCGTAACTCCGACGCGCGGCAGCTCCGGCAGCCGCCGATCCACGTCGATGGCGTTGGCCGCGATGATATCGCCGCTCGGATAGATCGTATGCGCGCAGCGGTGGGCGATCTTCGCCTGCCGGTCGGCGCCGGTGGCCACGCTGCGGCAGACGACGGTGACCGTCCCGTCGGCGCCGCGGCGGACGGTCGCGCCGGCCGGCGCGATCCTCAGATCGTCGTAGCCGGCCAGCCGCCAGCGACCAAGGGGCTTCTTGTGTTGCCCCGTCCAGCACTTGATGCCGTCGTTGTCCGTCGCCGCCCGCCAGATGTTCACCTGCGGCCCTGCGGCGAGCATCTCCCGGCCTTGCCAGGTGATCGAGCTGATCCGCGACCTGCGCTTGTCGATGACGACCGCGAAGCGCTCGCCGCTGATTCGCACGGATCGCGCTGACTGGCTGATCTCGAGTCGCCCCCTCTGCCGGACACGCCGGGGCTTTCCCGCGCGGAAAGGCAGGGCGAACTGCTCCCAGGCCACCTCATGACCGGCCGGGCACCAGGCGGTCGCCCGGGCGGCAGCAAAGCGGACCGTCAGTAAGCACTCCTGGCCGGGCGCGAGCGCCGGGCTGCGAGCGGTCAGCCTGATCGTCCGGCTGCGGCGCGGAGGCGTCTTCAATCGCGGCAACCGCCCGCGCGAGACGACCTTCCCGTCGACCGCCACCTCCCAACTGCCCCTCAGCCACGACAGATCGGTGAAGAACTGCTTGTTGGTGACCGTCACCTTGCCGCGGCGGAGGTCGGCGGCCGCGACGGCCACGGGCTGCTGGAGCTTCTTGAACTCCGCCGCCGCCGGATGGGGCACGCGGTCCGGCCAGATTAGCCCGTCTGCACAGAAGTTCTTGTCGTTCGGCTCATCGCCGAAGTCGCCGCCGTAGGCCCAGTACGCCCGCCCGCGGCGGTCGGTCTTGCGGATGCCGTGGTCGATCCACTCCCACAGGAACGCGCCCTGGATGGACGGGTACCGCTCGATGATGTCCCAGTACTCGGCCAGCGCGCCGTTGCTGTTGCCCATCGCGTGGGAGTATTCGCACATGATCAACGGGCGCGGGTCGTCGGTGGGCGTCTCGGCCCAGGCGACCAGGTCGGCCAGCTCGGGATACATCGGCGGGATGATGTCCGTGACGTGTCGCGCGGCGTGCCAGTGGCCGCCATGGCGCGGATTCACCGCCCGCTCATACTGGATGGGGCGGCTGGGGTCATACGCCCGCACCCAGCCGGCAAGGGCGTCATGGTTCGCGCCGTAGCCGGACTCGTTGCCCAGCGACCAGATGATCACCGACGGGTGGTTCTTGTCCCTCAGGACCATCCGCTGCATGCGGTCCATCCACGCAGCCGTCCAGCGCGGGTCGCCGGCGAGCTGGTAGTGATAGCCGTGGCACTCGATGTTCGCCTCGTCCACGACATACAGGCCGTACTCATCGCACAGGTCCAGCAGGTAGGGGTCGTTGGGGTAGTGGCTACAGCGGAGGGCGTTGAAGTTCAGCCGCTTCATCAGCCGCACGTCGGCGAGCATATCCTCTCGCGTGACGGCCTTGCCGCGGGTGTCGCTGTGATCGTGGCGATTGGCGCCCTTGATGGTGACCGGCTGGCCGTTGATCAGCAGTTGGCGGTCGCGGATTTCCACGCGGCGGAAGCCCACGCGGCAGGAGACTGACTCAACGGCCCGGCCTTTGGGGCTGATCAGCGTGACCACGAGCGTGTAGAGGTTCGGCGCCTCGTCGGACCACGGTCGCGGGCGGGCGAGTTCCGCGGTCAGCACGACGAAGTTGCCCGGCCGCTGCCACGTGTTCTTGTGCGGGACGAATGTGCATTCCAGCGGGCGCCGCAGTGCTGGCCGACCCGTCGGACCGAGCAGCTCGGCGCGGACGGTCCAGCCCGCCTCGCCCTGCGCGGGAAAACCGATGTGCGTGGTGACCTTCAGTTGGCCGGTCTTGTAGTCGTCGCCAAGGCCCGCGACCGCGAACACGTCGGCGATGTGAGTCCGCGAGGTGCTGTAGAGGTACACTTCGCGGTGCAGGCCGGCCATCCACCAGTGGTCCTGGTCCTCGATGAAGCTGGCGTCCGACCAGCGAATGACGACCGCGGCCAGCGTGTTTCGCCCGGGCCGGACAAGGTCCGTCACGTCGAACTCCGCCGGCGTGCGCGAGTCCTTGCTCAGGCCGACGAATCGGCCGTTGACGTAGACGAGAAGCACGCTTTCAGCCCCGCCGAAGTGCAGCACGATGCGCCGGGCGGCCCACGACCGCGGCACGTCGAAGCGAGTGCGGTACACGCCGGTGGGGTTCTTGGCCGGCACGCGCGGCGGCTCGGTCGCGAAGGGCATCCGGCTGGACGTGTAGTGCGGGCGGTCGTAGGGGACCCCAGCCCCGGCGTATGGGGGCTTGGGACCCCGGCCCTGCATGGTCCAGTTGCCCGGCACCTCGACGGCGTCCCACGCGCGATCGCCGCACGCCTTGGCGACGTGGGCAGGCGTCACCGCCTCCGGACGGGGCAGCAGCTTGAACCGCCACCGCCCGTTCAGCAGGCGGAAGTAGGGCGAGCGGGCGCGGTCCAGCGACGCAGCAGCGGCGGCGCTACGGAACGGCACGAGCGTCGCGCGAGGGGCAAGGCAGTTGATGCCCGTGCACTCGGGCCTCTGCCATGCCATGCGTACCGATGGGTCTTCAAGTGCCACGAAGGTCTCCTCAGGGCGCCGGAGGGCTTTGCCTTGGCGCGCCGGGGCCACGGCGCCGGGCAGCTAGGCTAACGCCCCCCCGCCTGCGATGCAACCGACCCAGTGAGTTCGCCTTGAGGTAGCCTCTTGCCGGGGCCGGGCGCAGCGGGTATAAACACGGCTAGTGGCGCCCGCCTGAGAATGGAGTTGGTGGGGCAGCCAGCGCGAGCCCCGCTGGGGTGTTTCCCAATCACGCGGGCACGTGGCATGGCGGCGGGTAGGTTGGAGCATCCAAGGATGGGGCGATTCGCGTCTTCCCGCATTGCGCGGCATCGTTTTCGCCCGGGCGAGCCGATGCCGCCCGTCGCCGCTCGCAATGGGAAGCACCTTTCGTAGCAGCCGGCAGTCGACTCGCGTCACATGGCATCTCGAGGCGCGAAGCAGGGATGACTGCGAATGCTTAGAACACGAAAGGTCCGCCTGATAGAGCCAGGCGGCAGATTAGGCAGGCCGTTCAACCCTTGGCTGGCCCGCTGGCCGCTGCTGGGGCCGATCACCCTCGCCAGCATTCTCCAACGGAGCGGCTACGATGTAGCCGTATACAACGAGAACATCTCCGGGCCGCTGCCGGAGAGCCCCCAGGCCTACGCGGACGTCTGCTCGGCGGACGTCGTGGGGATCAGCATAATGACGCCCACGGCTGGGCGGGGGTACGCCCTGGCCGACCGCATCAAGGCCGACTCGCCGGGCGCGACGATCGTCTTCGGCGGCGTGCACGCCAGTTTCGTGCCGGACGAGGCCGCCCAGCACGGCGACGTGGTCGTGCGCGGCGAGGGCGAGACGGTCATCGAGGCCATCGCCCGCGGCCAGATCACCAGCGGCATCATCCAGGCCAGCCCGCTGGCCGACCTCGACTTCATCCCGACGCTGGACCACCGCCTCGTGCGGGACTTCCACCGTCTGCGGACCTGGGGCGGGCAGCCCAACGAGCTGCCGGTGATGGCCTCTCGCGGCTGCCCCTACGGGTGCACGTATTGCTCCGTGACGCGGATGTTCGGACGCAAGGTTCGCCGCCAGTCGCCCCGAAAGGTCCACGAAGACCTGTGCCGCTACGCCGAGCGCGGGCACAGGCGACTGTTTTTCTATGATGACAACCTCGTGTCGGACCGGGAGTGGTCCCGGCAGTTGCTAGAGATGATCCAGCCGCTCGGCCTGCGGTTCTATGCCCAGACGCGGGCGGACTTCCACTGGCGCGACGCCGTGCGCACGGAGGTGGACAAGGATCTGCTGACGGCGATGAAACTCGCCGGGGCGGACGTGTTGTGCATCGGCTACGAGACCATCGACGACAAGGCCGCCAGCGACTGGGGAAAGGGCTACCGCGGCGAGCGGCCGCTCCGCCAGCGGCTCATGCAGGACACGGAGATACTGCACGACAACGGGTTCTGGATTCACGGGATGTTTGTCCTCGGCCCGCAGCACACGCAGGCCGACGCCGACGGAATAGTCGATTTCGCGCGCGACAGCGCGATGGAAAGCATCCAGATAAGCGTCCTGACGCCGTTTCCCGGGACGCTGCTTTTTGACCAAATGCGTCCGCACTTGCTGTTCACCGAGTTCCCCGGCGACTGGGACTTCTACGACGGCACGCACTGCGTCTACGACAACAGCGCGCTGGGTCTGGAGGGGCTGTCGTCGGAGCTGTTGCGCGCGCACAGGCGGTTCTATCAGCGCAGCGCATGGAGCCTGCGGAGCCTGCGAAAGATGCTGCGAGAGCCGCTGCCCATGCGGGCCAAGCTCACCCGCTTGTGGTCGGACATCAAGATGGTCAGGAAGCTGATGAGGCAATGGGAAGAGGAGACACTGCGTTTTGTGGAACTGGCCGAGGCGCGCGGCATGACGCCGCCGCGCCGCCTGCCGGGGAGGCTACACCAATGGCAAACCACATGAAGAAGCTGTCATTGCCGACGCACCTGCCGGTGTTGGCGAGGGCGTCCTCGTGGAGGGGCGCCGACATCCTGTTGCGAGTGCCATTCGTCCGGGACTTCGTGGTGAGCAGGCTGCTGAGCAGTCTGGATGCCTGCTACGACGACAACGAGCGCGATGACCGGCTTAGGGACTACGTCAAGTGGTTCGGCTCGCGCCTGGGCCCGTTCCTGCGGCGCCTGATGGCGGAACGTCCGGCCGCCGCCAGGGCGATCTTGCGCTTCATAGGCACGTGGACGATGGATGTGTATCGGCGAAGCGACACCCAACTCGCCGGCCGCGCCACCCCGTGCACGGTCGTCATCGAGCCGACCGACAGGTGCAACCTTAGTTGTCCCGGCTGCTATGCCAAGAGCACCGTCGACGGCTGCGACCTGCCCTTTGAGCGGATGGAGCAGGTCGTCCGCGAGGTCATCGACATGGGCGTTACCTTGGTGACGATCTCCGGCGGCGAGCCCTTTCTGCGCGAGCGGGCTGACGCCACGTTGACGCGCCTGGCGGAGCGGTTCGGCGACAGGGGTTTCCTGGTCTACACCAACGGCACGCTCATCGACGCCGACATCGCCAAGGCCCTGGGACGCGTGGGCAACGTATTCCCGGCCATCAGCGTCGAGGGCTTCGAGCACCAGACCGACGCCCGCCGCGGTAGGGGGACATACGAGCACATCCGGCGGGTCAGGCGGACGCTGGCCGAGGCGGGCGTGATGACGGGATTCTCGGCGACCGTCACGCGCGAGAACGCCGAGGCCATCGCCGGCGACGATTTTATCGACCTGCGGATCGAGGAGGGGGACTTGTTCGGGTGGTTCTTCCTGCTCCAGCCCATCGGACGCAGCCCCCGCATCGACCTGATGGTCACCGCCGCCCAGCGGGCCATGCTGCGAGAGGCGGTCATCCGCTGGCGCCGCCAGCAGCGGGCGATATTCCTGGGTGACTTCTGGAACGACGGGTATCTCACCGGCGGTTGCATCGCCGGCGGCAGGTATTACTTCCACATCTACGCCAACGGCGACATCAGCCCGTGCGTCTTCGCGCCGGTCGCTTGCGGCAATATCTTCGACATCATCGCCGGGCGAAGCGAGTATTCGAGCCTTTCGGGGTTCGTGCAGGATCACCCCGTCTTCCGGGCCTTCCGCGCCGCCCAAGAGCAGGTCGCCGACCGGGCCAGGCCGTGCCTGCTGATAGACCATCCGCACCTGTTCAGGGAGATAGCCCGCATGCCGCAGTGCCGCCCGGGCAAGAACATGGCCGAGGGCTACCTCGACGGCGAGATCGCCGCCGCCATCGACCACGCGGCCCGGCGGTGGGAACTTCGGTCTCGCCGGCTGGCCGACCCGATCTCCGAGCCGGCCCCGTCGCGGATATACCAGCCCGCGGCTGGGTAGGCCCCTATGATTGTCTAGATAGACAGCGGATAGAAAGGGGCCGCGATGGACATCACCGTGCGCGTTGCCGGCGAGGCAGGCCAGGGCGTCAAGACCACCGCCAGTCTGCTGGAAGGCGCGTTCGCCGCGCTGGGACTGCACGTGTTCGCGACGGCCAGCTACATGTCGCGGATTCGCGGCGGGCTGAACTGGTTCGACATCCGCATCTCCGACGGCGAGCTGTTCGGCGGCGCCGAGCGGGCGGACGTGCTGGTGGCCCTGACGGCTGTGGCGCAGGAAGTGCTCGGCGAGGCGCTCACGGAAAGCGGCAAGTGCCTGCTGGACGCACCCGGCGGCGACGGCGCGGTGGGCGTCCAGTTCGCCAAGGCCGCCAAGGACGTAGCCGGCTCGGCCATCATGGCCAACACCGTCGCGGCGGGGGCCGTGTTCGCGCTGCTCGGCTACGACGCCGAGCGGCTGTGCGCGTACCTGGCCGACGCCTTCGCCGGCAAGGGCGAGGAGGTTGTCGCCAAAAACGTCGCCTGCGCGCGTCGCGGCGCGGAGCTGCTGGCTGGCCAGGCCGGCGCCGTGAAGGCGCCCGCCCCGGCCGGCGCCGCGGGCGAGGTCGTCAACGGCGCCGAGGCAGTCGCCCTGGCCGCCGCGACCGCCGGCGTGAGGCTCTACACCGCATACCCCATGACGCCCGCCACCCCCGTGCTGCACTGGCTGGCGAGCAAGGCGGAGGAGTACGGCATCGTCGTCGAGCAGGCAGAGGACGAGATCGCCGCGATCAACATGGTTTGCGGGGCGACCTACGCCGGCGTGCCCGCGATGACCGGCACGAGCGGCGGCGGGTTCGCGCTGATGGCCGAGGGAGTCTCGCTGGCGGGCATGCTGGAGCTGCCGGCCGTCGTGCTGGTCGCGATGAGGCCGGGCCCCGCGACGGGCCAGCCCACGCGGACCGCCCAGCAGGACCTCCAGTTCGTCCTCCACGCCGGGCACGGCGAGTTCCCGCGCGCGATCTACGCCCCCGGCACGCACCAGCAATGCTACGAGCTTGCGCGCCGGGCGATCCAGACCGCCCACAAGTACCAGACGCCCGTCTTCATCCTCGCCGACCAGTTCCTGAGCGACGCGGCCAAGAACATTCCGCCGCTGGACGACAAGCCGCGGCGGATCGACCGTTACGTTGCCGACGGCAGCGGGGCGGACTATCGCCGCTACGCGGTGACAGCCGGCGGCGTCTCGCCGCGGGCGATACCGGGCGGCGACGCACTGGTGGTTGTCGACAGCGACGAGCACGGCGACGACGGCCACCTGACAGAAGGCCTCGCCGCCCGCGCCGCCCAGCAGGACAAGCGGATGGCCAAGCTGGCCGGCCTGACCGCTGAGGCGGTCGCGCCCGAGCTGTATGGCTCGGCGAAGGCCAAGACACTGTTGGTGACCTGGGGCTCGACGTACGGCCCGGGCCGCGAGGCGGTGGACATGCTCAACGCCGGCGGGCAGTCGGCGATGCTGCACTTCGCCCAGGTCTGGCCGATCGATGCGGCAGCCGCGAGCGCCGCGATCGGCAAGCGCAAGCGCATCGTCTTCGTCGAGGGCAATCAGACCGGCCAGTTCGCCGCGATCTGCCGGCAGGTGGGCATGGTCGGCGAGTGCGAGCTGCTGACGCGCTACGACGGGCTGCCGTTCACCGGCCAGG
>CAYUYH010000083.1:0-10422 GCA_964449175.1 uncultured Planctomycetaceae bacterium
GTTCCTCGATGAGATCGGCGACTTTTCCCCGGCCACGCAGGTCAAGCTGCTGCGGGTGCTCCAAGAGCGCGAGTTCGAGCGCGTCGGCAGCAACCGCACGCTGAAGGCCAACGTCCGCATCGTCGCCGCGACCAATCGCGACCTGGAGCAGGCCGTGGAACAAGGCCGATTCCGCCAGGACCTCTACTATCGCGTCAACGTCTTCCCGATTTTCCTGCCGCCGCTGCGCGACCGGAAGGACGACATCCTGCTGCTGGCCGACCACTTCGTCGAGCGGCACGCCGGCAGGATGGACAAGGACATTCGCCGCATCAGCACGCCGGCGATCAACATGATGGTGGCCTACCACTGGCCCGGGAACGTCCGCGAGCTGGAGAACTGCATCGAGCGGGCGGTGCTGCTCAGCAGCGACGGCGTGATCCACGGCCACCACCTGCCGCCAACGCTACAGACCTCCGACGCGTCCGACACGGTCGGCGAGGGCACGCTGGCCGATCGCGTGGCCGTGTTCGAGCGGGACATTATCGTCGACGCACTGAAGCGCGCCGGCGGCAACGTCACCGCCGCGGCCAAGGACCTGGGCACGACGCCGCGAATCCTGGGCTACAAGTCCAAGCGTCTGGACATCGACTTCCGCCGCTACCGCCCGGGCGGGAAGCGATGATCACCCGTTCCTGCCCGCGCCGAGAAATGCCCGGCCGCCACCGAGAGGTCATGCCTCTCAACCAGCCTGGCCGGACAGATCCAGGCGCATGGTGTATATGTTCTTGATGCGGTCGGGATCTATGCCGCGGGCGGCGGCCTCCTTCCTGGCCGCCGTGACGAAGTCGCTCTCCTTCTCAAGTTCCGGGTCGATCCTCGTGGCCACGCATCGGAAGCCCAGCTTCTCCCAGAAGCTCCTGTCGGCCTGGCCGCTGGCCTCGTAGAAGAGGCTCAGGTCCTCGAGAGCGTCCGCTTCGATAGCCTGCCAGCCGTTGGCGCGGGCCCAATCGACCAGCCAGCGGACCATCCGCTTGGCCAGGCCCTTGCGCTGGTATGGGTCATCTTTGCGCTGGTGCCTGCCGGTCATCATGCAGTTGACTACGATGGTCCTGTCGTCGAGTTGATCCGGCGGCGGGAAGTCGGCGTCGGCGAAGTCGTTGGCCGGGCCGGCAGGGTGCAACTGCTGCATGCACATGTAGCCTGCGCCCTCCATTGCCAATACGGCCTTGGGATAGAACCGCAGCTGGCCGACGACATTGTCGCCATCGCGGCAGACGACGGCGTAGCCGCCGTAGACGGCGGCCAGCTTGGCCAAGAGCGGTGCGTTGCGCGCGCGACACTGATCCCACGGCACATCCGCGAGCGGAGCAGGCTGATCGACGTTGTCCCTGTTCAGCGGCCCGCTGTGCAGGCACCGCCAAAGCGCCCAGTCCGCAGGCATCATCTCCACAACGACGTCCTGTAACATGGCTTGCCCCTTCTGTTGATGCTTCTGCTTTCGTTTGAGCGCCCTGGTCTTGGCCGTCTGCTGCTGCACCCGCACAGCGACGGCACTAGCGCGACTTGGCCTGCGGGCCGGCCGGGGAGGTGAAGGGCGCCAGCAGGTCTGGGCACGTGGCTCGCAGAATCTCGGTGGCCTCCTGGCAGAGGTGGCAGCGGTCGGCGTAGTCGGCCTTGATCTGGTAGCCAAGCTCAGCCGCCCGGCGGGCCAAGCCCAGTGGGCCTTCGGTCAGTAGCACGGAGAATATGGGGTGCTTCTCGGCATCGTACTCGGCGACGATCTGCTCGACCGGCTGCCGCCGCACGTTGCCGAAAATGATGCCGCAGCCCTTGGACAGGTTGCCACGCGGGTCGAGGATGATCACGTCGAGGGTCCGCAGCCAGCCGTTGGGCCACCACGGCACGGCCTCGCAGAGGCAGTCGGGCACGCCGCGCCCGGCGGCGACCAACCCGGCCAGGCGCTCAGCCGGGCGCCCCTTGAAGAGGATCCCGCCGCGATAGACCCTCAGCGGATGGCCGACGCGGCGCTCCATCTCGGCGACGATCTCAGCCGTACGGACGTCCATCGGGTGGCTGGGATTTTCGCGGTCCAGGAACGCGACCTCGAAGCTGTAGCGCCCGCCGAGTGAGTCGGAGACGTGGACAGCCTGCTCGACGCGGTCGATGGGGATGAACTTCTCGTGGAAGGCGTCCATGGAGAAGCAGACGCGCGCCCCGCACTGGTAGAGCGGCTCGAGAAACGCCCGCGCGGCCTGCTCGCTGGTCGCCCAGGAGGCGTTGGACTCCACGCGGACCTGCATCCCGAGCTGCCGCGCGCCCGAGGCGATTGCATGGGTCAACTCCGGGACCAAGCCCGGTTCCCCGCCTGTCAGCACGACGAAGTCCAGGCCGTTGACCCGCTGCAACGTGCGGATGCAGTCCATCGCCAGGTCGTGATCGATCGCCTCGCCGGGCGCGGCCGTGCACCAGAAGCGGCAATGCTCGCAGGCTGCACTGCATTGATATGTCAGGTGTATCTTCAGGACGGACACATCCAGCCTCCACACAACGACAACGACATTAACCACAGTGGGCACAGAGGCCACAAGAGGAAACACCAACAACTTGAACCACAAAGGACACGAAGGTCACAAGAAGACACAGCGACGGGATGAACCACAGGGGACACGGAGGTCACAGAAGGAACCGGCAACAGGCTGACCCACGCGGTCCACTCCAAGCCGCGGCGAAACGGGAGCTTCACCGCGCGAGGGCTTGGGGGCTTGCGACAAGAAGCGGTTTCACAATTGCCCGCTGCGTTTGTAGACGCGGGTCTCCAGCGCGTGGAGATAGCTGGTGAATGAGGTGTTGGGGTCGGGGTCGGATTCGATCGCGTTGGTGGTCATGAACATCTTGGCGTCGAGGTTGTCGAGGTAATGGATGAAGAACGCCTCGGGGATGGCCGGCAGCTTCGGCGAGCCGTATTCATGCTGGCCGTGGTGGCTGAGGATGATGTGCTGGAGCAGGTCGACTATCTTTGCGGGGAACGGCTCGGAGGTCTCCTCGGCGCCGGCGGCGGCCTTGGCCGCGACCCACACGGCCGCGATCGTGATGTGCCCGACGAGCTGCCCGCGGTCGGTGTAGGCCATGGTCGTCCCGGCGGCCAGCTCAGCCGTCTTGCCGATGTCGTGCAGGAACACGCCGGCCAGCACGAGGTCGGCGTTGAGCTGCGGATACATCGGCAGCAGCAGCTTCGCCGCCCGCGCGACGTTCAGCGTGTGCTCCAGCAGCCCGCCGATGAACGGATGGTGCATCTGCATGGCCGCGGGGGCCCGCTTGTACGCGGCGACCAGGTCGTGGTCCTCCAGGAACTTCTTGATCAGCAGGTGGAGGTGGGGGTTCTTGATGCCGCGGAGGATGTCGACCAGCTCGCCCCACATCTCCTCGACGTCCTTCTTGGTGACGGCCAGGAAGTCGGCCAGGTCCACCTTCTCCGCCGGCCAGGGGCGGCAGGCGTCGATGATGAGCTGGAGCGTGCCGCGGTATTCCTCGGTCCGGCCCTTGACGTGCAGGAAACCGTCCACCGGCACGGCGTTGTAGATGCTCTCGGAGATCTGCCACATCCGCCCAGCGACCGTGCCGCCCTTGTCGCACAGCGTGCACTGGAGGTACAGCCCGCCGGTCTTGGTGGTCCGCAGGTCCTTGTCACGCACGAGGAACACCTGGTCGACGGTCTCCCCGGCCATGAGCTGGTTGACGTAGCGCCGCTGCGCCTTCATGGCCGGGCATTGTAGCCGCCGCCGGCGGTGTTGAAAACGGGCGAGTTTCCGAATATAAGCAGCCGCTACACCAGGTTAGAGGTGAGAGGTTAGAGGTGAGAGAGCCAGCAGCCGGCTACTGGCAGAGGACGCGGCGTGGCCAAGGTGTCGAAAGTGGCAGACTTGAAGGTCTACAGGCGCCTGGTCGAGCTGCACCTTCAGGTTCACGAGGCCTCTCTTGGGTTTCCTCAGTTTGAGATGTACGAGCTTGGCTCGCAGATGCGGCGGTCGTCGAACTCCGCGCCCGCGAACCTCGCCGAAGGGTTCAACAACAAGCACAAGAACATATACCTTGAATGCACAAGTCGGGCATTGGGTGAGATCCGCGAGACGCAGCACCACCTGATGATCGCCGGGCGCAAGGAGTACCTGGCCAAGGACTAGGTACCAGCAACTGGTGGGAGAGTACAATGAGTGCAGCCGGATGCTGCGCGCGATTGTACGGACGCTAGAGGCCGGGCGCAAGTGATGGTGGCAGCCCTAACCTCTAACCTCTCACCTCTAACCTGAAGCGAGCGAACGCGAGCATGAGATACAGCCAACTCCTGATTCCCACCGTCAAAGAGACGCCGGCTGAGGCGGAGATACCGTCTCACCAGTTGATGATCCGCGCCGGGTACATCCGTAAGGTAGCCAGCGGCACGTACACGTATCTGCCGCTGGGCTGGCGCAGCCTGCTGAAGGTCATAGCCATCGTGCGGGAGGAGATGAACGCCGCCGGCGCGCAGGAAATCTCCATGCCGATACTCCAGCCCATGGAGCTGTGGCAGCAGACCGGGCGCGACGTGGTGTTCCGGGACATCCTCTGCCACTTCGCCGACCACCACGGGCGCGAGAACGTGCTCGCCCCCACGGCCGAGGAGTGCGTCACCGCCCTGGCCGCCGCGGAGATCAGCAGCTACCGCCAACTGCCGGTCAACCTCTACCAGATCAACACGAAGTTCCGCGACGAGTTCCGCCCGCAGTACGGCGTGATCCGCAGCCGCGAGTTCCTGATGAAAGACGCCTACAGCTTCGACGCGACGGCCGAAGGGCTGGACGAGTCGTACCTCAAGATGTACGGCGCCTACCGCCGCATCTTCGACCGCTGCGGGCTGACCTACGAGATCGTCCAGGCCGAATCGGGCGGCATGGGCGGAACCGACACCGAGGAGTTCATGGTGCCCTCGACGGTAGGCGACGTGCTGGTGACAAGTGAGGACGGCGACTACGCGGCCAACATCGAGAAGGCCGCCGTGGACCCGCTACCGCTGACGGAGCAGGCCGCCGCGGCGCGGAAGGCGGCGCCGGCCATCGAAGAAGTCCACACGCCCGACGTTGGCAGCATCGATGCCGTCTGCGAGTTCCTCGGCACGCAGCCGGAGGAGATGATCAAGACCATCATCTACTCCCTCGGTCCCGCGGACAAACCCGACCAGCCCGCCGTCGCCGTGCTGGTCCGCGGCGACCACGAGATCAACGACGCCAAGCTCCTGCACCTGGCCGGCGAGGAAGTGGAGCTGGCCGGCGAGTCGGTCATCCAGAGCGTCACCGCCGCGGCCGTCGGATTCGCCGGGCCGATGGGCTTGGCCGGCAAGGTCGCCAGGATGATCATCGACCACGCCGTCGCCGCGATGGGCGCAGGCGTGACCGGCGCGAACAAGACCGACTATCACATGCGGAACGTCGTCCCCGGGCGCGACTTCCCGCTTGAGGGCGACAACGTGATCGTCGCCGACGTCCGCAATGCCGTCGAGGGCGACACCTACGACGGCAAGAAGCTGATCTTCTCCCGCGGCATCGAGGTCGGCCACGTCTTCAAGCTCGGCACGAAGTATAGCACCAAGCTCGGCGCGACCTTCCTGGACGCTGACGGCGCGTCGCACCCGTGCATCATGGGCTGCTACGGCATCGGCATCAATCGCATCCTTGCCTCAGCCATCGAGACCGGCCACGACCACAACGGCTGCATCATGCCGATCAGCATCGCGCCGTTCGAGGTGGAGGTCGTGCCGCTGAACTGCGACAAGCCCGCCATCTCAGACGAGGCCCGGCGGATACACGACGAGCTGACGGCTGCGGGCGTGGACGTGCTGCTGGACGACCGCGACGCCCGCCCCGGCGTGAAGCTCAAGGACGCCGACCTGATCGGCATCCCGCTGCGGGTGGTCGTCGGCGAGCGCGGGATGAAGGAAGGCAAGGTTGAGATCAAACGCCGCACGGATGACAAGCCCATGCTGGTCGACTCCACCCAGGCCGTCGCAGCCGCCGCCAAGATCGCCGAGGAAATGAAGGCCGCCCTGCTACAGGATGACAACAGGTGAGAGGTAAGAGGCGAAAGGCGGCCAGACCGCGACCTGCGCGGGGCCTCGCCTCTAACCTCTGACCTTCTCTCATGGCCCGACCCAGAAACAAGTACCTGGACTACCTCACCTACGTCGCGCTGCGGCTGTTCGCGATGTTCGTGCACATGTTCCCGCCGCGGACGAACTACCGCACGGCCAGGCTGATCGGGGAGATGCTCTGGCGTTTTGACCGTCGTCACCGGCGCATCGCCGAGGGGCACCTGCGGATCAGCTTCCCGGACTGGGAGGATGGGAGAATCGCCCGCGTCGCGCGCGAGTCGATGAAGCACCTGGTCTACCTCGGCCTGGAGGTGCTGCTGACGACGCGGCTGATCACGCCGGCCCGCTGGCGGCGGCACGTAAAGCTCACCGGCCTGGCGCCCGTCCTGCGCATGCTGCTGGCCAATCGTACGGGCATGATCCTCGTCACCGGGCACTACGGCAGCTTCGAGCTGACCGGCTACACGATGGCCACGCTGGGCTTCCCGTCCGTCTCGGTCGCCCGCCCGTTGGACAACCCGCACATCAACGAGTTCGTCATGGGCGTCCGCGAGCGGACCGGCCAGAGCATCCTCTACAAGAAAGGCGCGACCGCCTCGATGGAGGACGTCCTGGCCGCACGCGGGACGCTCGGCTTCATCGCCGACCAGGACGCCGGGCGCAAGGGCCTGTTCGTGGACTTCTTCGGCCGGCCTGCCAGCACGTACAAGTCGATCGGCCTGATGGCCATGCAGTTCGAAGCCCCGGTGGTGGTGGGCTATGGCCGACGGCTGGACGACGACTTCCACTTCGAGATGGGCGTGGAGCGGATCATCCTCCCCCGCGAGTGGGCCGAGAAGGACGACCCGCTGCGATGGATCACGCAGGAGTACACCGCCGCCCTGGAGCGGATCGTCCGCGCCGACCCGGAGCAGTACCTGTGGGTCCACCGGCGATGGAAGCACCGCCCCGGCGGCCAGCCCCCCGGCCCGGACGGCGTGGCGTAGAAGGCTCAGGCCCGCTGTTCGACCATAATCTGTTCGGCAACTCGGAGGGTTGGCAGAAGCATCCCGGCCGGCGGCCCCTCCAGGCACACCAGCCGGGGTTGCACCGAATACTGCCTGTTTCTGTAACACCGTAACTAGAACTTCCAGAGCAGGTCGACCTGGACCGTGGTGGTCAGGTCTTCGTCGGCGGCGCTGGCGGTGCTCGTGGGCGAGAAGATCGGCTCGGTCACGAGCAGCTTGCCGCCGAGCGTCAAGCTGTCGAGGAGGTTGTAGGCGGCGCCGATCACGTGCCCCTTGCGATTGGCGAAGCCGAAGTCGCTGTCGACGAAGTATCCCGGCAGCGCGTTGGCCTCGACCCAGGCATACTTGTAGCCGGCGGACCAGTCGCCCTTTTTCTTGTTCTTGCCTACCTTGACGCCGGCGGCATATGCGTTGTCCTCGCCGTGGTAGGCAGCGTCCGGGTCGCCCTCGGCGCAGTTGTGCGCCCAGTCGGCGAACAGCGCGACCGGCGCCCCCGACACGTCGAACTCCAGCTTGTTGCTGACGGAGGCCACGCGGAAGTCGGGCACGTCCGTCAGCGGACTGCTGTTGCCGCTGGCAGATACGTCGTTAGCGGCCTCGTAGTTATGGTAGTCCTGGTACCCACCGGCCAGCGTGTACTTCACGCCGTCAGCCACGTCGAACCTGGCGCCGGCTTGGAAGGCACCCATCGTGGCGTCGGTCCCGTTGTGATCTTCCTCCAGGATGAAGTAGCCGGCCCCGACAAACGGACTCGCCGGACCTATCTGCGCCGCCTTGTACTCAGCCCAGACGCCCTCGGGGTTCACGTCGCCGTCGATGAAGATCCCGTTGTTGCACAGCCAGGGCGTCTTCATCTTGCCCCCGATGATGGTGAATCCCTTGACGGCGTCAGGCGAATACCTCGCGTAGGCCAAGTCGATCCAGACGTCCTTCTCGTCCCAACCGTCGCCGAACGTCTGGTTGGTCGAGGTGGGCGTGTCGCTGGATCCGCTGGCCAGGCGGAAGCCCGCGTCCAGCTGCTTGTCCAGCCAGGTCTTGGCCAAGCCTGCTCTGACGCGGAACCGCGCGCGATGGCGGGGCTTGTTCTTGCCGTAGGAATCGTCCCAGTTGAAGCACTGGCCTTCGTACCTCAGCCGCAGGTCGCCGTACAGCTTCAGCCCCTCCAGCCAGCTTGGCAGGTCGATGACGCCTCGCTCGGCCTGTACCTCCTGGACTATCTGCCGGACCTCGTCCCTCCCGACAGACTGCTGCGAGGCCTGCTTCGTCGCCTCCAGTTCGGCCTCAAGCTCGGCGATTTTGCGATTCTGTTGCCGAACCTCCTGCTTGATCGCCTCCATGGCCTCGCGAAGGCTCTGATAGTCGTCCGCGCCGTCGGCGGCTAGCAGTGGCGCCTGGAGAGAGAGCATCACGCCTACCAGCACAACCGCGCATCGTTTTGTCATAGGAAGCTCCTTTCCCGTGCCTGATGGCCCCGGCTACGTGCCGGCGCTCGATGCGGCGGATTCTGATAGGGCCGGACGAAGCCAGAATGAGCGCAGCGCAAAGCTCGCGCTAAATGGGCCGAGCTGTTGTGGCGAAGGGGCTGTTAGGGACTGAGTCGCCCGCGGCGGGCGATCTAGGCGTCGTCCTTGTGGGTGTGGAAGGCTGCGGTGTGCCGGATGATGTCGCCGGTGATCAGGAAGAAGATGTCCTCGGCGATGTTGGTGCAGTTCGTGGGGTGTGCAACTCGCCGCGGGCCCGGCGTAGTCCCGCGTGTCCGGCGAAGCCCAAAGGGCGAAGCCGGAAGCTCATCGAGGGACGAAGTCGGGTTGCACGCGGAATCAGCCGAACCCTCGGAGCATCTGGGTCATGGCATCTGGCCGACCGGGTTCGCCGAAGCCTTGGCGACCGCGGACGCGCCCGGCAGGAATCGAACCTACAACCTGCGGTTTAGAAGACCGCTGCTCTATCCGTTGAGCTACGGGCGCCTGTGCGGCAGGGATCAGCGGCGGCCCGCCGCCGAACCTGTCCTCTCGTCGGGTATTCTGCACCCCAGGCATTGTCCCCGTCAAGGCAGGCCAAGGGGCGGGCTGGGGAGGGGCGACCCGAAGGCCGGGGGGCTGGAATCTCCTGTTTTGGTCGGGCGAAAGCCTTGGCATACGAGGCGATTGGCGGTATACTTAGAGGCTCGGAGGAAAAGGCCTGCCTGTAGGAGTGCCGCAGTGACGAGGTTATTGCCCGCGAGTCTGCTGCTGGCCTGGGCTGTATCCTGGGCCGGGGCGGCGCAGATGACGCTCTCCCTGGAACGCACCGCGCTCGGCGAGTGGCAGCTTCTCGGCCAACTTAGCAACAACGCGGACAATGACGGGCTCAGCAGCCTCATCGTCGACGTGGAGGCCAACGGCGGCGACATCGGCGTGGCCACGTCTGCCTGCGAGCTGCCCTACGGCACGCACTACTGGCTGGACGGCGGGACGATGTCGCAGGGCGTCGGCTTCACCGAGTTCCGCAGCGACGGCTCGGCCGGGATCGGCATCCGCGCCGGCCAGAAGACCACCGCGCTGGACCAGGTGGTGCTCACGGACGTGGGCTACACCGGCGGGACGTATCCGGGCGACGAGACAGGCGGGGGGCTCGGGGCGACCGAGATCACGTGGACGGCTCCCGTGGTGATCGCCAGCGGGACGTACAGCGGGCTGTGGGGCACGCTGACGGCTGACGTCGGCGCCGGGCAGGTCAACGTCCTCGACCAGGGGCGCGACCCGAACCAGGCCGGCGGCGTGCACCAGGTCGAGAGCGTCTCGGCAGCGGTGTTCCGCGTCCTGCACCCCGGGGACGCCACCGGCGACGACAGCATCGACGGCGGGGATCTGGCCATCATGGGCGGCAACTGGATGAACACCAGCGGGACGCTTGTCTGGGCCGACGGCGACTTCAACTTCGACGGCTCCGTCGACGGCGGCGACCTGGCGATCATGGGCGGCTACTGGTTCTGGTCGGCGCCTTCGTCCCCGCCGCCGCCGGCAGCGGCCATCCCCGAGCCGGCTACCATATCACTGCTGTGCCTGGGAGGGGCGGCTGCCCTCCTCAGGCCCAAGCGCACCGCACGCCGCTGAGGCGACTGCTCCCTCCACAACCCTCGGCGATTCTTCAACGCTTCACACCGCGGCGGCGGTGCGCTTGACCGGTCAGCCCGCCCGCTGGATAATCGGAGCCTTGGCCTCACTCGATGAGTCACCCAATGCCATGACGCGGATTGACTACGCAAAGATCGAGCTGCTCGTCCTGGACGTCGACGGCGATGATGACCATATCGGGGCTGGCGCATCCCAG
>CAYUYH010000084.1:0-10102 GCA_964449175.1 uncultured Planctomycetaceae bacterium
GGGGATACCACTACATCTTGTGCCCCCGGCGCGCCACTATTTTGTCACGCACCCCCCGCGCCGGAGGCCTGGCCGTCGCGCCCGGCGCGGCGGAGACGTGCGCGGGGGATAGCATTTCCCCGCTTCGGGTGAGTTGACACGCCCCGGCGCGGCCGGTAAGTTCAGTGCCTTACCTACGTGGAGCTAGCCGTGGAAGAAGCCATTGCCAAAGCGAAGACACTGGTCGAGGCGTTAGGGTACATCCAGCGCTTCGCCGACAAGATCGTCGTCGTGAAGATCGGCGGGTCGGTCATGGACGACCCCCAGGCCCTGGCCGACATGCTGACGGACGTGGTTTTCATGAACACGGTGGGCATGAGGCCTGTGATCGTCCACGGCGGCGGCAAGGCCATCTCCAGCGCGATGGAGCAGCGCGGGCTGGAGGTGCAGTTCGTCCAGGGCCGCCGCTACACCGACCAGCGGACGCTCACCGTAGTCGAGCACGTCCTGTGCAACCAGATCAACGCGCAGATCGTCGCGACGATAGAGCAGCTCGGATCGAACGCCATGGGCCTGCACACGCTGGGAAGCTCCGTGCTGTTCGCCGATAAACTGTTCCTGGAAGACGACGGGCGGACGATAGACATCGGCTTCGTCGGGCAGGTCAATCGCGTCAACGCTCAGCTCGTCGAGCTGCTTTGCCAGGCGGACACGATACCGGTGCTCGCCCCGCTGGCCAGGGACAAGACCGGCATGAAACTCAACTGCAACGCCGACACCGCCGCGGGCGAGGTAGCCGCGGCCCTGAAGGCCGAGAAGCTCGTGATGGTATCCGACACGCACGGCATCCGGTGCGACGCCGACGATCCCGACAGTCTGGCCGAGGCGCTGAGCGAGGCAGAGATCCGCAAGATGATCGCCGACGGCACGATTTCCGCGGGCATGCTGCCCAAGGTGGACGCCTGCCTGCGGGCGCTGGACGCCGGCGTGGCCCGCACGCACATAATCGATGGGCGATTCGCCCACAGCCTGCTGTTGGAGATATTCTCGGACCGCGGCGTGGGCACGCTGATACAGAAATAGCGCCCAGCCCCGCGGACGTTTCGGCCGCCCCGCGGCGAGCACCAGGAACCGCAGCCTATGTTGAAGGACTTCGTAAATATCGCCGACTTCACCGGCCAGCAGCTCACTTCGATGCTCGAGCGGGCGCTAGCCGACAAGGAACTGTTCCGCGCGGGCAAGCTCATACCGTCCCTGCCGCGGAAGACGCTGGCCATGATCTTCGAGAAGCCCTCGCTGAGAACGCGGGTGAGCTTCGAGGCGGCTATGTCGCAGCTCGGCGGGCACGCGATATGCCTCACGCAGGCCGACATAGGCCTGGGCAGCAGGGAGCCCGTCCAGGACGTCGCCCGCGTGCTCGGGCGGATGTGCGACGGGATCATGGCACGCACGTTCAGCCACGAGCTGGTCCGCCAGTTGGCCGTGCACTGCCCGCGCCCGGTGATAAACGCCCTGACGGACTACTCGCACCCCTGCCAGGCGATGGCCGACCTGATGACGATGATGGAATGCTTCGGCAAGCTCGCCGGCAGGACGGTGGCGTTCATCGGCGACGGCAACAACGTAGCCCGCAGCCTGGCCGCCGCAGCCGTCAGAGTCCGAATGCACTTCGTGCTGGCCTGCCCGGCTGAGTACGGGCTGGAGGAAGACTTCATCGCCTCGCTGCCGACCGGCAAGGAGGCAGGCAGCTTCGAGATGGTTTCCGATACTCCCAAGGCAGTCGCCAAGGCGGACGTGGTATACACCGACACGTGGGTGTCGATGGGCAGGGAAGGCGAGAAGAGCCAACGCGTGAAGGACTTCGAGGGCTTCCAGATTAACGCCGAGCTCATGTCCGCCGCGCCGAAGCGCGCGGTGGTCATGCACTGCCTGCCTGCCTACCGCGGGTACGAGATCACCGACGATGTGTTCGAGGCGCACTGCCGCACGATCATGGAGCAGGCTGAGAATCGCCTCCACTTCCAGCGGACGCTGCTGAACATCTTGATCGGCGAGGGCGGCATCGGCTGAGCCAGCCTCCGGCCCCCGGTCGCCGCGCGAGGCGAGGATTTGATCGGACACCGAGATGGCGTCGTTGAGACATGACGGGCGAAGGGCCGACCAGCTCCGCAAGTTGAAGCTGACGCCCGGGTTCGTCGGCAAGGCCGACGGGTCGTGCCTGGTCGAGATGGGCGGCACGCGGGTGATCTGCACGGCCACGTTCGTCGAGGGCGTGCCGGCCTGGCGGGCCGACAGCGGCGTGGGCTGGGTGACGGCGGAGTACGGCATGCTTCCGGCCTCGACGGGCAGCCGCAAGCCTCGCCCCATCCCCCGCCCGGATGGCCGATCCGTCGAGATCCAGCGGATCATAGGCCGCGTGCTGCGAAGCGTGGTGCGCTTCAGCCAACTGGGCGAAAACACCGTCTTCCTGGACTGCGACGTGCTGGAGGCCGACGGAGGCACACGCGCCGCAGCCATCAACGGCGCCTACGTGGCGCTGGCGGGCGCGATAGCCGCCGCGGCCACCGAGGGCAAGTGCGACAAGGCTGCCCTGAGCGGCGCGGTGGCGGCTGTGTCCGTGGGCGTCGTCGCGGGCAGGGGCGTGCTGGACCTGGACTACAGTGAAGACTCGCTCGCCGAGGTGGACATGAACGTGGCGATGACCGCGGGAGGCAAGTACGTGGAGGTGCAAGGCTCAGCCGAGCGCGGCGGGTTCGACGCCAAGCAGCTCGACAAGATGCTCACGCTGGCCCGGCGCGGCATACGCAAGATACTCACCGTGCAGCGGCAGGTCCTTCACAAAGGTTCTCGCAAATGAGGCACAGATTCGTACATGCGGCGCCGGTGGCGGTCGCGGTGGCATTGTCGCTGGCGGGGTGTAACCAGCAGTCGCTGTCCTGGGCGGGCGGCGGCAAGGCTAGGTACACGATCCTGCTGTACGTCGTCACCACGCCGACTCACAAGCAGGACGCCGAGAGAGATAAGCAGACCGTCATCGACACCGCCGGCTGGGACGACATCTACGTCGTCCACAAGGCCGGTTGGAGCGAGCTGTACAGGGGCAGATACTCCACGGAGTCCTCGGCCAAGCGAGCCGCCGCCAAGGCCAAGAAGTACCGCACGCCGGCCGGCGGTCAGCCGTTCGTCCGGGCAACCGTGATGCCTCTGCCGGAAGAGGACGTGGGCCCGCCGGAGTGGAACATGACCCGCACGGGCGGGATGTTCACCGTGGCCGTGGCGGAGTTCTACGACGTCCCGGCCGCCGGCTACGTCGGCAGGAAGAAGTTCGCCGTCGATTGCTGCCGGGCGTTCCGCAACGACGGGCTGGAGGCCTACTACTATCACGGGCCGGCAAAGTCGATCGTGGGCATCGGCTCGTTCGGCGAGTCAGCCTATCCGTCGGTCCGGAGGAACGGCCAGTTTCGACGCATCGTCAGTGACGCGCGGATGTCGGACATCCTGAAGAAGTTCCCCAACCTGGCCGTCAATGGCCGAGAGGAAGTCACGATCCTCAACCCCGACTCGCCCCACCCCGGCAAGGTCGCCACGGCCAGCTATATCATGGAAATCCCCCGCGACTAGGCCATGTCGCGGAGACAGACCATCCTGCTGGCCAGTCGCAACCCCGGCAAGGTCCGGGAGATCGGCGCGGAGTTGGCCGGTTTGCCCGTGGAGGTGACGTCGCTGGCGGACTACCCGCACGTCGACGAGCCGGCGGAGACCGGCGCCACCTTCGCCGCCAACGCATGCGCCAAGGCGATGTACTATGCCCGGGCCACCGGGCGGTGGTGCCTGGCGGACGACTCCGGCCTGGAGGTTGACGCGCTCGGCGGCGCGCCCGGCGTGCTTAGCGCCCGCTACGCGGCCGACCGCTGCCCGCCCGACGCGGACCGCCCGGGAATCGACCGTGCCAACAATGCCCGCCTGCTGGAGGAGCTCAAGCCCGTCCAGCCCGAGCGAAGGACGGCTAGGTTTGTCTGTCACCTGGCCCTGGCCGACGGCGAGCGGATCCTGATCGAGACGTTCGACTCGGTGGAGGGTCTGATAGTCGATGCCCCCCGCGGCGAGAATGGCTTCGGTTATGACCCGCTGTTTCTCATCCCATCACTCGGTCTGACCGCCGCCGAGCTCAGCAGCCGGCAGAAGAACGAGCTGAGCCATCGCGGCAAGGCCACCCGGCACATGGCACACTTGCTGGGCGCGTTTCTTTCAGACCGCGGCGCCGGGCGGAAGTAGCCGCGCGCCGTTGCCGGGCCAAAGCACAGGCCGCGGTCGTGATCGGCCGCGGCCCGTGGATCATGGCAAACTCGACTGGCGACGCGTCGCTACGGGAACAGCCTCTTCTCCTCGTCACGCGGGACGATAATCGTCGGCTTGATGAGGATCAGCAGCGTCTCTTCGTCGCGGGCGTTGGCGCGGTTGGTGAACATCCGGTTGATGATGGGTATCTTGCTGAGCAGGGGCACGCCCATCTCCTTCTCGGCCTCACCGAAGCTCTTCAGCCCGCCGAGCAGCAGCGTGCCGCCGTCGGGCACGGTGACTGTTGTGGTCATGCTTTGCTCGGAGATGTCGGGCAGTTGGAGGGTCGTGCTGGCGCTGGGGTCCTCACTGGTCTTGAACGTGGTCAGAGCCAGAAGCTTCCTTATGCGCGGCTGGACCGTCAACGTAACGTACTTCAGGTCGGCCGAGGCGGTCGCCTGGATACTCAGCTCCGTACCTACGTCGAGCGTATCGGTATTCGCGGTGTAGGTCACCTGGATGGCGCCTTGGACAACGCTGGTCTCGGCGGTAGTCTGGCTGACGTAGTTGAGCGTTCGCCCGACAAAGATATTCGCCGATGTGCCGCTGAGCAGCGTGACGTGCGGGGCGGTCAACGTCCTGGTGGACGAGTGGGCCTGCGTCGCACGGATCAGGAAGTCCACCTGGATGTCGTCCAGGAACGTGCCCGACAGGCTCATAGCCGGGGTCGTCACCGCCCCACCAATGTTGCTGCCCACGGACGTCGCGATTGATTCGGTGAACGAGGAGGAGTTTTGGCTCATCCCGATAGGCGTGAACTTGTTGCTGCCCTTCGGGTCGGTGCCCCAGCCGGAGGTGCCGGTCTTGGTCGGCACGGTCGCCCCGGTCCAGGGGTCGGTCGTCGTGCCGCTGCCCAGGCGCGAGCCCAGGTTGAAATAGAAGTCCATGTCCACGCCGATGTTCTCGAGGTAGCCGGTACTCACGCTGATGAACCTAGCCTCTATCGCCACCTCGACCTCCTTGGCCTCGCGGAGCCGTGATATGAGGTCCGCGATGGCTGCGTGATTCGCCGCGGTCTGCGTGACGACGAGCTGGTCCCTGTAGAAGTAGATTCTCCCCTCGCCGCCGTTCTGTTCCCAGCTCAGCGGGTCGACTGTGGTGGTTATCAGGCTGATTATATTGCCCAAGGCTTGGCCGGTTCCGGTTCCGGTTGTGCCCTGGCCCAGACTCACCTGGCTGTATGAGCCGGTCGAGCCCAGGCCCTGCCCGGCGCCGCTGGTCTCTAGGCCGCTGGTTGTGCCTGTTCCAAATCCTGTCGTGCCTGTTCCAATTCCCGTCGTGCCTGTTCCAAGGCCTGTGGTGCCCGTACCGAGGTCGCGAGTTGCCAGCGACATCGTGTACACGATGTCGCTGACGTTGTAGACGACCTGCGTCACCTTGCGAGCCAGGTCTGCCTTGGTGCTGATTGTGACGACGCCGCCGTCCACCACATAGCTCAGCTCGTTCTCCGTGCCGGCGTTCGAGCCGGATGCGTCCTCGAGAATCACCCGCAGCGCCTTCTCGTTGCTGACCTTCACCAGGTGAACCGCGCTGACAACCGTGGCGTCCCTGGTGTAGCCGGCGCCGGCGCTCTCCAGGTACTTCCAGTTCGGCCAGATGTTGATACCGGTCATCTGCTTATACAGATCGAGGACGTCCGACAGCAGCATCTCGTCGATCGTGACAACCGGCTGAGTGCCTTCCTTGAGCAGCCTGCGTATGCGCTGGTCTTCTTCCGAGCCGTACACGGCCTGGAGGCCCTTGTCCTGAATCCACTCCATCTTCTCGCGCCAGTCGCGCGGGAACCTGATAGCCTCGTGCCAGGGAATGGCGGTATCCTGGATGCCAATCGCGCCCTGCGTTTTCTCGGCGTTCGCGTTCCGGGCAATCCCCTTTTGCGTATGCACCACGATGAACTGCTCAAGGACGTCGGCCTGCTCATTGGCCCAGCCGTTCGTGGGGTCGAGCCGGAGCATCTGCTGGACGACAGCCAGGGCCTCCTCGTACTTCTGCTCTTTCCTCAGGGTCGTGGCATTCTCCCTGAGGGTAGCGAGCTGCTGGGCGAGCTGTTCTCTTGCGCGCTCGGCCCGCTGGCCCTCGGCCTTGGCCATCTCCTCGATCTGCTGTTGGACCTTGGCTCGTTCCCAGTCGTCCTTGCGCTGGGCTATGCCCTCCAGCCGGGCCTGCACCTGCGCGATCCTGTCGCGGTATTCCCCTTCGCCGTAGAGGCCCTTGTTGGCCTGGATGATGTTCTCCGCGAGCCTGGCGGACTCAGCCGCCGCCTCGAAGTCAGCCGACGATGCGGCCGAGAGCAACGTCTCCGACGCCTTCCTGAGGGCCTTGTCAAATTCCACATCCGCCTGCTGTCGCTTGATGCGCCGGGTCTGCTCCAGGACCGTCAGGGCGCCGCCGTGGTCGGTGATTCGCGCCTGGGCCTGCCTCAGCAGATCCGAGGCCTCCTTCATCTCGGGCACAAGCGTCAGGGCTTGCTGGAAACGCATTGCCGCCTGGTTGGCGTCGCCCGCGGCCAGCGCCTGCTTGCCTTGCTCGACGAGTTGGTTGGCCTTCGCCCGTCGCTGAAGCACCTCGCCTAGGACTTCTGCCGGCGGGCCCGCGGCGGCGGGCATGGTCGTCGGCTCGGGGCTCATCGCCGCCACCTCGGCCGTCGGCGTCGGGGCAGCGGGGGCAGTGGTCACGGGAGGCAGCTCCACCTCCACGCGTCGCCCGGACGGGGCTGCGACCACCGCGGCGATCTTCTGCTCGACCAGGGCCAACTGGGCCCTCGCGTCGCGCCGCACCGCCTCCGGAAGGTACTCGCTGGCTGCGGCGATCTCGAACTGCTCCTTGGCGGTGACCAGATCGTCGCCGCGAAGCGCCTTGACGGCGGCGTTGTAAGCGCTCAAGGCCGATGCCTGATTGTTGATGGCCGCGTCCACCTTGGCGAGGTAGTCGTCCAGGGCGGTCTTGTCGGCATCGGCGAGCTGCTTGCGATCCACCTTCAGGAATGTGCTCTTGGCGGCTGTGAAGTCCATGGCCTTATATTGGGCGATACCCTGCTTGAGGGTCGCCATGGCGCGATCGGCGTCGGCGTCTTGCGCCCAAAGCACGGCCGCGGCGGAAAGCAGGACCATTACGACCGGCAAGGCCTGGTTGGAATAGCGGCGGAGAGTTAGCACTGCGGTATCCCTTTCAGATTGAGGCAAATCATGCCCAACTGCACGGGACGTCCCTGTCCGCGCGAGCAGCCCTGCCGGCCTGTTGCCGGAGCGATATTGCCTGCTCGCCTATGCACTGCGTCGAGCTCCAAGACATCTCTTTTCTGCTAGGCGGGCTACCCGGGAGGGCTTACAGCCATCGGCATCCGTACCGGCGGCACAGAATAAGGCACTTGTGAAGCCGTTTTCAAGTCCAAATTCGCCTGGTGTCACATGCCCACGCCGGACGGCGGCGTGGCCTCCTCCAGCAGCCTTGCCCTGGCCGCCTCGGCTGCCAGGCGGGTTATCCTCTCCTTGGCTTCCAAGCCCTTATAGCGTTGATACTCCCTGCCCGACCTATTCGCATTGACCTCCGCCTTTGTCTTGAGGCGACCCTTCTCGTCGAGGTAGAGCATCTCAGCCGTCCTTCGCCCAAGTGCGTCGACCCGGCCGTATGTGATCTCCACGGCAATCGCCCCGGTGGCAAAATTGACCGGAACCTTCTCCACCCTGCCGTCGATCGGATTGGTGAGCTGCACTTCCGTAACCTCGCCGATGGTCTGGCCTGGGACGACCACAAACTGCTTTTTCACCTGCTGGCCGGTGCTGCGCGTGAAGACCGTCACCGTTACCCTGCCCTGTCTCCTCACGGCGCCGGTCAGGAAGAACTCCGTCGGAAGCGGCGCCTCCACCGGCTCGGACCACTCGCTGAACTTGGAGACCACCGCGGGAGAGGCCGAGAAGGCCCGTTCGGTCGCGACGTTCTCGAATCCCAGCAGCGGGTTGAGGAACTTCACGGCCAGACGGTAGCGATAGACCTTCAGGCTGTGCAGCGAGTCGTCGTGGAACCAGACACAGACCTTGCCGTTCCGCATCTGCTCGATGAGGGGCGGCACGACGGGTATCTGTGGGGCAGGGATATCCTCGATAGTAGGGCCGGCCTGTACGACGGTTCTGGGGGGCCTTCTCGCTCCGCTCGGCCTGCGCCCGCCGCCGCCACGATCCGGGGCCTCGTAGTCGGGCGCCTCGTAGTCGCCATACTGGTTGGCGCTGACGGAAGGTCTGCGCGATGGCAGGTTCGACCTGCCCAGGGCAGGCATGCCCAGGGTTTGCATGCCTCCTGACGACGGAGCCGGTTTGGCATTGGCGTCGGCAAGGGTGGCCGCCTCTTCCGTGACCTCGTTCGAGGGCAGATTCACCAGCCAGTCGGCCCAGCCGTGTCCCGGCCACCATATCTGCCAGTAGCTCGGCTGGAGTATGTAGCTTTGCCAGCCGCCGTTGGGATCGCCCACGACCCCGCGAAGCTCCGAGATGTACTCCAGGTTCGTGCCGTCATACGGAGGTATGTCGGGCACTTTGACTGCATCGCTTGGCTGCTGTGTCGCCTCGTCAGTGGCGACCGATGTGGTGTCCACCGTGCGGGCCGGACCCCACGATCCGTCTTCCTGCCTCTCCTGCACCTGCACGACAACACCGAGGGCAACGACCCGAAGGGGCACGCCGGACTTCTTCAGCTTCGCCCTCCAGGCATCCCGCAGCTCGCCCCACGGATAGATGGCCACGCCGTGGGCGGCGAGCACGTCGGCCGGCCTTGCCGTCGGAATGTTGGGCAGGTCGCGCACGGCCTTGACCTTGGGTACGCCGGGAGACGGCATGGCCGCCACAAGATCGGGCAGGCTGACCTTCTGCAACTCCAGCTGTTGGGGGCTAGCGATCTCCGTCCCAGGCAGACCGCCAGCCGTCATATCGCCAAGGTTGCTGGGAGCCTGCAGAGAGGCTATCTCTTCTTCGTAGTTCCCCGGACCGGCGCCGGCTGAGGGATCGACGCGCCCCGCTACCTGCGTGTCCACCGAGGTCGCATACGCGAGTAGTGTTTCGTCGACCCGCGCGGGCCGTACCGGCCCGTCGCTCGTAGCCGGCGACAGGTCAATCTCCCTGGGAGGCGGCACCAGCCAGAAGCCCGCCAGCAGGAGTACGCATACGCCCAGCAGCAGCTTCTCGAGGTGCTGCTCCACGATGTTCATCGCGCCGCTCTTAGCCATCAACACGTCTCCACGAATGCTCGCCGATCCACCGGCCTTTGGACGGCCGATCAGTAGCCACCGTAGCCATACTCGGATGCGCCCTTAGGCAGCCTGTTGCGATCCTCGTCTCTCAGTGCTATGTCGCTTTCGCCCGTGAACTGAGTGGCGAGCACCTCCGCCGGCACCAGCGGCGGGAAGTCCTTGGAGAACTTGCCGGTGCCGCTGTCCAGCGTCCCCCGCTCCCAGGCGGTCAGCAGCAGCAGCTCGCCCTTGATGTCAACCTGGACCGCCGGCTCGACGCCGTAGTAGTAGGCCCCGGCGCCGCGCGCCGGCCTCGCCGTCACGCGGCTGTCTCTGCCGGCCCCGGGCGAATGGTAGTCAACCTTCAACACGGTGTGGTAGTTGCGGGCCATCAGGTTCCGCTGCAATGCCGGCAGGTAGCGCGTGGGCATGACCACGGAGAACTCGTAGTGCAGGACGTCGTATTGCTTGCTGGAGCCGCGGCCGGTCAGCAGATCGGCCCCTTCAGCCCCTGCCGTCGCCGCGGCGGGAGGCCCGCCGGACGATTCATACGTGCCGGTATCGGGG
>CAYUYH010000085.1:0-10089 GCA_964449175.1 uncultured Planctomycetaceae bacterium
GTGCTGTTGCGCATGATCAGCTTGCCGACCGCCCCGCCGAGCGTCTCGATGCCCAGTGACAGAGGCGCGACGTCCAACAGCAGCGTGTCGCGAGTCTGCCCGGCGAGTATCCCCGCCTGGACGGCTGCTCCCACGGCGACCACCTCGTCGGGGTCGATGGCCGTGTAGGGCCGGCGGCCGAAGAACTCCTCCACGCGGCGGCGCACGAGCGGAATCCGCGTGCACCCGCCGACCATCACGACCTCGTCGATCTGCCCGGCGGCCAGGCCGGCCGCGGCCAGTGCGGCCTGGCAGTGCTCGATGGTGTGGGTGACCCACTTGCCCGCGCGGGCCTCGAACTCATCCCGCGTGATCGTGCGGTCCAGCTTGCGGCCCTCGCCGAGGTCGATCTCGATGCGGGCCTCCTGCTCGGTCGACAGGCGGATCTTGGTCGCCTCGGCCAGGTCACGGAGCGCCTGGCGGGTCGCCGGCGGGAAGGTCAGCTCTTGGCCGAACCTGTCGCGGACCTCGCTGGTGACCAAGTCGATGATCTCCATGTCCATGTCGTCGCCGCCTAGGTGCGTGTCGCCGTCGGTGCTGAGCACCTGGAAGACGCCGCCGGCGACGCGGAGGATGGACAGGTCGAACGTCCCGCCGCCGAGATCGTAGACGGCGATGGTGGCCTCGGCCTGGCGGTCCAGCCCGTAGGCCAGCGCCGCAGCCGTCGGCTCGTTGACGATTCGGCGGACGTCCAGCCCGGCGATCGCGCCGGCGTCGCGCGTGGCCTGGCGCTGCGAGTCGTCGAAGTAGGCGGGCACGGTGATGACCGCCTGGGTGATCTGCCGGCCCAGGGCGGCCTCGGCACGGGCCTTGACCTCTCGCAGGATGGTGGCCGACAGCTCCTGCGGCGTGACCTGCCTGTCGCCCACGACCACGCAGGCCATGCCGCCGCTGCCGGGGACGACCCGGTAGGCCAGGTGGCGCAGGTCCTCGCGGATTTCGTCGACGCCGCGGCCCATCAGCCGCTTGACCGAGTAGACCGTGTGCAGCGGATTGAGCACCGCCTGGGCGCGGGCGTCGCTGCCGACGGTGACATCCCCGCCGTCGCCAAAGGCTATCACGCTGGGCACGAGCGCCTTGCCGGCCCGGTCGCGCACGACCTGCGGCCCGGAGGCCGTCATGTACGCGGCCAGCGAGTTGGTCGTGCCGAGGTCGATGCCGAGGATGAACTCGTCGCCCATGGTCTATCCCGCCTGCGACAGGAGCTTCTTGACGTACGAGACGGCGTTGAGCTGGCGGCGAATCTCGCCGAGCACGTCGCTGCGGACGGCCTCGCAGGCGGCCGCCTCGCCCAGCTCGGCGAACAGGCCGGCGATCCTGTGCATCAGCCCGTCATGCTGGGTGGTCAGCACGTCGCGAAGACGTTGAATCTCGCCCTCCTCGCCGCCGGACTTCGCGTCGGCCAGCTCCTCCTGCATCATCATCATCGTGTTGAGGAAGCCGTCCGGCACGGATTTTTCAGCCGCCGAGCTGGCGCCGCCCATCAGCTCCAGCAGATACGCAGCTCGCCTGGCCGGGTCCTTCAACGTGCGGTAGGCGTCGTTGATCGCGGCCGAGACGCGGAGCGACAGCTGCTGGACCTCGGGCGTCTCCTGCCCGTGGAAGTCCGGGTGGGCGTGACGATTCAGGGCCAGGAAACGCTCATGGAGCAGCTTCTCGTCCAGGTCGAACTGCTGGGGCAGGCCAAGCAGCGTGAAGTGGTCGGCCCCCATCGCGGCCGGGTTCAGCGAGTGACAGTAGTCGCACACTAGCACGTCGCTGAGCGGCTTGTCGCACTGGGTGCACTTGGCTGGTATCGTCTGGTGATCTTCGTCGCTCATGTCGTCCGGCCCTATGTGACCCCGCAGGAGTCGCCTCAGGTGCCGAAGCTCGCACCGCAGGAGCAGGTGTCCCTGGCGTTGGGGTTGTTGAACAGGAACCCCTTGCTCATCAGCGAGTCGTCGTAGTCGATCTCCGTGCCGTTGAGGTATAGGTAGCTCTTCGGGTCGCAGACGATGCGGACATCGTGGCTGGTGAAGACCTCGTCGTCCTCATCCGGCGCCTTGGCGACGTTGATGACGTAGTTGAAGCCGCTGCACCCGCCGCCCTTCACGGCGACCCGCAGGCAGGTGCCTTCGGGCAATTTGTGCTCTTCAAAGAGCTTATGAATCTGCTTTCCGGCTCGTTGCGTCAGTGTGATTGCCATGTCTGCCTCCTGGGGCATCGCCCCGGAGATACGTCGCCGTCCCTCGGCCGCGGACTCTTAGGTCTTCTCCGCCGGTGCCGGGGGCGCGGGTTGGTCCTGCTGTTGGTTCTTGTTCTTCCAGTCCTCGATGGCCGCCTTGACCGCATCCTCGGCCAGCACCGAGCAGTGTATCTTCACGGGCGGCAGTGACAGCTCGTTGGCGATGTCGGCGTTCTTCAACTCGTCCGCCTGGTCGACGGTCCTGCCCTTCAGCCACTCGGTCGCCAGGCTGCTGGCCGCGATGGCTGACCCGCAGCCGAAGGTCTTGAACTTCGCGTCGACGATCCGCCCGTCCTCGACCTTGATCTGGAGCTTCATCACGTCGCCGCACTCGGGCGCGCCAACGATGCCCGTGCCGACGTCGGGGGAGTTCTTGTCCAGCGAGCCGACGTTCCGCGGGTTCGTGAAGTGATCCATCACCTTGTCGCTATAAGGCATCGAAACCTCGCAATCTGTCTTTGGTCAATCGCCGCCGGCGGCGGTCTCGCGGGCCAGCTCGTACAGCGGGCTGAGCTGGCGAAGCTCGGTGACGCCCCTGACCACCTGCTCGATGACGTAATCGATCTCGTCAGCCGTGGTGGAGCGGCCCAGGCTGAATCGGATCGAGCTGTGGGCTAGGTCGTCGCCCACGCCGATGCCGCGGAGCACGAAGCTCGGCTCCAGCGACGCGCTCGTGCAGGCCGAGCCGGACGAGACGGCGACGTCTTTCATCTTCATCATCAGCGCCTCGCCCTCGACGTACGCGAACGACAGGTTCAGCGTTCCGGGCAGGCGCCGGGTGGGATGGCCGTTGAGTGTAACGTGGTCCAGGCGTTCGGCGATGCCCTGATGCAGCCGGTCGCGCAGGGCTGTCAGCCGTTCAGCCTCGTCGGTGAGCTCGCGGCCGGCAAGCTCGCACGCCGCGCCGAAGCCGACGATCCCCGCCACGTTCAGCGTGCCGCTTCGCATGCCGCGTTCGTGGCCGCCGCCGTCCATCTGGCAGACCAGCCGCACGCGGGGATTGCGCCTGCGGACGTAAAGGGCCCCCACGCCCTTCGGCCCGTAAATCTTGTGAGCAGAAGCGCTTAGTAGGTCGATGCCCATCTGTTCCACGTCGATGGGGATCTTGCCCGCCGCCTGTGTGGCGTCGCAGTGGAACAGCACGCCCCGCTGCTTGGCGACCTGGCCGATCTCGGCTACGGGATTGATCGTGCCGATCTCGTTGTTGGCGGCCATGATCGAGATCAGTATCGTCTCGTTGGTGATCGCCTCGGCCACCTTTTCCGCGGACGTCACGCCGTGGCGGTCCGGCTGAAGCCAGGTAACCTCGTAGCCGCGTTCGGCCAGGCGCTTGCATGGGTCGATCACGGCCTTGTGCTCGATCGGGCTGGTGATGATATGCCTGCCCTTCTCGGCATACATCTCCGCGACGCCCTTGATGGCCAGGTTGTCGCTCTCGGTCGCGCCGGATGTGAAGACGATGTCGCGCCCCGTCGCGCCGAGAAGCGCCGCCACCTGCTCCCTGGCAGTCTCGACGGCAGCTTCCGCGGTCCAGCCGAAGCTGTGATTCCGGCTGGCGGCATTGCCGAAGTGCGTGGCGAGATACGGCATCATCGCCTCGAGCACGCGCGAGTCAATCGGCGTGGTGGCGTTGTGGTCAAGATAGATCGGCAGTTTCGGCGGCATCGGTCGGCGTCCTCACTTCTTCTCGCCCGACGGCTCGGCGGCCGTGGCAGTTATCTCGGCAAGGGAGACCTTGCGGAGGAAATCCTGGAGCTTTCTTTGCACGCGGTGCACCGGGTCGGCCACCGGGCAACGCGACATCACCTGGCAGGTACATTCGGCATCGTCGCCGACATTGAGAACGCACTCGGCCAGCCGGACGGGGCCCTCAATCGCCTCGACCAGCTCGGCCAGGTTTACCGATTCCGGCTCGCACGCCAGGCGGTATCCGCCGTGGGCGCCGCGGACGGACTCCACGTAGCCGGCGGAGGCCAGCTCCTTCAGCACGTTCATCAGCAGCGACGCGGGCACGTCGTAGGCCTCGGCGATCTCGCGCGCGCTGCTCAGCGCGCCCGGCGGCAACTCCGCCAGGTGCGACATCGCGATCAGTGCGTAGCCGGTTCTTTTCGTCAGCGCCAGCATCCGAGGTCACATTGTCCTCAATCGTCTAATATATAGCACTATAATAGTACGATTTCAAGTTGTCGCGCCGACAAGTCTTTGTTTTCTTCGCCGGGGCGGCGGCGGCGAGTGGGCTGCCCGGCAGCCCGGGAAGATGGGGACGCGTCTGAGTTGGTCGGATGATCCATGTGAACGGATGGTATCCCCTGCTACAACAGATGGTTACGGCCACACGGAACAACTGCGCCCCGCCGAGGGATGCTGCCTAGCTGCCTCCGGGGGCCCTAGCCCCGTTGACACAGTCGGCCAGCGTCATGGCGCCGAGTTTCGAGCGGATGTAATGCTGCAGGTCCGCCCACACGGGACGAAGCGGGCAGTGGTATTCCTGGCACTTGGGCGGGTCGTGCTGGCAGAGGTTCAGGGCGATTGGACCTTCGACGGCCTCGATGACGTCCAGCACGGTGATGTCCGCCGGGTCGCGGGCGAGCAGATAGCCGCCGCGCTTGCCCCGCACGGGCGTGATGATCCCCGCCTTGTTGAGCGATGAGAATATCTTGACCAGGTACTGCTTGGGCAGTTCCCGCCGCGTGCAGATCGCCTCCAGCGTGACGGGCTTCTCGCCACCATGCTCCGCGAGCACCAGCACGCCACGTACGGCGAACTCCGCGGCGGGAGTCAGTTTCATCGTCCTAGGTCTCCGCAATAGAGGAACATACGGCTTGGGCTCCGAGAAGGCGGCTTGGCGGCCACTGCGCGGACGCAGACCGGCCAAACAACTCTAGGCGCGTCCGACGGCGGATTCAAGCGAGCCGGGCAGACCGTCTATCGGGGCCGGGCTGCCGCGTCAGCCGACGCGGCTGTCCCTAGTGTCGCTCGACCGCCCTGGTGAGGCTGGGGATGAAGTACTCATCGACCACATGTTCCCAGCTCATCCTGCTTGCCAGCTCCCAGCCGCTGGCCATCCTGCGCCTAGCGGCGGCCTTGTCGCGCGGGAGGCGACCGAACAGCTCCGAAGCCAGGCGGCTGTTTTCCTCGGACTCGATCCGGTCGCGTTCGGCCATGGGCAGGTCGCGCAGTTGCTGGAAGGAGAGATTCTCCGCCGGCTTGATGTAGTTGCCGACGATGATGTTGCCCGCCTTCCGCTTGCCGGCGGCTCGCAGGGCCAGCCCGGTGCAGCCGCAGACGTTGGACACGAGGCATGTCGCCCCGCAGCTCAGCGGCTCGAGCTGGCTGATGCCGAACGGCTCGTAGACGCTCAGCCCGAACTCCGCGTCCGTGCCGCAGCGGCAGTCGGCGAAGGTCATGTCTTCCGGCATGCGGTCGCCGCAGTACTTGTGGTTCCAGTCCCACTGGTTGACCAGCACGACGCGGACGGCCTGGTGGTTGCGGTTGAAGTTGTCGAACATGTCACCGAGGGTGTCCTCGCCGCCGATGAGGTCGGGGTAGCCGTTCTCGTGTGCGACGGGCCAGCCGTAGACCCGCTCCATGTGGCGGATGTCCTGCGGTCGCCGCTGTCCGGCCAGCGTGCCGAGCATGAAGTAGACGGCCGATTCGCCGCGCTCGGCGAACATGGCGTCCATGTGGTGCAGCACGCCGACGTCTCGCCAGATTCCCTTGCTGAGCACGGGCCGGCAGACGTGCGTGAACACCCACGTGGGCCTGCTGCCGAAGAGGTTCTCGCAGTAGGTATGCATGCGATCCATGGACTCGGCCTTCTGCTGATCTGTCACGGCCACGGTCGGGATGCCGTTGTACAGCAGGTCGATGTCCATCGTCTGGAAATGCGGGTCCATGAACCGCAGCTCCTGCTCGACGTAGTCGCCGACGGCGAACACGTGGTCGCAGTACCTGGCTGCCTTGACCAGCGGGTGTTTGAAGAAGCCGCCGACCTCGGGGAAGACCTCTTCCAGCGTTTTTCCCTCGGCCATGCCGGCCCGCATCAGGTTGTAGAACACCGTGTCGTGGCCGGGGGTCTTCTCGACGATCGACCGGACGGTCGCCACCTCGTGGGCATAGAAGACGGTGCGCGTGTTCGGCTTGCCGTCAAGCACGGCCTTCAGCGCGGTGGGCATGCCCATGTACTCGTGGGCCAGGACGACCGTGCGCTCGCCGTTGTTGAAGCAGCCCATCGCGGTCAGCGCCTCGATGGCCGGCACGGCCATGCGAATGTACTCCTCGAACTCCCAGATGTTCTCGAACTTGTCGGACTGGATGCCGAACTTCCTGAAGAGCTCCACCTTGAAGAGGTTCAACCGGTCGCGGTTGGCGTGGAACACGTCGACGATCAGCGCCTCGACCTCCACGCTGGTGCCCGTGCACGGCTCGGTGATCTGGCGCGTGCCGTAGATGATCCCGACGTCGTAGGTCTTCTCGATGGGCATGAACTTCTCGCGCCACGGGGAGGGGTTGACCGCGTCGAGCGAGCTGTAGATGACCTTGCCGCCCTCGCCCAGGCGGAGATTGACCGGCTTGTCCGTCTGGAAGAGCGGGCCGGTCACGATCGTGCGATTGACCTTCTCCTGGTACGACTTCGCCGTCACCAGCCCGGCGAGCACAGCTCCGATTCCCCCGACCTTCTCCACGGCCTCGTGAGTCACGTGAACTACATTCATGGCAATCCTTTCCCTACTACGCACTCCGCACTACGCACAATGATAATAGTATCATCGGTAGATTCACCAACCAGAATGACACGGAGTTGCCTTGCGGATCGAATGCCAGCAGGTGATAATGCATTAGGGATGCGGGAAGCCACTCCGTTATCCTAGGGCCCAGGATGGGAGTCAACGCCGACAAGCCAGGCAGATGGAAAGAGGACATCGCTCGGTCCGTGGACTTCTACAACGACTGGTTCCTCCGATTCGCCCCAAAGGCCTATCGCGACACTCGACTCGCCACGACGGGGCAGGTGAAGTCGGCTCTGAAGCGGACAGGAAACCTGTGTGATATCTCGCCGCGCATCCTCCGCGACCATCCAGAAGTCCTCCAGATTCTCCGCATGGGTACAGCGCCACCGCTTGCCCGTGATCGGCTCGTCGGATTAGCCAAGGTGTCGAGGAATCTCGTAGCCAGCATGGAGGAACACGGGAGAACGCCCCCCAAGATGGGAGACGATCAGGTGGAAGGGGAATTGTCGAGGGTCGGGGAGATGATCAGGCGATTGGCTGATACCGACGTATTCCCCTGGCTAGCTTCGAGAAAGAAGCCAACGGAGAAAGAAGTCTACCGCGCCGCGACGATTGTCGCCGACCGGCTTTGTGGCGCAATAGCGAACCCTATCATCCGTAACGCACAGGAGAGGCGGCAGCTTGACACAATCAAGCGATGGCTACAGCGACGGGGATACGTATTCGTCCCACCTGGCACCAAGGTGAAGCTGTCAGATATGAGGCCGGGCCAATTTGCCTTTCGTCTGAACGTGCCCGTTAGTATCTCTAAGGGGCAGCATGTGGTCGTCCCAGTTGACACTGCGATCAAGCGCAAGAAGGGAGGCCGGAGGAGATTGCCTCTCCTGATAGAGGCAAAATCGGCTGGCGATTTCACAAATGTCAATAAGCGGCGGAAGGAGGAGGCCACGAAGATAAGGCAGCTTCGCGCAACGTATGGGGATGACGTCCCGTATGTTCTGTTCCTCTGCGGCTATTTCGACACCGGCTATCTTGGATACGAGGCTGCAGAGGGAATAGACTGGATCTGGGAGCATAGGATCGAAGACTTCAGGGAGTTCGGCGCGTGAGCACACGTCAGTTGGCCAAGATCGAGCAGGAGCGCCTGGAGATTCAAGCAGCCTTGGACTCGGCCAGGTCATTCGCCCAACGCAACAAGCTTGGCCAGTTTGCCACGCCGCCGGGCTTGGCTCTGAGCGTTCTGCGTCTGGCGAGATCGCTCCTCCCTCCTCGATGTGCGGTGCGGTTTCTTGACCCCGCGTTCGGAACCGGCGCGTTCTACTCCGCCCTGCTTCAGTCCTTTCCCAAGAGCCGTATCGAGTGGAGCAAGGGCGTCGAAATCGACCCGCATTACGGGCAGCCGGCTTGTGAGCTCTGGAATCACACGCCTCTGTCGCTCAGTCTATGCGATTTCACGAAGATCGCCCCACCAGTTGCAGAAGACGAGAAGGCAACACTGATCGTCTGCAACCCTCCCTATGTCCGACATCACCATCTACAGACAAGTGAGAAGCAGCGCCTTCGCGCGCTGTCCATGGGTGCAGCTGGTGTGGACCTGAATGGCTTGGCGGGTTTGTATTGCCATTTTGTTGCCCTGTCGCATGCCTGGATGGCCAGAAATGCTCTGGCGATCTGGCTCATCCCAAGCGAGTTCATGGATGTCAATTATGGGCGCGCGCTCAAGCACTACCTGCTGGGCCGCGTAACGCTGCTACGGATTCATCGGTTCGATCCAGCGGAAGTCCAATTCGACGACGCCCTGGTATCTTCTGCTATTGTCGCGTTCCGCAACACCACTTCGAGTGCGGAACACCGTGTGCAATTCACGTACGGTGGGACACTTGCCGAGCCCGAACAGCAGCGTGCAATCCCAGCTGGCAGGCTGCGCCCCGAGAACAAGTGGTCTGGTCTCCCGGTGGCATCTGGTGATCATCACGAGCAGAGCGGTCGACCGAGGCTAGGGCAGCTCTTCTCCATAAAACGGGGGCTGGCCACAGGCTCCAATGGTTTCTTCATCATGCCGGAGAGCAAGGCTAGGGACTTGGGGCTTCCGCGGCGGTTCCTCAGGCCAATCCTACCCAGTCCACGGTTCCTGCATACTGATGAGGTGGGGGCCGACAAGAATGGGTGGCCACTGGTCGAGCCTCGCTTGGTACTCCTAGACTGCAGGCTCCCAGAAGCTACCGTTTGTGAAGAATGCCCTGAGTTGTGGGCGTATCTTCAGAGTGGGCGTACAGACAGGATTCACGAGCGATACCTGTGCACCCACAGAGAGCCCTGGTACTCCCAGGAGGACCGTGCCCCAGCACCCATCCTTTGCACATATATGGGACGATCCGGGAATGGGAAAACGGCGTTCCGTTTTGTCCTGAACCACTCCAAGGCAATAGCCGCGAACGTCTACCTGATGCTCTATCCGAAGGGCGCATTGGCCCGACTGCTGCCGGAGAACACAAACCTGTTGCGGTCGGTTTGGTCGGCTCTGAGCCAGATTCCGTGGGCTGCCCTGAGGGACGTTGGGCGAATATACGGAGGAGGGCTACACAAGCTCGAGCCGAAGGAACTCGCGGCGGCGCCTGCCGAGACAGTCTTGGGATCTCTTCCAGATCGCGCCATCAGCCAGGCACGACAGCTGACTCTGTCTTGGTAGCAAAGCCTATCGTCGCGCTTCCCTTCCCAGGCCCGTTACTCACCTGCTTCTTGCCGGTCACTGTGACCACCGGGCGGCTTGACCGGCGTTGTGGCCGCGGGAGTTGCGTGATATCATGCCCCGCTCTGATTGGCAGGAAAGGAGTTGTCGTGGCCATCGGGAGTAATTGGCCGGACGTGCGCCGCAAGCTGATTCGCTGGTGGGAGGGCAAGGGCTTTGCCCTGTGCCTGAGTTGGCCGAGGGCCGAAGCCCCGGCCGGGCTGACCCGCCCCCCGCAACCGGATGGCCCGCTCGCCAAGTGGACCGATGCCGCCTACCGCGCGGGGGCGGGCGACTACGACCTGGCCAAGCGGTTCCATGCGGCGGAATCCTTCGCCAACTTCGACACGAACCTGGGCCCGGGCAGC
>CAYUYH010000086.1:0-10079 GCA_964449175.1 uncultured Planctomycetaceae bacterium
CCCTAGGCCGACAGTACTTGCTCGCGCCTGTGTGGTGGGCGTGGCGCGGCGGGGCTCCTGCCCCACCGCGCAACAGAACCCTATTGGGCAACCTATTCCTATTTGCTGAAGGCCCCAGCAACCCGCCAACTCATCAAGAGCGTCGCCAGCCAGCATCTCAACTATCGATTTGCGTTCGCCCTACCGGGGAGATATCATGTCAGCATCACTTGGAAAGGGGCAGACCGTGAAACGATGCTTGGTGTCCCTGGTTGCGGTGTTCTTGACGGGCGGGTGTACCCTCCACTTCCCGCTCGTGGGCTCATTCACGCAGTCTAACGAAGTTTTTGACGGGGAAATAGCCCACAATATCTTCACGCCCGTCTCGGACGTGCGTGTGAAATCATATGTTGGCGGAGTCACCGGGCGCGGCTTTGCCCAGGTAACCCACATCCCTCGCAACTCGCTGAGCGGAGGGGCCGAGGTCAAGGGGCAGCGCGGGATCTTCGAGATCTCTTGTGACGATGGGCGCTTGATCAAAGGCACGTGGGTTGCCGACACGTTGACCAGTGGCTACGGGTGGGGGGAGGACCAGTACGGTAATCCTGTGCGGTTCACGTTCGGGATGGAACGCAAAGAAGTCCCTCCAATGGTGCAGGCCGAGCTCGCCAGGGCGGCCAAAAGGCCGCCTTTGCCTCAAGCCAGTGCGTCGACAACACGGCCCATTCTCACGCGGGAGGTACAAAGGTAGTCCGGAGGGCGTGCACTCGCCGCAGGTCCGCTGTTGCTTCGCCATGGCGAACAAGTCTGCCATAGCTCACCGCGGTGAGCGACGGCGGATGGCTTGCCATGAGCGAGTCGAATGGGCGCGACAGGATTCGAACCTATGACTTCTTCCTTGTAAGGGAAGCACTCTAGCCGCTGAGTTACGCGCCCGCCCGTCAGCCCGGCCACCGGCCGACACCTTTCTGCATGCATACGTTACGCCTCGCCGGCGATCTTGTCCAGCCCAACCGCTCCGCCGCCGCCCCGCTGGACCGTCAAATGACTAGGTACCCGCGAGCGCCCTCTACTGGGGTGGCGGAGCTCCTGCTCTGCCACCTCGAAAACAGCCCGAGCCGCGGCGGGACGGGAGCCCCCCCGTGCTGAGATAGCGGCAATCGCCTGGTCACTTGCCCAGCGAGCGGACGGCGGCGAGGTCGAGCGTCCCCTTCGCGCCCCTGCCGCACCGCGCCGCCCGCAAGGCCGCGGGGCAATCGGCCCTTGCGATCGCGGCGGGCGGCGTGTATTATCTCCCGGACGTTACCCAGGCATCGCCCATGAAGAGACTGCTCAGCGGAAGAGGAGTCCAACTCGCCCTGGACCGCCTGTCCAAGGCTGTGCTTTCGCATTTGCCCCCCGACGACCGCATCGCGGTGATCGGCATGCGCACGCGCGGGCAGACGCTGGCCGAGCGGCTTATCAAGCGTCTCCGCGCGCAGAAGCCGGCCCTGCGGATCGACCGCGGCGTGCTGGACATCACCTTCTACCGCGACGACCTGGCAATGCGGCGCGGCGCGCCGGTCGTCCGCGCCACAGAGATCGACTTCGACCTCGACGGCGCGTGGGTGCTCCTGGTCGACGACGTGATGCAGACCGGGCGGAGCATCCGCGCCGCACTCGACGCGATCATGGACTTCGGCCGGCCCAGGGTCATCCGCCTGGCCGTGCTCGTCGACCGCGGCGGGCGAGAACTGCCGATCGCGCCGGACTTCGTCGGCCGAAGCCTCCGCGCGCACAGCAGCGAGAGAATCCAGGTCAAGCTCAAGGAAAACGATGGCGAAGAAGGCGTCTTCATCGTCGCGACCGACTAAGCAAGCCGACCGGCCCGCCAAACCGTCCGTCTGGACGCGCAAGGATCTGGTCGGGCTGGACGAGCTGTCGGCCGAGGAGATCGTCCACATCCTCGACACGGCTGAGAGCTTCAAGGAGGTCTCCACTCGCTCGATCAAGAAGGTTCCGGCCCTTCGCGGCAAGGTGGTGGCGCTGCTGTTCTTCGAGGACAGCACTCGGACGCGGATGAGTTTCGAGCTGGCGGCGAGCCGGATGAGCGCCGACACGCTGCTGTTCTCGGCGAAGGGCAGCTCGGTGGCGAAGGGCGAGACGACGCTGGACACGGCGCGGAACATCGAGGCGATGGGCGTGGACATCTTCGTGATCCGCCACGGGCAGAGCGGCGCCCCGCACATGCTGGCCCGCAAGCTCACCGCGTCGGTCGTCAACGCCGGCGACGGCCAGCACGAGCACCCCACGCAGGCGTTGCTGGACATCTTCACGATCCGCCAGCGGCTGGGGAGGCTTGCGGGGCTGAAGGTCGCCATCGTCGGCGACATCGCGCACAGCCGCGTCGCCCGCAGCAACATCCTGGGGCTGGTCAAGCTGGGCGCGCAGGTCGTGGTGGTCGGCCCGCCGACGCTGGTGCCCTCAGCCGTGCGGGCGATGGGCTGCGAGATCGCCAACCATCTCGACGAGGTCCTCGGCGAGGTGGACGTGATAAACATGCTGCGGATTCAGTTCGAGCGGTTCAGCAGCAACCTGTTCCCCTCGGTCCGCGAGTACAGCCGGCTGTACGGCATGAACGGCGAGCGGCTGGGACGCTGCAAGAAGGGCGTGCTGATCATGCACCCCGGGCCGATCAACCGCGGCATGGAGCTTACCAGCGACGTGGCCGACGGGCCGAATAGCTGCATCCTCCAGCAGGTGACCAACGGCCTGGCCATCCGCATGGCCGTGCTGTACCTCGTCAGCCAGGGCAGGGAATGAAGTAAACGTGGGTCTATCCATTCATCATGTCTGAATACCTAAGGGACAAGATTGTCTTCTTTCTAGGTGCGGGCGCATCTCGCTACTTGGGCTACCCCCTCATGGGCACGTTTCTGGACGAGATGAAGACAGCGTTCGGGACGGGTGGCGGGAAACCGAGGACCAAGGCATTTGAAGCCTTGCTGCACTTTCGGGGAGAGCTGTCCAGAGTCCGCAACTACGTGAACACCGACTTCGACAACATCGAGGCCCTCTACAGCGCTGCGGAGATGTACTGCATAGGGCGTGCGGAGGAGACCATCGACGTGGCCGGGGAGACGATCACGCGCGACGAGCTATTCACGGAGCTGCATGCCAATGGTAACCTGATCTGCAATGACGGGGGCATGGAGAGCGCTACCGTGACGGATATCCAGCGGTTTGTCTCTATGTTCGGCGTGCACGTGTAGGAGAGGGAGGCTGACCCGTGAATGCTAGGCCCGGAGGGCCGGAAGAAGATAGCCGGGGGCGTGAGCCCCCGGAAATGGATGCGCATAACCACGCAAGCCCCAAAGGGGCGACAGAGGCGCGATGTCACACAGGGCACTGTACTACCACATAGTCTTCGCCACCAAGCAGCGCCGGCCGCTATTAAGGGGCGAGGCCCTTGCCAGAACGTGCCAATACCTGGGCGGCATTGCCCGCAAACTGGACGGGCAGATCCTCCTGGGCGGCGGCATGCCTGATCACATCCATATCGCCGCCGCCATCCCAGCCACGACGGCTGTGGCCGACTTCGTAAGGCTGATCAAGACAAACTCCTCGGCCTGGATTCACCAGGAGCTGCCGGGGCTGCGCGAGTTCGCTTGGCAGGATGGCTATTCGGCGTTCAGCGTCTCCCCCTCGGTATTGGCGCAGGTCATGCGATACATCGAAGGCCAAGCCGAGCATCATCGGGAGATGAGCTTCCAGGAAGAGCTGGTGGCCCTGCTGGAAAAGCATGGCGTCGAGTACGACGAGCGGTATATTTGGACATGAACTCTGCCGCCCCTTTGGGGCTCGGACCTTTGGCGGCCCGGGCACCGGGGGCTTACGCCCCCGGCTACAATCTGATCGCCCCTTCGGGGCTCACAGCAGGCGGATACGATGACGAACGGCAGAGCCGTGCCGGGTGACAGAGCAACTGAATGAACGACATCCTGATCAAGAACGGGCGGGTGGTTGATCCGGCTAGCGGACGGGACGAGCAGGCCGACGTCGCCATCGCCAAGGGCAAGATCGCCCGCGTCGGCAAGGTGACCGGCTCGGCCCGCCAGACCATCGACGCGAAGGGCAGGATCGTCTGCCCCGGGCTGATCGACCTGCACGTCCACTGCCGCGAGCCCGGCCACGAGGACGAAGAGACCATCGCCACCGCGGCGGCCGCTGCCGTCGCCGGCGGGTTCACGACCATCCTGGCCATGCCCAACACCCACCCGCCGATGGACAACGAGACGGCCATGCAGTACGTCCTCCAGCGCGCCGCCGAGGCCGACCTCGCCCGCGTGCTGCCGGTCGGCTGCATATCCAAGAACCGCGAGGGCAAGGAGCTTTCCGAGATGGGCATGATGCTGGCCGCCGGCGCGGTCGCCTTCAGCGACGACGGCGACGGCGTGGCCGGCACGTCGCTGATGCAGCGTGCCCTTCAATACGCCGGCATGCTCTCCGTGCCGCTGATGCAGCACTGCCAGGAGGGCGACCTTGCCGGCGGGTCGATGAACAGCGGCGCGGTGGCGGTGCGGCTGGGGCTGGGCGGCATACCCGCCTCGGCCGAGCAGATCATGCTGCGTCGCGACCTGGAGCTTGTCGAGCGGATCGGCGCCCGCTACCACGTGCAGCACGTGACCACGGCCGGCAGCGTGGAGCTGATCCGCGCGGCTAAGGCAGCCGACCTGCCCGTGACGGCCGAGGCCACGCCTCACCACCTGCTGCTGACCGACGCGGCGTGCAGCGGCTACGACCCGAACTACAAGATCAACCCGCCGCTTCGCTCAGCCGCGGACGTGGAGGCGCTGCGCGCGGGCGTGGCCGACGGGACGATCGACTGCCTCGCCACCGACCACGCCCCCCACACCCAGGAGGAAAAGGAGCTGGAGTTCGCGCTGGCGGCTTTCGGCATCATCGCCCTGGACTGCGCGGTCGGCCTATACGCCAAGGCGCTCGTCCAGTCGAAGGTAATGGACTGGCCGACGATGATCGAGCGGATGACCGTCGCCCCGGCCCGGGCGATCAACCGCCCGCTCGGCACGCTGGCCGTCGGGGCCGACGCCGACGTGACCATCATCGATCCCAAGGCACGCTGGACCGTGGACACCCGCAAGTTCCGCTCGCGCAGCCGAAACTGCCCCTACGACGGGTGGCGACTCGTCGGCCGACCCGTCGCGACAATCGTCAACGGCCAGGTCAAGTTCGCCCTCTGACCGCCCCGCGCCCCCGTCCGCACCAGGGCCGCGAATGCGCCGAGACACCCGATAGGCCAATACCAAGAAGCCCCTCGCACCGCGCGGGGCTTGCCCCTCCGCGCGGCGGTCACGGGCCGGTGTAGTCGAACTTCCGCTCGTAGTCCAGGCTCATGCCGCTGCCGAAGGTCTCGTACGGCTCGCACACGACATCGATCGGTGCGCGGACGTACGGCGCGATCGCCTTGGCGAATCGCTCGGCCAGGCCGTCGGGCGCGGCGACGCCGGGCGCCAGTTGGATCCGCACGCGGGCGGCCTGGGCGCCGGCGACAAGGCGGAAGTTGGCCGTCGTCATCGCCGCCAGCTTCACGTCGGCGTAGATGCCTTCCTTGACCTGCTCGGGATAGACGGTCGCCTGCCCGGCTGCGACGCCCTGGCCGCGCCCGTGGATCAGCACGATCGGCATCCGGGCGGCCTGGTCGGCGCTGATGCCCAGCATCGCGACCGCGGCCGTCACACCCGCCGGCGGGACGAACGCGCCGACGTCGCCGGTGGCGTAGCGGATCAGCGGCAGCCGGCGGGCCGGGTCCAGCGTGGTCGCCAGCAGCCGCCCGGCGTCGTCGAACTCCACGAATATGCGCTCTGAGTCGTAGGTGAAGATCATCGGCGCGACGGTGGCGTCCGGGCCCAGCAGCGCCGTTCGCAGTTGCGCGTCCTCGTGCAGGCGGCGGCGCAGGGCGATCAGCGGCGGCAGCTCGAACATCAAGTTCAGGGCGATCTCCGCCACGCCCATGCTCGAGCCGATCAGGCCCGTCTCAGGCCGACCCGGCGTGATGCCAAGCAGACCCTCGAGGTACTTGCGGGCGTTCTCGGCCAGCGGCTCCTCGCCGACGATCGCGTGGACGCACAGGGAGTGCCAGTCGATGCCCTCCGCGGCGCCTCGCTCGAGGACACACTTGAGGAACGCGGCCTCGCCGACGAGTATGACCTGCTCGTAGTGGCGGCTGAACTGGCGGACCAGCGCGGTCACCATGTCGGGGCGGACGGACGTCTCGCCCAGCGTGCACGCCCGCGTGAACACCTTCACGCCCATCGGCAGGCAGTTGATCAGCAGTGTGGGGCGGGTCTTGACGGCGAAGATCATGTCCAGCGCCGCGTCGGTCCGCTCGACCTCCTCCTGCCCGCCGGCTGGGTCGTACAGGCCAAACGCGAACAGGCCGGAGTGGCCGGAGCTGGTAAGCACCGACGCCGGCCGACCGACGTCGCCCTCGACGCACAGCTCGGCCACCGTGTAGGTCCCGAACGTGCCCTGCTTGTCGAGGATCGGCACGAGCCGGGTGAACTGCTCGCGGCTGGTCACGGCGGCGGCGTCCACGCCCGCGGCTGCGAGTATCTGCCTGTAGGCGGGCACGCCGGCGGCCGCTCGTTGAAACGCCTGGACCACGACATCCGCGTCGGTCATGGGCTCTCCTTAGGCGCCGGCGTCGTAGCCGAGGCGGCTGGATGGTGGGCTGTCGACCTCGCGCGCATGGTCGGAGACGATCCGCCCGTCGACGAAGTCGACAATCCTCCCGACCCTGGCGGCGACGTCTCGCTCGTGCGTGACCATGAGGATCGTCACGCCCATCTGCTGGTTCAGCTCGAGCAGCAGGTCGATGATGGCCGTGCCGTTGGTCTGGTCGAGCCGAGCGGTCGGCTCATCGGCCAGCAGCAGGTCCGGCGAGTTGACCAGCGCCCTGGCGATGGTCACCCGCTGCCTCTGCCCGCCGGACAGCTCGCCCGGCATGTGGTGCATCCGCTCGGACAGGCCCACGCGGTCCAGCAGCCCCTCCGCCCATCGCGTCGCGCGGCGGACGGGCCTGCGCGATATCCGCGCCGGGGCCAGGACGTTCTCCAGGGCCGTCAAGTGATCCAGCAGCAGGTCGTCCTGGAACACGAATCCGAGGTGGCGGTTGCGGAACCGGTTCAGCTCGCTCTGGCCCATGGCGTGGATGTTCCGCCCGCGGATCAGCACGTCTCCGCCGGTGGGGCTATCGAGCGTGGAGATGATGTTCAGCAGCGTCGTCTTGCCGGCGCCGCTCGGGCCGGTCAGGGCCACCAACTCGCCCTCGTCCATCTCGAAGCACACGTCGCGCAGCACGTGCACCGGCACGGCGCCCTCGAAGCGCTTGTCCACATGTCGAACATTCAGAAGCATCGCTACCTTCCGAATATGACGGCGGCCGGGTTCATCTTCACCGCCTTGCGGCTGGACCACCAGGCGGAGCCGAGCATCGTCAGCGCCGCCAGGACGATCGCCGAGGCGAACGCGAACGCCTTGGGGGTGGTCGCGTACGAGCCGATGCCGTACGTCTCGGCCGAAACCTCGTAGGGGTGCGACTGCTCGTATGCCATCACGCCCAGGGCCAACGCCACGCCGATGATCGTGCCCGCCGCCCAGATGAACATCGCCTCGGCCAGCAGCACGGTTCGCAGCGCGCCCTTGGACGCTCCGACCGCGCGGAGGATGGCCAACTCCTTGCGGCGGTTGAGGACGAACATGCTGAACACGTTGGCCATGCCCACCGCGGCGACCGCGGCCACCAGCACGTTGATGAACAGCGTGACGCGCTTGACCGTGTCAATCTCCGTCAGCAGGGAGGCGTTGTCGTCCATCCAGTTGCGTATCTTGTACGGCATGGCCGCGGCGAGCAGCCCGGTGACGGCGCCGGCCTCGTACAGCTCGCGGCATCGCCCGGCCAGGGCGGAGACCTCGTTGCCCATGGCGAACATTCGTTGCGCGGTCCGCAGCGCCACGAACGCCTCGCCAAGGTCCTTGTCGTAGTATCCGCTGCGGAAAATCGCCCGCACTCGCATCAGTCGGCTGGTCTGCGGCGTGGCGACGTGCACGTGGTCGCCAACCTCGACGGCCAGCTTGTCCGCCAGGCGGAAGCCCAGGGCGATGTCGTCCGGGCCGAGCTTCGGCACCTTGCCGCTGGGGAAGTGCTTGGAGATGTTGACGACTCGGCTGTAGTCGTGGCCCTCGATGCCGATCATGGCGATGCCGAGATTCAGGCGGCCGCGGCTGACGGTGGCGTTGCCGCGCACGAACGGCGCGAGGGCGACGACGCCGGGCACTTCGCCGGCCCGGCGGGCCAGGGCGTGGTAGCCGGTCAGGTCGCGGCGTCGGGGGCTGGTGCGATCCTCCAGCAGCACGACGGCCGGGCCCGCCGATCGCAGCGCGCGGTCCATCTGCCCGGCGGGCTTCTCTAGGGGCCAAAGCGTCACGTGCGCGGAGTTCTGCTCGACGGTGCGGTCGATGATGTCGTCGTAGAAGCTGTCCATCGTGCTGCCGATGTAGATCATCACCAGCACGGCGATGGCCAGCCCGGCCACCATGGCGGCCGTGTGCCAGGGGTGGCGGGTGAGGTTCCGCCCGGCAAGCTGTAGCTCAAACGGCAGCGCCACGCTTCTGCTCCTACGGCACGCCGATCACCTCGCCGGCGCCCAGGCCGGAGAGGATCTCGGTCCACTGCCCGTCGCTGTCGCCGGCGACGACCTTCCGCCGCTCGTACGAGCCGCCCTTCTTGACGCGCACGCTGGCGTACTTGCCCTGTCCCTCGACGGCGGCGGCGGGGACCACCACGCCGCCTTCATCCAGCGTGCGGAGGATCGCGACGTCGACGGCCATGCCGTCCATCAGCGTCACCGGCGGCGGGTCGGTGAGCTTCAGTATCACCGTCACCGTGCCGCTTTCGGGATCGACCCTGGGCAGAATGCGATCGACGACGGCGTCCATCGGATCGTCGGGGTACGCGTCGGCGAGCACCTTCGCCGGCCCCCCCGGCTTGACGCCCGCCAGCTCGTTCTCCTGGACGGCTGCGCGAATCTCGATGGAGTAGAGGTTGTGGACCTCCAGCAGGACCTGGCCGGGGGAGACGATCTCGCCGGGGTTGAGGAACTTCGCCACGACGACGCCCTCGTGCCCGGCGCGGACGGTGTGCTTGTCGCGCAGGCCTTGGCAGCGCTTCAGCTCCGCCTCGGCGAGGCGCACCTTGGCCTCGGCCGCGGCGACCTGTTCCGGCCGAGCGCCGGCCTGGAGCAGTTGCAGTTCGGCCTCGGCCTGCTTGAGTTCCGCTTCGGCGAGTTCGAGCTGGTTTCTGGCCTTGTCCATCTCCGAGGCGGTGGCGACGCTGCGGGCCAGAAGGTCGGCGACCTTCTTGTAGTCGGCCTCGGCGAACTTGTGCTTGCTGGCGGCCTGCTTGACGGCCTGCTTGGCCTGGGTGATTTCCTCTTCGCGCGGTCCGGCCTTCAGCTCGGCCAACTCCGCGCGGGCGAGGTCCACGTTGGCCTGCGCCTTGGCGCACTCGGCGGCGATCACGCGGTCGTCCAGCTTCACCAGCACGTCGCCGGCGGCTACCTGTTGGCCCTCGGTGACGGGGATGTCGTCGATAGCGGCCAGAAGCTCCGTCGCCGCCGCGGTCTTCTGCGTGCAGCGGACGGTGCCCGAGACGGTCACGCCCGTGAGCAGGTGCCCTTTCTCGACCTTGTGCGGCTGGAGGCCCGGGCCGCCGAAGCCTCCGAGAAAGAAGATGATCACCGCCAGCGCCATGCAGACCGCGGCGATCAGCCCGATTCGCGTCCACTTCTTGCGCATTTCTGTCTCTCGACGATTGCCCGCCGCCTCCCACGGGTCGGGGAATAGGTCCTATGGAGTAAGTATCGTCCCATCGGCGACGGACAATTGAGTGTTCGCGCCGTGCCGCGGCCGCCGGCCGGCGTCCGCACGCGCCGGATCAGCCGCCTTCGGCCTGCTTGCCTTGGCCGCCTTGGCCTTCTTGCGGCTGTTCGGCCGGCGCGGCGGGCCGGGAGGCGGGCTTGTCTGCCCCGCTGCGCAGCTCC
>CAYUYH010000087.1:0-10026 GCA_964449175.1 uncultured Planctomycetaceae bacterium
GTTGTTGGGCGACCGGAACCCCCGGAAACCTCGCCCCCGTGCACAGAGCCCCAACGGGGCGAAAGATCCCGTGTCGCGGGCGTCGGAGCCCGCGCGTGTCGTGGGCGCCGGAGCCCACGGCGCTGTCCGGCAGGTCTCTGTCGCCCCTTCGGGGCTTGAGGCGGGAAAGATCGCCCGCCACCGGGGGCTTACGCCGCCCGGCTACCGGCTTTCGGCCCTTCGGGCCTTGCGTCAGTCGTGCACCCGCGGCCAGCGGCGGTGCGCCCATCCCCGCCACGGGTACATTTAGAGCTCTTTCCATAGCTTGGACTTGACATAACGTCGAGGCGCGGTATCATGCTCTGCGCATTTCGGCCCGCGGGGAGATGTGGGCCAGTCTGTCCTCAACGGGGCAGGAGCGAAGATACGTCCTCGCTCCTTCAATCCTGCCTGACGGCCGCATCGGCCAAATTCCAGCAGAAGGCGTGACGACTGCCCGTGCCCAGGGCGTGTCTGTCTGGCGCACCGTATCGCACGGCGCGGTGGGGCCTCCAACGAGCAGAAGGAAGGGATATGATGAACGCGAGGAAGATGGTTGGAATCGCAGCGGTGCTGTTGGTTGCCAGAGCGTCAGGGGCGAATGCCGACACCCACGCCCCCTGGCCGGCGGACTGGAATGACTGGTCCGACCCCAATCTCATGGTCACCGTGGGCAATCCGGGGGGAGGCTCTGTGGCCTACACCTACAACATCGGGAAGTTCGAAGTGACCGCCGGGCAGTATTGTGACTTCCTCAATGCCGTGGCGGCCGATGACACCTATGGGCTTTACTCGGGCATGGCCAACGACCCAAATACTCCCGACGACAAAACTTGCGGGATCACCCAGCACGGCAGCTCCGGCAGCTACACGTACAGCATCCCTGACCCGAATCAGTACGACCGGCCGGTCAACAACGTCTCATGGGGCGATGCGGCGCGCTTCTGCAACTGGCTCACCAACGGACAGCCGACGGGAGCGCAAAGTCTTAGTACGACCGAAGACGGGTCATACTATCTTGGTGGCGTGACGTCGACGTCGGATCTCATGGCCGTGACGCGCAAGAGCCCGCAGCAGGGCGGGCGGTACTACATCCCGACGGACGATGAATGGTACAAGGCGGCCTATCACAAGAACGACGGGATCACTGAGAACTACTGGCAGTATGCAATCGGGTCTGATGCCCCGCCCAGCGATGATCTGATCGATCCCGATCCGGGTAACAACGTTAACTCCTTCCTCGATGACTTCACTATCGGTGCCCCCTATTGGATGACGGAGGTGGGTGAGTTCGAGAACTCCGGAAGTCCGTACGGAACGTTCGACCAAGCCGGCAACGTGTGGGAGTGGGTTGAAGCGATCCCGTATCCCTCCCTTAGTCTTCGTGGTCTGCGCGGCGGCTCATGGGCTGGCCAGGGTACCGGTTTTCTGCATTCTTCGTATGTGGGCCTCAGCGATCCGGCGCAGGCGCAGACCCCCGTCGGCTTTCGCATTGCCGAGGTCCCTGAACCAGCTACGCTGTCCCTGCTGGTTCTGTGTGGACTGGCCTTGATTCGCCGCCGGAGGCGGGGAAGAAGCGGCTAGAGCAGGTTTGTCGGGTCGACGTCGGGGAGGATCTCGGCCGGGAGTGAGCGGCAGAGGTCTTCCATGGCCGGTGCGATTGTCTGTTGGACGGCGCCGGGGTGGGCGGTGAGCAGCAGTTGGAAGCGGAACAGGCCGCGGATTTTCTTCACGATCGCCGGCTGGGGGCCCTGGAAGGTCACCTCCTGCCGCGCGAGCATCTGCCCCAGCCGCATCGCCAGCGTCTGAGCGGATTGCAGCGCCTTGTCCGCGTCGCGATGGCGGACGATGAACCGCACCATCCGCGCGAATGGCGGCACGTGCGCGTCTCGCCGCAGCGCCATCTCGCCGGCGGCGAAGTTCTCGTAGTCGTGCCGCGCCGCCAGCCGCACGGCCGGGTCGTCGCCGTGCAGCGTCTGGACGACCACCTCGCCGGCCGTCTCGCCGCGGCCCGCCCGGCCAGCGACCTGCACGATGAGCTGGAACGTCCGCTCAGCCGAGCGGAAGTCCGGAATCGCCAGCGACGTGTCGGCTGAGACCACCCCCACCAGCGAGACGCCGGGGAAGTCCAGCCCCTTGGCCACCATCTGCGTGCCGAGCAGGATGTCCAGCTCGCCGGCGGCGAACTCGTCGAAGATTTTGCGGAACTGGGCCGGCGAGGTCATCGTGTCGCTGTCCATCCGCGCCGCGCGGGCCGTGGGGAACTTGCGGGCGAGCTCGCCCTCGATCCGCTGTATGCCCATGCCGAACAGCAGCAACTTGCCGCCGCAGGCCGGGCAATGCTCCGGCAGCGGGCCGGTGTGCTGGCAATAGTGGCAGACGACCAGTTGCGTCGCCTGGTGGAAGACCATCGCGCGCGTGCAGTGCTCGCACGTCAGCGTCCAGTGGCACTTCGGGCAGAACACATAGCTGGCGTAGCCGCGGCGGTTCATCAGCAGGATGATCTGCTCGCGGCGGTCGAGTGCGGCGGCCATCTTTGCGGTGAGCGTTCGGCCGAGCAGCTCGACGCGGCCGGGCGTGATCTCGCGGCGGAGGTTGACGATCTGGAGCGTCGGCATGGGCAGCCCGCGGACTCGGCTAGGCAGGCGCAGCAGGTCGTATCGACCGGCCTGGGCGTTGTGCAGCGACTCCAGCGACGGCGTGGCCGAGCCGAGCAGCACCGCCGCGCCGGCCAGCCGCCCGCGCATGACGGCGACGTCGCGCCCGTGGTAGCGCGGGGCGTTGTCCTGCTTGTAGGTCGGCTCGTGCTCCTCGTCGACGATGATCAGCCCCAGCTTGCGGGCGGGCGCGAACACGGCGCTCCTCGGCCCGACGACCACGCCGGCGGCGCCGTCGCGAATCTGCTGGTAGCCGAACGCCCGCTCGGCCGCGCTCAGCCCGCTGTGCAGCACAGCCACGCGAGGCAGGCGGGCGAGCAGCCGCGTCATGGTCTGCGTGGCCAGGGCGATCTCCGGCACGAGCAGGATCGCCTGCTTTCCCGCGGCCTGGACTTGCCGGATCGCGCGGATGTAGACCTCGGTCTTGCCGCTGCCGGTCACGCCGTGCAGCAGCGTGACGGAGAACCCGCCGGCGAGCTTGGCCTCCATCGCGGCTAGCACGGCCTGCTGGTCGTCGTTCAGCTCGAACGGGTCGGGGGCGCTCTGGTCGCTCAGGTCGGCGAGAGTCACGGGGCGGTCCTCCATGCGGACCAGGCCGCGCCCGGCCAGGCGCTTGACGCTGTCCCGCCCGGCCCCGCTGTGTCGCAGCAGCGCTTCAAGAGTCAGCGGCTCGATGCCCTGCTTGCGGGCCTCGTACAGCTCGTCGAGCAGCCGTTTCTGCCGGCCTCCCAGCCGCGCGGGCCAGTCGTGGCGGTCCGCGGCGAGGTATGCAACCGTCTCCATCCGCGCCGGCCCCCTGCCGACGGCCGAGGGAACCATCGCCGCCAGGACCAGCCCCTGTGGGCACAGGTAGTAGTGGCTGATCCACTGCCCCAGCTTCCAGAGCTGCTCGTCGAACTGGCTGGCCGGCTCGAGCGCCTCCGTGACGGTCTTGAGCTTGTGCTTCCCCGGCAAGCGGTTCGTCTCGGCGACGAATCCCAGCGTCGCCCGGTCGCCCCGGCCGAAGGGCACGCGGACGCGCCGGCCTATCTCCGCCGTGCCCAGCCGCTCCGGCCAAATGTAGTCGAACGTCCGCCAGACGTTCGCCGCCACCGCCACCGCGACAATCGCCCCGCCGGCCGCTTCAGTCTCTCCAAAAAGCTCCGCCATGCCCGCGATGCTACACCCCGCCGCCGCAATGGCAAGGGCACTGTTGCCATCGCCACGCCGACTGGCTAACCTTATCTGCCGGTCCTGACGGGCCTAGCACAGTCAACTAGCGGGAGTTCACACAATGTCCCAGACGCCGGCAGAGAGTCCAGAGAAGGCTGACGAGCAGGAGAGAATCGCCAAGAGCAACATCCTGGTGGTCGACGACAACGCCCAGAACCTGGAGCTGCTTGTGGCGTATCTGGACGGCCTGGGCTGTGAGGTAACAACGGCCGTCGACGGCGTCGACGCGCTGGAGAAGGTCAAGGCCGAGACGCCCGACCTGATCCTGCTGGACATCATGATGCCGCGGATGAGCGGCTTCGAGGTTTGCCGCAAGCTCAAGAGCGCCCCAGCCACGCGCGACATCCCGATCATCATGGTCACGGCGCTCAATGAGCTGGGCGACATCGAGCGCGGGGTGGAAAGCGGCACGGACGATTTCATCTCCAAGCCGGTCAACCGCCTGGAGCTGACCACGCGCGTCAAGAGCCTGCTCCGCGTGCGGCACCTCAAGGGCGAGCTGGAGCGGACACTGGCGTATCTCAACGACATCGAGGCGGGGGATCAGCCGGCTGAAGGGGAAGGCTAGCCCCGCAGCCTCGCAGGAGTCCATCGATGCAGTCAACACGCAAGGCCTGGTTCGTCATTGCCCTCAGTTGCGTCGCGCTGGCGGCGGGTTGTGCGGGCGGCGGACGGGCCGCGACGTCCGAGGACGTCTCGCTGCTGGCGTCGGCCGGGCGGGACGTGACGATCGAGCACCTGCCAAACGGCGCGACGATCATCGTCAAGACCTCCCGCAGCTCGCCGGTCGTCACCGTCCGCGGCTACGTCCGGGCCGGCGGACTGTACGAGCGCGAGTACCTCGGCTGCGGCATCAGCCACCTCACCGAGCACCTGGTGGCCATGGGCGCCGAGCACCACATGGAGGGCCAGCCCTCTGCCCAGGAGGAATGGTCCGCCAAGCCCGACCGCGTCCGCCAGATCGGCGGGCAGGCCAACGCGTATACCTCGCTGGATCACACCTGCTACCACATCTCGGCCGAGTCGTCGAAGGTGTTCGAGTGCATCGACCTGATAACGGACTGGCTCGTCCGTCCGGAGATCAGCGAGGCTGACTTCAAACGCGAGCACGGCGTGGTGCAGCGCGAGATAGAGATGGGCGCCGACAGCCCCGGGCGGCAGATGTGGTACGCGCACTCGGCGGACGTCTTCACGACGCATCCGGCAGCCGTGCCGGTGATCGGCTACGTCGAGCCGCTCAGCAAGCTGACGTACGCCGACTTCCAGGCCTATCACGCCAGGATGTACGCCCCGCAGAACATGGTGTTCGTGGTCGTCGGCGACGTGGACGCCGCAGCCGTGGCTGCTCACCTTCGCAAGAAGCTCGCAGACGCCCCGCGCGGTCGGGCGGTCGACCTGTCGCTGCCGCCCGTGCCGCCGATCACCGGCGTCCGCCGCCGCACGGAGTCGATGCCCACGCTGCGAGAGACGCTCCAGCGAATGAGCTTCCAGACGATCCCGCTGGTGCACGAGGACCTGTACGCCCTGGACCTGGCCAGCTACGTCTTGACGGCTGGGCCGGCCAGCCGACTCGTCCAGCGGATCGAGCGGGCGGAGAAGCTCGTCACGGCGATATCCTCCAGCTCCTGGACGCCGGCGTGGGGCAAGGGCGTGTTCTCGATCTCGTTCACGTGCGACAGCGACAAGGCCGACGCTGCCGAGCGCGCGGTCCTCCGCGAGCTTGGAGTGCTTATCGACGGCGGCGTGACGGCTGACGAGCTCGCCCGCGCCAAGCGGCAGAAGCTCGCCGACTGGGTCCACTCGCAGCAGTCGGTCGAGTCGCAGGCGGATACGATAGGCCGAGACTACCTCTCCACCGGGGACGTCGCGTTCTCCGCCGCGTACACGCAGCGAATTCTGTCCGTCACGGCTGAGCAGGTGCGCCGGGCCGCGGCGAAGTACCTTACCTTCGACAACATGGTTATCACCCGCCTGACCCCGCCATTGCGGGCGCCCGCCAGCGCCCCGGCCGAGCGGGCCGACGCCGCCGAGGCCGCGGAGGTATTCACACTGCCGAACGGGCTGCGGGTGGTCCTCCAGCCCATCCCCCCGGCCGGCGGGAAGGGGCTGGTGTCGATGGCGCTGGTCTGCAAGGGTGGCCTGCTGGCTGAGACCCGCGACACCAACGGGCTTGGGGCGCTGATGACCGCCCTAAGCACGAAGGGCGCCGGCGACCTGACCGCCAAGGACATCGCAGCCTTCTTCGACAGCGCAGGCGGCAGCATCTCCGCCAATTGCGGCAACAACACGTTCTACTGGCAGGCGACCGTGCTGGACGACAGCTTCGAGCGGGCGCTGGAGATACTCGGCCTGGTCGTCCAGCAGCCGACGTTCAGCGAGGCCGAGCTGGAAATCCTCCGCCCGCTGCAACTGGCGGCCATCGAGCGGATCGACCAGCAGTGGCAAGGCCAGCTCAATGCCTACTTCCGCCGGCAGTTTTTCCAGGACGCGCCATACGCGATGCAGTCGGTCGGCAGTGAGGAGGTGGTCGCCGCCGCCACGCCGCGGCAGATCGCCGACCACCACGCCGCCAGCATCCGCGCGGGCAGCAGCGTGCTGTCCATCGTCGGCAGCTTCGACCCGGCCGTCGCAAGATCGGCGGTCGAGCGCATATTCGCCGCCCTGCCGCCGGGCAAGGTGGACCTCGACCTGCCCTCGCAGCGCCGGGTGGCCGCGCGCGGCGAGCAGCACCTGCTCCAGACCGACAAGCCCGTCGCCGGCATAATCGTGGCCGCGGCGGGCATGAGAGTCGGCGACCTGGACGACCGGATGGCGATGGCCGTGCTCGACACGATCATCAGCGGCTACCAGATGCCCTCCGGCTGGCTGCACAACGAGCTTCGCGGCAAGCAGCTTGTGTACATGGTCCACGCCTACAATTTCGTCGGCCTGGCGCCGGGGGCGTTCGTGACCATTGCCGCCTGCCAGCCGGACAAGGCCGGGCAGGTGCTCCAGGTTATCCGGCGCGACCTGGCCAAGGCGGCTGGGTATCTGCCCAGCGAGGCGGAGGTGGCCGAGGCAGTCAACGTTATCCTGACGGCTGAGCTGCTGGACAACCAGTCGGCGGAGAGCCTGGCGCTTTCCTCGGCCCTGGACGAGCTGTACGGCATGGGCTACGACTGGCGCTGGCGGATGGCGGATCGATATCGGGCGATCACGCCGGCCGAGGTGCAGGCCGTCGCTCGCAAGTACCTCGGCGGCGGACTGGTCACCGTGGTCGTCAGCCCGCTGGGTGAGGAGTCGCTCGCGCCGCCGGCGACCCAGCCCACGTCGGCCCCGGCCGACGAGCCCGCGACCCAGCCGACATCGACAAACCCCGCGACAGGAGCAACGGATGGCGACCGATAGCAAGGACCTGCTCGAGATGTCCGTCAGGCAGTTCGCCCAGGCGGTGGCCGCCAAGACGCCCACGCCCGGCGGCGGCAGCGTAGCCGGCGTGGTGGCCGCGATGGCGACCGCGCTGGGCGAGATGTCGCTGGCGTTCACCTCCGGCAAGAAGAAATACGCCAAGCACCAGGACTACTACGACCACCTCGCGCCGCGCCTGGCCAGGGCGAGGGAGATGTTCGAGGACCTGGTGGCCGACGACGTCGCCGCCTACAAGCTCTACCGTCAGGCGATGGCGATGGACGACGGGGCCGAGAAGGACGCCGCCACCCAGTTGGCGCTGGCCGCGGCGATCGACGTGCCGCGAGAGGGCATGAAGCTCGCCCTGGCCGTCCTTGAGGACCTGCTCGCCTTCGCCGACAAGTGCAACCCGTACCTCATCAGCGACCTCCTCGCCGCCGGCACGCTGGCGGTGGCGGCGATGAGCCTGTGCGACCACAACGTTCGCATCAACGTTCCGCGGGTGGCCGACCGGGCCGCCGCGAAGGATATCCACTGCGCCTCAGCCGACGACCTGAAGCGTGCCAAGGCCCTGCTGGCGGAGATCGCCCAGGCCGCCGCTCCACACGTGCCTTGACCATGGCCAGGGACTACCAGATAGCCAAGACCGACAGCCTCTGCCGTCAATGCGGCAAACAGCTCGAGCCCGGCTCGCCGCTGGTCGCCACTGTCCGGGAGGCGGGCGACCAGTTGCAGCGCGAGGACTACTGTCCGGAATGCTGGTCGGCCCTGCCGGCTGAGCAGCAGCAGGGCGCGCTGGGCCAGTGGCGGTCGCAGGCGCCCGTCCCGCGGGCGAAGAAGAAGCTCCTCGTCGACGACGATCTGCTGATCAACCTCTTCGAGCGGTTGGCCTCGGCTGACACGCCTGTCAAGGTCAACTTTCGGTTCGTCCTGGCGTTGGTGCTGATGCGGAAGAAGCTGCTTGTCTACGATCGCACGGAGCGCGACGAGCACGGCCAGGACGTCTGGCAGATGCACTTCCGCGGCAGCGACACGACCGAGGCGGTGATCGACCCCCACCTGGACGAGGACAAGATCGCCGAGGTCAGCGGGCAACTGGGACAGATCATGGAAGGGGAACTGTGATGACGAGTAGTTCCGCAAGAGGTCTTGCGGCGGCGTGCATTCTGGCCGCGGTCGTGCTGGGCGGTTGCGTGCCCCCTCGGCCAAAGACCACGCTCACCCGTCGGCAGGTCATCGAGCAGTTCAACGCCAACGCCGCCGCCGTGCCCCGCCTGTGGGCCAGGGCGCGGATACACCTGAGCATCAACCACAAGGGCAGGCGCATGTCCTGGGGCTCGACCAGCTCGCTAGCCGCACCCAACGGCCTGCTGCTGATGGGCAAGGGCGCCTCGCCGCTGGGCCCGCACGACTTCGTGCTCATAGGCAGGGCGGCCGGGGCGACCGAGCTGTTCCGCCTGGGCAACTCCAGCCAAGAAGGCATCTACTACATGTGGTACAGCTTCGGAGATCGCGCCGAGGCGAGATGGGGGCGGGACGAGCTGGCTGGGGCGCCCGGAGTCGATATGCCCATCGACCCCATGGCCGTGCTGAGCATGCTCGCGGTCACCGAGCTGCCCGACGACTTTACCCGCCTGCCCACCTGCGTGATGACGCTGGCGGAGAAGCCTTACGCCTACGTGCTCACCTACGTCGCCCGCCAGCCCGTCACCGGTGAAATCCTCTTCCGCAGGGAAGTCTGCTGCACGTGGAGCGACGACAAGCCCCCGCGCCCGTACCAAGTGAGCCTCTTCGACGCCGCCGGCGAGCGCGTGATGACGGCGAGGCTCAAGGGCTACCGCGAAATCGACGTGCCCGGGGCCAAGGAAGGCGCCGCGCGCCCCGTGATGCCCACCGACATTCAGATAAGCTGGCCGGCTGAGAAGTCCAGCCTGCACATCGCGCTCGGCGAGATGACCACGGCCGACAAGTGGGACCGCAGACAGGTGCTGTTCGCGCCGAACATACCGCCCGGCATCCCGCTGGAGGACGTGGTGCAGGTCGATGCCGACGTTTCATCGGGGGGGGCGGCCAGGTGAGGCGATCGCTGGCCAATCGCGCCGCCGTCATCTGCGTGCTGCTGCTGTCGGCCGCGGCCTGCGCGCAGGCGGACGAGCTGCCCACGGCCGTGGGCGATAGCCAGGCGCTGTGGCTGATTCGCAGGGGCGCCGGCGGGGAGAGCTTCGACATCGTCTGCCGTCCGGCAGGCGACAAGTGGCGCTGGGTGGCCAGGGACCGCACAGGCAGGCCTATCGCGGCTGCGGCGGTGGAGGGCAGTCTCCACGTCGCGTTCGCCTCGGGCCAGTGCCGCGTCTTCGGCCAGGAGTGGGGCGCGGACTCACCAGGGCTCGCCCTGCCGGCGGCGCCGCTGGCGATGTGTGCAGCCGGCGAGCTGAAGCTCGATCCGCCTGCCCCCCTGGCGGCGGTCATGCACGCCGCCCAGGCGCCGGCCACCTCGAGCGCCCCGGCCACGTCGCCGGCAACCGCCGCCGTGACCGCCGGTGAGGGCGTCGGCACGATGGACGCCGCCGTCGTCGTGGACGCAGCCGGCGAGTGGAAGCACCTGACGACCATCCGCGACGTGCCGGCGGACGCGATGGACCGCCTGCTCGCCGTCGCGGTGGACGGCGCGATGTATCTGCTGATCCCCGGCGGCGAAGGCCGGGCCAATCAACTGGCCATGTGGCGAGGGGGACAGTGGAGCTACCTGCCC
>CAYUYH010000088.1:0-10023 GCA_964449175.1 uncultured Planctomycetaceae bacterium
GGCCTTGCTGGCGCCGAAGGTGGCGCGGGCGGATTCCACCTCGACGGCCAACCGCCCGTCGCGCTCGGCGGCGGTGGCGGCCAGCTCGACTGTCAGCGGCGTGCCGGCCGACTTCGCGCCCCCGCCCGGCGCCAGCGAGACGCACTCCATGTCGGTGGCGTCGATTTGCAGCGTGCCGGCGGCTTGGTCGCCTTGCCAGGTGGTGCTGGCCGTCAGCTTCAACGGGCCACTCACCTGCCGAGGCTTCAGCGCCTCAGACAGGGCTGGGCTTGTGCTGGTGAGCTTGCCCGCGTCGTCGGCCAACAGCTCGACCTTGGCCCTGCCTGCCGGTTCCGGCCCCTCGGCGAGGGAGGCCTCGGCCGACAGCCTCCCGGCTGGGAGCGCCGCGCTGAGCGTCAGTTTCGTACGGTCGGCCGGCGGGGCGGTCTCGTCGCGGGCGAAGGCCAGCTCCAGATCGCACTCCTGGTCGGCGGACTTGAGGAAATAGCGTCGCAGGCCGATCCCGGCTTCATCCAGCCTGGCGGTAAGCCGCCCGCGCGACTGACCGGGTCCGACGGCCAGGGTGAACTCGCCCGCTCCCGCGCCGCTGAGAGACGCGCCCCATCGCCTCATGCCGGTCAGGGCCTCGGCGATCGAGCCGAGATCGTCGGCCTGGACCTGCCCGCCCAGCACAAGCTCGTCGCCGGCGACTTCGGGGGCGACCAGCGTGAGCGAGCACCTGTCCAGGCTGACGCGTCCCGCGCCGATCGTGATGTCGCCGTCGATGTCGCGCAGCGCTCGCCCGGCCGGATCGACGGTCGCGGCGAGGTCGATTCTCGCGGCTGAGCCCGGCGGCTGGCGGAACAGCCCGTCGATCGCCAGGCCCGCGTCGGCTGGCAGCTCGGCGAGGAAATGCACGCGGGGCGCGGAGGCGCGGTCGATGAACCACCTGCCCGTCAACGGGCCGGCTGAAGCGATCCGCACGGATGAGCCGGTCGCCGCCAGCAGGTCGTTCAGCGAGTCCCAATCACCGAACTCCCAGTCGCCGTTCCAGGTCATGGCCGCAAGCTCATCCAGCACGGCGGCCAGCTTCTCGCTTCTGTCGCCCTGCCACAGCGCATCGCCCAGGGCCCTGATGTCGGCGAGCGCGCCCGCCCCGGAGATGCGGTTGCCGCCAAGCGCCAACTCGCCGCGCTCGATGCTGAGTCGCCAGTTGCGGCGGTCGAGGCTGGCGGCCAGCTCCGCCGTTAGCGGCCGACCGGCGGGCTTGACCACCAGGCCGTCGCGCGTGACCGTCGCCGGCTGACCGTGCGCGGCGAATTCCACATCCAGCTTCACGCCGTCGTACGCGCCGGCCAGCCGCACCTCCACGGGACCTTCGACGGCTACTTCGCCCGGCCCGGCTGCCTTGCCCGTCGCCAGCGCCGCCAGCGTGCTCGGCTGAAGGTTCCCCTCGACCTGGAGGGTCCGTATCGCCTCCCAGCTCCCGGCCGCGGCTGAGGCGGCTGACAACTTGGCGCTGCCGGTCAGGCCCGCGCCAGGCAGACGCACGCGGAAGCTGCGAACGTCGATCTCCCCGTCGATCGGGTCGTACGAGGCGTCCACGCCCAGCCCAGCCGTCGCCAGCACGGGCAGCTGCGGCCCGGACAGCGGCTGCATGTCCAGGTCGGTGACGCTGACATTGCCGCCGACCCGGCTGACCGCGCCGTGGCGGTCCACGGCCACCTCCGCCCAGCCGCTACAAAGCCCGGAGCACTTGCTCAGGGACAGGGGCAGCAACTCCGTCAGCGGCAGCTGCCCCAGGTCCAGGTTCGAGAAGCTCAGCTCGGCCACGGCGACCACCGCGCTGTCGTCGCCGCCGCTGAGGCGAAACGTAATCGGCGCCGGCGAGCCCTGTTGCTCCACGGCCGCCGACATCGTGACCTGGCCCAGCCAGCCCTGCTCCGCCGGCTCGATCAGCAGCTCGCCTATGCCCAGCCGGATCGGCGCTTCGTGGCGGGGCAGGTAGACCGTGGCCGCGGCCTGGCGGATGGATATCCGCTCGGGGAACGAGCCGCTGGGGAGATCCTGGAGTGACGCGACGTTCCATCGCCCCTCACCGTCGCACCGGGCCGTGATGCGCACGCCCTCGACGTCGAGGGTTCGCAGGCGGCCGGACACAATCAGCTTGATCGGCGACAGGTCCGCGGAGATACGGTCGATGGTGAGCATCTCGCCGTCGCCGCCGAAGCCGGCCGGGGCGCCTATGCTCAGGTGGCTGATCCGCACGCCGTCGCCCCAGCTGAACCGCAGGTCCTCGATGCTGACCGGCGCGTGAATGCTGTCGGCGAACTGCCTGGCGAGGCGATTGCGGATGTAGTTGCGGGGCAGCCACCACGGCAGGGTCGCGTAGGCGACGACCAGCACAACGGCGGCGACGGCCGCCGAGCGACAGAGCATCCGCCACCACCGCTTTGCGTATGTCTTGCGAGCTTCCTGCTGTGGCATGTCCTGTCCGAGACGCCCAACCGCCGGGCGAGAGGCAAGCTAGACATTGAATCGGAAATTGATCACATCTCCATCCTGCACGATATACGCTTTCCCCTCCAGGCGCACCTTTCCGGCGGCCTTTGCCGCCTTCATGTCGCCGGCGGCGCGGAGGTCGTCGAAGGCGACGGTCTCAGCCCTGATGAATCCTCGGGCCATGTCGGTGTGGACATGCCCGGCTGCGGTTACCGCGTCGGTTCCGGCGGGGATGGACCACGCGCGGCATTCGCTCTTGCCGACGGTCAGGAAGCTCACCATGTTCATCCGGCGGCAGCACGCGGCGATGAGCTTGTCGCGCGCACCCTCTGCGATGCCTAGCTCGGCCATGAACTCGGCGCGGTCGGCCGGGGGCAATTGCGACAGCTCGGCCTCTATCTTAGCCGACAGTCGCACGCACGGCAGCGAGCAAAGCCCCTGCTTCTCGTCGCTGTCGGCCTGCTCGCCGCAATTCAGCACAGCCAGGGCGGGCTTCTGCGAGAGGAAGGCGAAGCTCCGCAGCAGCTTGTCGTCTTGGGGGTCCGTGACGGCCTGCGAGATCGGCTGGGAGTTCTCCAGCGCCTCGCGGACGCGCTGCATCAGCTCCAGTTCCTTTTCGTTCTCGCGACGGTGGGGGTTGCCGCTCTTGGCCAAGGCAGCGGTGAGTTTCTCGATTCGCCCGGCGGCCTGCTCCAGGTCGGCGAAGATCATCTCCTCCAGTAGCTCGCCGACGTCGCCGGCCGGGTCGACGCGCTGGCGGTACGCGGCGACCAGGGAATCATCGAAGCTGCGGACGACGAAGGCGAGCATGTCGCTCTGCCGCATGGTCGGCCAATGCGCCTTGGCGGCGGTGCGCCCCGACTCACTGGTCAGGTCGAACCCCGGCAGGTCGAGGAACTCCAGCTCGGCCGCGACGGCCTTGGGGACGCCGTAGTGCTCGGCGAGCCATTCCAGCCGCTCGTCGGGGACCTTGACCACGGCCAGGTGAGGCTGGTCGGGCCTGTGGATGTCCACGTGCGACCCGCCGGCCTGCGCGACGGCTGCGAAGACCGAACTCTTGCCGGATTGCGGTGGCCCTACCAAGGCAACTCGCATTCTCGTCACCTCCGCGCGGCGCACAGGGTGGGAGCGTGTCGCAGCCGCGGCCAGGTCAACGTGTCTACCACCCAACGCGATGGGAGTCAAACCCGGCGTAGCGGCGCGCAATCGCCGGGTCGGCTGACTCCGCGAACCTCCCGGCTTGGCGCATGGCGATGGCGAGCTGCTCGGCGGACGGCCTTCGCCCCCCCCACCTGGCCCGGTAGTAGAGCTGGACCAGGCCCGCCAGATCCTCGCCTGGCAGGGCGAATCGCTCGGCGACCTGGCCAGCTACCTGAAGCGCCGTGCGGTCGGGGCGTGATCCGAGTCCGATGCGTTCCATGTCGGCCAGCAAGGCCGGCACGAACGCCAGTTGCCCCCACGGAGCAGCCGACAGGGCCGCTGCCTCGCGACGGCGACGGCGACGGCGGCGGATGATCCGCACCACGAGCGCCGCCTCCAGCAGCAGCGCCACCAGCCCCAGGCCTGCCGCGAGGCGGATCACCGCCGCGTCGATCTGCCCGTGGAGCAGCAGGTTCACCAGGCCCGCCTTGACCGCCAGTGCGGCGTGCTTGACAGCCGACCAGGCACTGGCGAGCAGCTTCCTCTGCACGTCGGCGTTGTAGCCCACAACTGTCTTGTACCACTCGTACTTCAGCCAGCCCAGGAGTTCGTCCACCCTGGCCAACCAGCCGCCTCGGTCCAGGGCTTGTGCCGAGCCCGGGGTCGCGTCGACAACGACCCATCGCCCCTGCCCGTCGTACACCTCCGTCCATGCGTGGGCGTCTCGCTCGCGGACGACGTATTGGCCGTTGGCCGGGTCGCGCTCAGCCGTCAGGAAGCCCGTCACCAGCCGGGCGGGCACGTCCAGAACACGGCACATCGCGGTCAACGCCGAGGCGAAATACTCGCAGTGCCCCTGCTTCATGTGAAACAGGAAGTCTTCCACTCCGTCGCGCCTGGGGTCGGCGGTGGAAACGTCAAGCGTGTAGGTGTAGTCCTCGCGAAGCCTGCCGGCTATCTTCCGCGCTATGGCCAGGTTGAACCGGCTGCTCCTCTCCGCCGGCTCGTCGGCCCTGGCCTGCAACTCGTTGCGACACCATCGCCTGGCCAGATCGGTCACCGCCGGCGGGACGATAACGGTCTGCGATGGCGGCAGGGCCGAGGGCGGGGCGAAGTGTCCGCGGAGGTACAGCCTCTGCTCGTCGGTGAGCGGCTCGTGCAGCACCGTCACCCTGTAGCCTATCGGCTTGCCATCCGGCGGGTACGCATCAAGCGTCGCTGTCATCTCCCGGTCCGCGACACACTGCCCGGCCGGCGACTCCCATCTCACGGCTGCCAACGGAGCAAACAGGTCGGGCAGCAGGGAAGAGTCCATCGAGATGTCGATAGTCGATGCGTTGTCCGCCCCCGCGATCGGCGGCGGCTCGGAGGGCGGCAGGCGCCGCACGTCATCCAGCGGCCGCCAGCCGGAATCCCTGTATCGCTGGAGCACGCGCCCCCGCAGATACAACATGTCCGTGCCGGCCTGCCGGTCCCTTTCGCCGAATGTAAGCCGCATCACTTCCTTGTCGCTGAGCTGTAGCTTGCGCGGCTCGCCAAGGTGGACCTCGCTGCTGTAGCCCGTGACGGACATGGTCCATCCGCCGAACCACCGGCCCGCTCCGATGTCCGTCTCCCGCGGCATGAACACAAAGACAGCCAACGCGGCGGCGACCATCCAGAGAATCGTGGCAGTCAGCTTTGTCGCCAGCGCCCTGCCGGGCCATTCGCGAATGACGTTCCACGCCACCTGCGACGCGCTGAGCGGGGCGGACTCGCTCGCTAGCCGCTCGCCGGCAGCGGCATCGAGCCCCCGCTTGACGGTCAGGATCATCGCCGCATAGGCGGCGAGCACTACATAGACGACGAGCGCGCCCGCGAACCAGATCGACTGTGTGTAGAGCGCCGCAGCCACCACCGTCAGCACGCTCAGGGCCAGCATCTGCACGTAATCGCGGTTGGTCTTCCGCTCGAAGAGCTTGCAGACCTGGATGAGGATCATGAAGTGCGCCAGGGCCACCGGGCCCGGGGCGTCCGTGCCGAAGCTCTCCAGGGCCAATATCACCAACGCCCCCACGACGGCCAGGTTCACCCACAGCCGGCTGACGTACACTTCGTGCAGCCGCTCGACCGCGAGCAGGTTCACCACGACGCCGAAGGTGCTGACCGCCAGATAGAACAGGTTGCCCTCCGCCAGGCTGAAGACAACCGAGCTGAGCCAGATCGTCGCCAGCAGCGGCCGCTCCAGGCGCCGGCGGGCCTTGAGCGCGATTTCAGCCTCGCTAAAGCTCCTCAGCGGCATCAGGCCTCCTCCGCGGCGGCGAGCGCGTTGTCCTCGAACACAGTCGGAAGCTGCGCGCCGGTGATGACCGTGAGGTTGCGGCAGAGCCTGCGGATTCTCGACAGCGCGGCGGCGTTCGCCTCGGCCGGGTCGGCGGTGATGACGATCGCCTGGGCCTTGTCGAGTTGGACTCGGCGGACGGCGGCCAGCGTATCGCCGAGCGTGCGCTCCGTGTTCAGGTCGATGTCGGCCAGGGCGTCCAGCAGGCGATGCAGCTGCCCCCTCCCGGGCCCGGGCGACAGGACGGCAACCTCGTCAGCGTACGCCAAGGCCAGGCCGACCCTGTATCCGCGGAACAGCGCGTGCTCGACCAGTGTCCCGGCGAAACGTATCGCCTGCTCGCGGGCCGACCACGCCGGGGCCGAGGAATCAGCCAGGTGCGTGTCCAGTATGATCCACAGCACCTCCGGCGTGGGGCGGCACATCTCGCGGACGACCGGCACGCGTCGGGTAGCCGACCGCCGCCAGTGAATCCACCGCGGATTGTCGTCGGGGCGATACTCGCGCAGGCCGAAGAACTCGTCCTGCCCGCCGGTGACCTGCGTGGGCGGCCCGGCGGAGACCTCCACGGCGCCCTGGTGCAGCATCCGCCGCTTGAGCCTGCCCCGCGCCGGCCAGATCGCCAGGCTGTGCCGCAGGTCGACAACCCTGGATGCCCTCACCAGCCCGAAGGGAAAGCTGCTGGTCATCCGCGCGCCGGCGAGCTTCATCCGCCCGCGACGGCGAGCGACGAACCTGGCCCCCGAGCGGAACACGCCCCCGCCCCGAAGGTGCGCGCAGAAGCCGCGCGCGCTGGCGATGCCCGCCGCCGGCAGCTCCTCGACCTGTAGCGCCAGGCAGGATGCCCGCCGCTTGTTGACGAGATAGTAGCCGAGGTGGACCGTCTGATTCTGCCAGGCCTGGGAGGGCGCCTCTCGCTCGAGGCTGACTGCCCGCAACATCCTGTGCGGCAGGATGCCCGATGCCGCCATGGCCCCGATCATCGCCCCAAAGATCATGAACAGCATGGAGAACTGGCCCTTGATGGCCCCGGCCAGCACCACCACGGCCACGATCATGAATACCCATCCCGCCCTGGTCAGCCTCAGCCGCACTGGCCCCGCCCTGGAACTGGTCGACCCGCTGCCCATGATACCTCTGCAAGCTGCTACACTGGAACGGGTATGGTCTTGAGTATCTTCTCGAGGACGGCCTCGGCTGTGCCGCTGCCGCCATCGTGTCTCAGGTCTCGTGTCATCAGGCGGTGGGCCCACACGCCGACGGCCAGGTCCCGCACGTCGTCCGGCACGACGTAGTCCCGCCCGTCCAGCAGGGCCGAGGCCTTCGCCGCCTGGGCCATCGCCAGCGTGCCCCTGGGCGACAGTCCGATGGCCAGCTCCTCGTCGCGCCGCGTCGCCTCGGCGATGGCCAGGATGTAGTCCGTGATGGCATCGTCGATGGTCACGGCCAGGACCTTCTCCTGTATCGCGACGACGTCAGCCGCCGTCATCACCGGCCCAAGGTTCACCAGCCGCGTCCGCGCCGGCTGAGTGGCCAGTATCTCCCGCTCGGTCTCCTTGTCCGGGTAGCCGATGGCTATGCGGATCATGAAGCGGTCGAGCTGGTTCTCCGGCAGGAAGTACGTGCCCTCGAACTCGTAGGGATTCTGCGTGGCCAGGACCATGAACGGCGGGCCGAGCGGGTGTGTCTGCCCGTCGGCGGTGACCTGGGCCTCGTTCATCGCCTCCAGCAGGGCGCTCTGCGTTCGCGGGGTGGTGCGGTTGATCTCGTCGACCAGCACGATCTGCGCGAAGATGGGCCCGGGCTTGAAGGTGAACTGGCCGGTGTTGGAGTCGTAGATGCTGACGCCCAGGATATCGCTGGGCAACAGGTCGGGCGTGAGCTGGATGCGGTTGAACGTGCAGTCGATGCTCTTGGCGACTGCACGGGTCAGGATGGTCTTGCCGACGCCGGGCACGTCCTCCAGCAGCACGTGCCCCCGCGCCAGCAGTGCCACCAGCACGCGTCGGATGGCCTCGTCCTTGCCGAAGAACACCGAACGCACGTTCTGCCGCAGGTCCGTGAGTTTCTTGTCGTGGTCCATCAGCTCCCCTCGCGGGATGGTCCTTGGCTGGAGCGGATTATAGCAGAACAGGCCGGGCCGCCTTAGGCTTTCTTGCGCCTGCCGTTACGGTGGACATGCCGCTATACTATCTAGCTGTTGGCGCGGCCGTCGGCCGTCGCCTAGCATGGGCAGTATAGATGTTTACCGGAATTGTGCAACATATCGGGCAGGTCCGCGGCGCAGCCGACCGCGGCGGCGGAAGGCGGCTGGGCATCGACCTCGGCCCGCTGGCCGAGGGGCTGTCCCTCGGGGCGAGCGTGGCTGTGGCCGGCGTGTGCCTGACGGCCGGGGCGCTGGACGGCACGACGGCTGAGTTCGACGTCGTGCAGGCCACGCTGACCGGCACGACGCTGGGCGACCTGCGAGTCGGATCGAAGGTCAACCTCGAGCGGGCCGTGCGGGCCGACGCCGCGCTGGAAGGGCACATCGTCCAGGGCCACGTCGACGGCACAGCCGCGGTCCAGTCCGTCCGCCGCGGCGACAACTGGGCCGTCGAGTTCGCTTGTGCCACCGAGCTTACCGATGCGATGGCGCCCCATGGCTCGGTCGCGATCGACGGCGTCTCTCTGACGCTCCAGACCCTGTCCGCCGGGCGATTCACCGTGGCGCTGGTACCCGTCACGCTGGCCGAGACCACGCTGGGCGAGCTGACCGCCGGCGACAGGGTCAACGTCGAGACCGACGTGATCGGCAAGTACGTTCTGCGGCATCTCCGCGCCGCCGCCGGCGCCGCCGATAACCCGCCCATAACCATCGAGATGCTCCGTCGCGAGGGGTTTGCCTGACAGGCCGCGAGTGTGCCATGGAATCGAACCGTCCGGTCATAGGCATAACCATGGGCGACCCTTGCGGCATAGGCCCGGAGATCATTATCAAGGCGCTCGCCGATCCGCACCTCCGCAGACGGGCCAAGTTCGCCGTCTTCGGCTTCGCCGAGCAGCTGATCTACACAGCCGACGCCCTGGAGGTGGACCTTCCGCTGGCCCGCAAGCACCACGAGGACCTGCCGATCTCGCATCAGGACCTGCTGCTGTTGGATTACGATGAGCTTCCGCTGCCGGCGGCGATGCCGCGCGGGCCCAGCCGGTTCGGCGGCAGGGCGTCGATGGCCTTCTGCACGGACGCAATCGCCGCCGCCGGCGCCGGACTGATAGACGCCATGGTGACCGCGCCGATAGCCAAGAGCTCCTGGCAGATCGCGGGCTTCCGCAAGTATCCCGGACACACCGAGCTGCTGGCCGACAAGTGCAAGGCCAAGCACGTGGCCATGATGTTCGACTCGCCGAAGCTGCGGGTCGTGCTGGCCACCGTGCACCAGGCGCTGTTCGACGTGCGAAACAGCCTGACCATCGGCTGCGTGTTCAATCCGATAGACCTGGCCGACCAGGCGCTGCGCAAGTGGTTCGACATCCCGCGCCCTCGCATCGCGGTGGCCGGGTTGAACCCGCATGCTGGCGAGGACGGGCAGTTCGGCGACGAGGAAGGCCGCATCATTGCCCCCGCGATAACCCTGGCCGCCGACGCCGGCATACGAGTCTCCGGCCCGTATCCGCCGGACACCGTGTTCGTCAAGGCCCTGGAAGGCCGGTTCGACTGCGTGGTGGCTATGTACCACGACCAGGGACTGATCCCGATCAAGCTGCTCGGCTGGCGAGATGCGGTCAACGTCACGCTCGGCCTGCCGATCATCCGCACGAGCCCGGACCACGGCACGGCCTTCGACATCGCCGGCAAGGGCCGGGCCGACCCGTCCAGCATGATCGCGGCGATTAACCTGGCGATCGACCTGGCCAACAAGAGCGCCGCCGTCGGCGAGGGCTAGGCGCGGTTTTACACCCCATTATGCAGCGCGGTGGGGCGCCTGCCCCGCCGCGCGAGACATGAGCTTTCAATGCGTTGCAGGCGGGGGGGGGGGGGCCCCCCCCCCCCCCCAACTGGTTGTGTTGGACCCCGTTGAGGGGGGGGCCGCCGCCCCCGG
>CAYUYH010000089.1:0-9804 GCA_964449175.1 uncultured Planctomycetaceae bacterium
GCAGCACGTCGACGGTCTTGTCCATCTGCTCGGCGCGGGCGTTGATCTGCTCGGCCAGGCGGAGTGAATCGACGGAGTGGACGACCTCGGCGACCTCCAGGGCGGCCTTGACCTTGTTCCGCTGGAGGTGGCCTATCATGTGCCAGCGGACGGCCTTCGCGCCCGGCGCGGGCGACTTGGCCAGTGCCGCGGCGAGCTCGCCGGCCCGCTCGGTGAGCTGCTGGACGCGGTTTTCGCCCAGGTCGGTGAGCCCGACCTCCACGGCCGACCTTATCGCGGCGGCCCCAGCCGACTTCGTGACCGCCACCAGCGATACGTCGCGCGGGCTGCGGCCGGCGCGGTCGCACGCCGCGGCGATCTGCTCGTTGATCACCTGTAGGTTCCGCTCGATCTTGCCCTTTGCGCTGGCCACGTGCGGCTACGATAGCACCCCCTCCCGCGCGGGGCAAGGGCCGCGATGCCGCCCGCGCCGGCCCAGCGCTCGGCTGAAATGCAGCGGCGGGATTTAGAGCACTAGCGCTCCTTTGGGTCGTCGGCGGGCTCGTCGTCCCGGGTGGTATCCGGGCCTTCGTCGGAATCGTCATCCTCGCCGATGCCGAGGTCGGCGAGGGTCTCGGGCGCGTCGGGCGGGATCTGGATGCGCTTGCCGGCTAGCGCCCAGGAGTTGACGTACGGCGTGGGCGCGGGCTTGGTCTTCCTTTCTCGCAGGCGCAGTGCGGCGTGGCGGATCACCAGCCAGGCCAGCACCACGACCACCAGCGCCAGCAGCGCCAGCGACATCCACGCCAGGCGGGCCAGCATCTTCCGCGTGTCGCTGTCTGGCTCGTCGGCGGCGTGTCCGGCAGTGATGAACATCAGGCAGCCCAGCCCCGTGGCCATCACCATCAACGTGATGACCATGACGGCGAACTCGATCCTGCGGATCAGCCTTGGTCGTTCTATCGCCATGGGACGTCGGCTCGCGGGTCGTGCTTGACGGTCTTGTCGAATTCCTTGAGCAGCTTCGCCCCGGCGGGGGAGACGCTCGGCGGCGGGACGATCCTGAGTATGACGTACTGGTCGCCGCGCCCTGCGCCTCGCGGGCGGGCCAGCATCTTCCGCGTGTCGCTGTCTGGCTCGTCGGCGGCGTGTCCGGCAGTGATGAACATCAGGCAGCCCAGCCCCGTGGCCATCACCATCAACGTGATGACCATGACGGCGAACTCGATCCTGCGGATCAGCCTTGGTCGTTCTATCGCCATGGGACGTCGGCTCGCGGGTCGTGCTTGACGGTCTTGTCGAATTCCTTGAGCAGCTTCGCCCCGGCGGGGGAGACGCTCGGCGGCGGGACGATCCTGAGTATGACGTACTGGTCGCCGCGCCCTGCGCCTCGCGGGCGGGCCAGCCCCTTGCCCTTCAGGCGCAGCTTGCGGTTGCTGCTGCTGCCGGGGGGGACGGTCACAGTGGTCATGCCGTCCAGCGTGGGCACGTCCACGCGGGCGCCGAGGGCGGCCTCGGTTATGCTTATGGGCAGCTCCACGTAGATGTCGCTGCCTTCCGGGCGGAAGTAGGCGTGGGGGGTTAGGTGGACGACGATGTACAGGTCGCCCTCGCCGCCCGGGCCGATGGCGCCCTTGCCCTTGACGCGCACGCGCGAGCCGTCGCGCACGCCGGGCGGGACTTTCACGCGGATCGTCTCGACCTGCTCGCGCCCGGACGTGTCCATCCGCCGCAGCCGCACCGGCGCCGTCAGCCCGGCCATCGCCTGCGGCAAGTCAATGTGCAGGTGATACTCCAGGTCCTCCCCGCGGGCCCGCTGGGCGCTCTTGCGCCTGCCTCGCCCGCCGAGGGCGCCGAGGATCTCGTCCAGACTCATCCCCATGAAGCCGCTGCCCCTGCCTCCGAATATCTCGCTGAAGTCGAAGGGCACGCCCTTGCCGCCCTGGGACGTCCAGGCATACGTCCTGCCGCCGCCGAAGGGTCCGCCCTGCGGGCCGGCGTGGCCGAACTGGTCGTACGTGCTGCGCTTCTGGCGGTCGCTCAGCACCTCGTAGGCCTCGGTCGCCTCCTTGAACTTCTCCGGGGCGTCGGGGGACTTGTTTACGTCCGGGTGGTGCTTGCGGGCCAGCTTGCGGTAGGCGCTCTTGATCTGCGCGTCGGATGCGTCGCGCTTGACGCCGAGCACGTCGTAGTAGTCCCGCTTGGCCATGTGCACATTCTAGCGGACCGTCCGCAACGTGACCAGCACGGCGCCGCGGGGAGAAGGCTGAGATAAAAAGCAGGGAGCGGGTCGCCGAACCAGCCAACCCACTCCCGCTCCCTAGTAAGGTTCACCCTCCGCCCTCAGCGGCGCTAGGACCGCCGATGAGGGGTACCAATGCCCCACGGCATTGCCCCCCTGCCCCAGTGAACTTCTGCTGCCCAATGGGCGACGCGTCGCCCCTGGGGAATGTCAATGAGCCATCAGCTTGGAGACGCTGAAGATCGGCAGCAGCAGCGAGATGGCGATGCTGCCGACGATTATGCCCATGCCGACGATCATGATCGGCTCGATCATGTCGGTGACGGTCTTGATGGCGACCTTCAGGTCGTTCTCGCAGAACCCCGCCGCCCGGTTCATCACGGGGCCGAGCTGCCCGGTGCGCTCGCCGGCGGAGATCATCTGTGTGATCGGCTTGGGTATCAGAGGCTGGTTGGCCAGCTCCTCCGAGAGGGTGGCGCCTTCCTCGACGCGACTGGCGACCGTTCGCCACACTTGGCCGTAGTAGTAGTTGCCGGAGACTTCCGAGGTAAGTTGCAGCCCGTCGAGCATGCTGACGCCCGTGGATATCATCGTGGACATGGTCTTCAGCGAGCGGGCCAGGGACGCCTTGCGTGTCATCGAGCCCAGCACGGGGATGCTGAGCTTCATCCTGTCGAAGACCCTTCGGCCTTCCTCGCTGCGTGCGAACAGGAAGACGCCGGCGCCCGCGGCGGCGACACCGACCAGCAGCAGAGGCCAGTAGCCCACCACGAAGCCGCTCATGCCGAGCAGGACTCTCGTGGGCAGGGGCAGCAGAGCGCCCTTGCCCTGGTAGATCTTCTCGAACCGCGGCAGGACGAACAGCAGCAGCCCGATGACCACCACAATGCAGAAGGCGAACATGCATATCGGGTAGGTCATCGCGCCCTTGATCTTCTTGCGGATGTCGCGGTCCTGCTCGAGGTACTCGCTGATTCGCTGGAGCATCGCCCCGAGCGTTCCGGACGCCTCCGACGCCCTGACCATGGCGACGAACAGCGTGTTGAACGCCTTGGGGTGCTTCTCAAGGGCGTCGGAGAACGCCAGCCCGCCCTTGACGTCCTCGCAGACCTCCAGCAGCAGGTCGCGCATCCCTCCGGGCTGGGTGCCCTCTATGATGCAGTCGAGGCTGTCGGCCAGCGGTACGCCCGTGTCGACCATGACCGCCAACTGCGTGCAGAAGAAGATCACCTCGTCGCGTTTCACCGTGTGCCTGCCGCCCATGGAGAAGCCCTGGCCGCGGGCGGGGGCCTCCTTCTCGGGCTTGAGCGACACGATGGCCTTGCCGTCCCTGCGTAGCAGGCGCGTGGCGTCGGCGAGGTCGTTGGCGGTCAGCACGCCCGAGGTGGCCTGTCCGCTGCTGTCCCTGGCCTGGTATGCGAATCGCTGCATCAGGTCACATCCTCTCATGCCACCAGTCTGGCCAGCTTCTCCGGGTTGGCTGCCTTGGCCAAACCTTCGTCAAGGCTCACCTTGCCGGCGGATATCAACTCGGCGATGGCGGCGTCTATGGTCTGCATGCCGGCCGCCTTGCCGGTCTCGATCATCCCGGTGAGCAGATGCGTCTCGTTATCCCTGACAGCCCGGCGGATGGCGGGGTTGGGCACCATGATCTCCACGGCCGGGATCAGGCCTCCGTCGCACTCGTCGCGGAAGAGGCACTGGCAGACGACGCCCTGGAGCGTGCCGGCCAACTGGACGCGTATCTGCGTCTGCTGGGCCGCGGGGAAGATGTCGATGATCCGGTTGATCGTCTCGACCGCGTTGGAGGTGTGCAGCGAGGCGAGCACCAGGTGCCCGATTTCGGCCGCCGTCAGGGCCGCGGAGATCGTCTCCAGGTCGCGCATCTCGCCCACCAGCACGACGTCGGGCCTCTGCCGGACGATGTGCCTCAGCGCCGATGCGAACGTCTCGCAGTCCTGGCCGATCTGGCGCTGCTCGATGATCGACTTGCCGTGGGCGAAGATGAACTCCACGGGATCCTCGAGTGTGATCATGTGGTAGGCGTAGTTCTTGTTGATGTGGTCGACCAGCGACGCCAAAGTGGTGCTCTTGCCCGTTGCCGCCCCGCCGGTGACCAGCACCAGCCCGTGAGGCAGGTCGGCCAGGTCCCGCACGCGGAGCGGCAGCTTGAGGGCCTCGAAGGAGGGCACTTCGTGCGGTATGAACCGCGTGGCTACGCTCAGCGTTCCCCGCTGGCGGTGGACGTTGATTCTCAGCCTGCCCGCCCCGGACCTGCCGACCGAGAAGTCGACGTCGCCGATCGCCTCCAGCTTCTCCCGCTGGGCGTCGCTCAGCAGCGTCATGAAGCAATTGGCGATGTCGTCGTTGGCGAGATCGTCGTCACAGGCCCGCTGCATTCGGCCGTGGACCCAGATCACGGGGGGCGCCCCGGCCACGAATATCATGTCCGAGGCCCCTCGTTTCACCAACACATCCAGGACTTGGTCAACTGTCCACTGCAAAGCGTTCTCCAAACCGGCTCAACCCCTGGGGACGTGTCGCCGCCAGAGGGGCAGCCCTAGGCTGCCGTCACGCCAAAGACCTCCTCGACGGTCGTGATACCGGCTTTGACCTTCGCCAGCCCGTCCTGACGCAGCGAGACCATGCCGCTCTGCACGGCCATGGCCCGCAATTCATGAATGGACGGGGCGGCTGTTATCTTGTCGCGCGTCGCGTCGTCCGGCACCAGCAGCTCGTAGATGCCTATCCGCCCGCTGTAGCCGGTGTTGCGGCACTTGGGGCAGCCGGCGCCGCGGTAGAACGTATCCACCTCGCCGGCGAAGCGTTCCATCGATGCCCGCGTGTTCTCCTGTAGCTCGTACGGCTCCTTGCAGTTCGTGCAGATCTTCCTGACAAGCCTCTGGGCGAGCACGCCCACCAGCGACGCGGACACGAGGTACGGCTCGACTCCTATGTTCAGCAGACGCGTGATCGCGCCGGCTGCGTCGTTCGTGTGCAGGGTGCTGAAGACAAGGTGCCCGGTCAGCGCGGCCTGGACGGCCACGCGAGAGGTCTCCGCGTCGCGGATCTCGCCGAGCATGATTATGTCGGGATCCTGGCGCAGCAGACTCCGCAAGGCGGCCGCGAAGGTGAAGCCTATGTTCTCGTTGACCTGGAACTGGTTGATGCCGCTCAGATTGAACTCCACCGGGTCCTCGACGGTGCAGATGTTGACGTCGTCGGCGTTGATCTCCTTCAGGACGCTATAGAGGGTGGTGCTCTTTCCACTTCCTGTGGGGCCCGTCACGAGCACGATGCCGTTGGGGGAGGCTATGATCCTGCGCCATTCCTTGAGCGTCTCGTAGGAGAAGCCAAGCTTCTCCAGGTTCACGAGGACGTTGCGGTTGTCGATGATCCGGATGACGACCTTCTCGCCGAACTGCCCCGGCAGCGTGCTGACGCGCAGGTCGATGGGCCTGCCTTCCATCATCACGTGGATGCCGCCGTCCTGCGGCAGGCGGCGCTCGGAGATGTCCAGCCTGGCCATGATCTTGATTCGGCTGACGATGGCGGGCAGCATCTTGTGGGGCGGACGCATCTTCTCGAACAGCGAGCCGTCCACGCGGTATCGCACGCGGAGGGCGTTGTCGTCGGGCTCGATGTGGATGTCGGAAGCGCCTTCGTGGGCGGCGTGGTAAATCAGGTAGTTGACAAGCTTTATGACTGGCGAGCCGGACGCGGCGGCCTCGAGGTTGGCGATGTCGTCGATCTTGTCCTCGATCACCGACAGCTCGCTGGGGTTCGTGTCGTCGAAGATGTCGTCAATCACGAAGATGTTGGCCGAGGGCAGGTGCGTCTCCAGGGTGGCGGTGATGTCCTTGGCCGTGGCACAGACGACCAGCACCTCGCACCCGGTCAGCCGGCCCACCTCTTCCAGCAGGAACACGTTGGCCGGCTCGTTCACCGCCAGCGTCACCTGCTCGCGCACCCTGAACAGCGGGAGCACGTGGTGGCGATCGATGAACTCGCGAGGCAGCAGGTCGATCACCTTCGCGTCGGCGACCCTGGGCGATATCCGGGCAAAGGGCACGCCGTACCCGGCGGCCAGCGCCTCCATCACCTGCTCTTCAGAGCACATCTCCAGGTGCTGGAGGACCTCGCCGAGAAGCAGGTCGGTATTGTTCTGCTTCTGGTGATTCAGGGCCTGCTCGAGCTGCCCGGCGGTCAAGTAGCCGTGGTCGATGAGCAATTGCCCAAGCTGCCTGCCGCGTGTTCTGTCAACCGATACCATCTGTCATCCGTTCCGGAGTGTCGCGTTCAAACATGAATCGCCTTGACGGCCTCAGCAGTGTCCTTGAGGACGTCAAAGCACGTCGTCAACCGAGTGATCTCGAGAATCTTCCTCACGTTGTCGTCACAGCCGACCAGTTTGACCTGGCCGAACTTCTCCGCGAGCCTGTCTTGCAGGTCGAGCAGGCACTCCAGCGCGGCGCTGTCGACAAACGGCACCTGCTCCATGTTCAGCACGATATCCACCACCTGGTTGTCGGCCAGGTGGTGCTCGACGGCCTGCATGAAGGCCCTGAGTGAATCTTCGGTCAGATCACCCTTTAGGTTTAGGATCACGGCATGGCCATAACTCTCTGCAGATACATTCATTACACACTATCTCCGCATTTAGCCTTCTCGCCGGCCGCGGCTGCCTGACCGCTGGCCTCGACGAGAAGAGCGTCAAGGTCCATGGACAACAGCGTTTCGGCCAATTGAGCGTCGACTTGAGTATCGGCGACCCGGCGTATCTCCTCGGCCACGCACTCCAGGGACATGGCTCCTCGGTATGTCCTGTCGGAGGTCATCGCGTCGAAGCAGTCGGCCAGGTGGATGATCCTGCCCTCCAGCGGGATCTCCTCGCCGGCCAGGCCTCGGGGATAGCCGCTGCCGTCGAGGTGCTCGTGGTGGGTCTGTATCCAGGTGACGACGTCGTCGAGCTGGCGGATGCCGCTGAGAATCCTCGCGCCGGTCGCCGGGTGCTCCCTGGCGAGGGTCTTCTCCTCGTCAGTGAGCGAACCGGGCTTTTGCAGGACACTCTCGGGCACTCCGATCTTGCCGATGTCGTGCAGCAGCCCGGCCAGGTAGACTCGCTGCACCTTGTCCGGGGGCAGGCCCACTGCTTCTGCCAGACGCTTGGATATCAGCGCCACGCGCTGGGAGTGGCCGCAAGTGTATGGGTCCTTGGCGTCGATGGATGCCGTCAGGGCATGCAAGACGCCCATCAACAGGTCCTTCATGACGAAGTAGAGGCGGCTGTACTCCAGGAATATGGCGGCCTGGGCCGCGATGGACGTGAACAGCTTCAGGTCGACGCTGTCGAAGTCGCCGCTGCGCTTGTTCAGGGCGACCAAGGTCCCCTGGACCTGACGGTCGGTTATCAGCGGGACGGCCAGGATGTTGTGCACCATCGCCGTTGCCGCCGTCTCGGCGACGAAGCTGTTGTCCAGGATCGGCTCCTGGTTCTCAGCCAGCAGAGGCTCGATCTGCTCTGCGATGAGCTGCTGTAGCTGTCCCGTCCCAATGCCCAGCTCGCCGGCGACGACGATCTCGCGGTCCCCCTGGGCTTGCCGATACATAACCCCCGCGGCTGCCGATATATCCATCACCTCCAGAATCTCGGAGCAGACCTTCTGGAGGAACTCTCGCGGCTGGTGGTTGATGTTCATCGAGCCGCTGATGGCGTACAGCAGGCTCAGTTCCTCGTAGGTGCTCGCCAGGTTGGCGCTGAGGCCTTCCAGCTCGGACTGTGTGGTCAGGAGCGCCTGCTGCTTGGCGAGCAGCCATCCAAGGACGCGCAGGAAGTCGGCGGCCTCCTCGGCGCCGTGTCGCGTCGTGCCGTGCCCCATCGACCCGGCGGCCCGCTGGTCCAGGCCGACGTACCCGCACAGACGCGCGAACGGCCCATCGGCGAACAGCTCTCGTGGCAAGTAGCAGGCAACGACCGCCCCCAGTGTCCGCCGCCGCTCGACGACGGGAGTGCCCACCACGCAGCAGCCGACCGCGGAGCGGGCGTTGACGGGCCTGCCTTCGGATATCACCCTGGCGCCCACCTTGCCGCAGGCCTCCGCGCACGGGCCGCCCAGATCGCTGATGGTCTGGCACAACTGGCAGCATGGCAGGAATCGCCCCATCATCTTGCCGCCGTCGTCCCATACAGAGACCGTAAGGCCCAGCTCGCGCATCTGAATCCTCAGCTGCGTCAGAGCCCTGGCCATGTCAGCTAGAGGCTGCTTTCTTGTAGCAGCCAGCGTCGCCATTACTGCTCCTGGTCGCAAATGTCCTCGCCCGCGTGAGTGGGAGCCGCGCAGCCGGCCGGCCGCTGCCCCAACAGTCGCTTGACGTTCTCCAGCACCTCGCGAGGGCCGAAAGGCTTGGCCATCACCACTTCAACGCCGGCCGCGGCCAGTTCGTCGCGGTCGAGGTCGAACTCCCTGGCCGTGAGCATCATCGCCGGTATCCTGGCCGTCGCCGGACAGGACCGCAGCCTGGTACACAGCTCCAGGCCGCTCATCATGGGCATCTGGTAGTCGGTGATGATCAGGTCGGGCCTTTCCGACATGCACAGGTCCAGCGCCTCCTCGCCGTCGACGGCGGTGATCACGTCGTACCCGGCGTTGCGCAGCTTCATCGAAAGCACGTGGAGGATGTGCGCCTCGTCATCGGCTATCAGTATCTTCCTGCTCACTTGCACTCACTCGCATTCAGTCTTGGCCGGCGCCGCGGCCGGCTGTCACTTCATAAGCGGCAGCTCGAAGCTGAACGTGCTGCCCTTCCCGGCCTCGCTGGTGACCGAGAGCTTCCCGTCGTGGGCCGTCTCGATGATGTGCTTCACCAGCGTCAGTCCCAGTCCCGTCCCCTTGGCGAGCTTGTTGTTGGCCCTGACGCGGTAGAACTTGTCGAATATCCGAGGCAGCTCGGACGCGTCTATGCCGGCGCCCGTGTCGGACACGTCGCAGACGGCCACGTTGCGACGCTCGTCCGCCGCCACGCGGGCGGTGACCCTGCCGCCCTCGGGCGTGTACTTGATCGCGTTGGACAGCAGGTTCAGCGTCGCCTGGTAGATCATGTCCCGGTCGGCCTCCACCTGGTAGTAGACCGGGGCGAGCTCCTGAACCAGCGTGACGCCCTTCAGCTTGGCCTGCGGGCTGGCTACGTCGATGGCCTGCCTGACCACCTCCGTGAGCACGATCGGCTCGCGGACCATCTTCACCACGCCGGACTCCAGGCGCGATATGTTCAGGATGTTGTCGATAAGCCTGTGGAGGCGGTCGGCCTCGGCGGAGATGATCTCGTAGAACTCCGTTCGCGTCTTGTCGTCCTTGGCCTCGCCGTCGATGAGCATCTCGCTGTATGCCTTGATGGACGCCAGCGGCGTCTTCAGCTCGTGTGAGACGTTCGAGACGAAGTCCGTCTTCATTCGCGCGATTTCCTTCTCGCGCGTGACGTCGTGCAGAACGGCTACGACGCCGGAGACCTCGTCGTCGGCGCTGAGCACGCAGCTGAGGGTTATCGAGAAAGTCCTCGGCCTGCCGTTCTGGTCGATGGTGTGC
>CAYUYH010000090.1:0-9804 GCA_964449175.1 uncultured Planctomycetaceae bacterium
CGGCTGGACAAGTACCTCTCCGGGCGGCTCGGCAAGGACGTCTCCCGCACCGCCCTCCAGCAGTACATCCGCGAGGGCAACGTCACGGTCAATGAGCGCGTGGTCAAGCCCAGCTACGTCATCCGCACCGGCGACCGGATCGACATGATGCTCCCGCCGGTCCGCCCCAGGGACATCCCCCCCGAGCCGATCCCGCTCGACGTGGTCTACGAGGACGAGGACGTCCTGGCCATCAACAAGCAGGCCGACCTCATCGTCCACCCCGCCCGCGGCAACTGGACGGGCACGCTGGTCAACGCACTGGCGTACTACTTCCAGATGAACTGGCGGGACATCTCCGAGCTGCCGACCAGCGGCGAGGCATTTCGCCCGGGCATCGTCCACCGGCTGGACCGCGACACGACCGGCGTCATGCTGGTCGCGAAATCCGAGCTGGCGCTGTGGCGGCTGGGCAGGCAGTTCGAGCTGCGGCAGATACACAAGACCTACACCGCCATCGTGCACGGGAGGATCGCGGCCGAGGAGGACGTCATCGACGAGCCGATTGGCAAGCACCCCAATATCCGCGAGAGGTACGCCGTCCACCGCAAGACGGGCAGGCCTTACCCCGTCGCCACGAAGGAGGCGATCACGCGGTTCAAGGTGCTGCGGCGGTTCGACCGCGTGGGCGCGTGCAAGGCCGGCTTCACGCTCGTCGAGCTGTATCCGAAGACAGGCCGGACGCACCAGCTCCGCGTGCACCTCAGCTACATAGGCCACCCGATCGTCGGCGACCGGATGTACGGCGGCGGGCCGGTCTACCTCAGCCAGCTCCTCGGCCACGCCGACGTCGCCGAGGGCCCACTGATCACGCGACAGGCGCTGCACGCGCACACCATCGAGTTCCACCACCCGCGCAGCGGCGAGGAGATGACGCTGACCGCACCCTGGCCGGCGGACTTCAACGCCACGCTGAAACAGTTGCAGCTCCTCGCCGCCGACGTATAATACTCCCGTCAATCGGGCGATTAGCTCAGCTGGCTAGAGCGTGCGGATCACACCCGCAAGGTCATAGGTTCGAGTCCTATATCGCCCACTTGTAAGTCATTGAAATTGCCGCACTTAGCCGCACCGTCTCGCAAGTGCTCGCAATTATTGGAGAAGTGTTCGCCTGCCCCTTTTACCCCTTCTGCGCCTTGCGGCTCTGTGCGAGCCAAAGCGCTGGTTGCTGCGCCGCTTTTTGCGCCCACCTGCGCGGCTATCTTGAAGTGCTCATCCGTCACCTGGAGATAGTGCCTTGCCGCGACCGCTGGGGAGTGCCCCAGCCACGAGCACGCGACGTGCGCTGGCCAGTGCTCGGCGAGTTCCGTTGCCCGCGATGCCCGGAGATTCACAAACAGCTTCGGCCAGGGCTTCAACCCGGCGCGCTTGATCGCCTGCATGAACACCTTACGATACATCTGATTCGCATTCTCATACTGCGGGCAGCAGTACACCGCCCCCGGCTCGGTCAGTTGGAAGGCTTCCATCAAGTAGGGGTGCAGTTCGGGGAAGATCGGCAGCACGCGGACGCCTGCGCTGGCGTGGTGTTCGGTCTTGACGGCGTGCACGGTGAACCGCGACCGCTGCCAGTTCACATCGCCCCAAGTCAGCCGCACTATCTCGGAAGGCCGCAGGCCCCCGTAGCGGGCCAGGGCAAAGGCCAGACGCCACGCCGCGCTAGGCATGGCCTCTAGGACGGCTTCCGCCTCTTCTCGACTCACGAAATACTGCCGCTTCGGATTGGACTGCACCGCCGTTGTCTGGCCGGTGAAGGGATTCTCGCCGATGATCTTCCGCCGCAGTGCCGCCCGGAAGAACTGTGAGGCTATCCCCATCCTGCGCCGCACTGTGTTGTCAGCCAGTTTCTCCACGGTGGCCAGGTGGATTCGGAAACCGTCGGCGTCGCCGGGGGTGATCGCGTCAAGCGGCTTGTCCCCGCCGAAGTATGCCAGCAGATTCCGCCGAGTATGCCCGTACACCGTGGCGGTTGCAGGTTTCACGTCCGCCCGGCCTTCTACATACTTCGCCAGCCATTCCGCCAATCTTGGGCACTGCGTCTTGCCGTGCGCGACGATCAGCCCGGCCTTCTCCAGCTTCCCGCGCATCAGGTCGGCCAAGCTCGCAACCCAGCGGGCCGTTTCATCGTCCAGAGCGCCGGTGAGCTGCGCGGCGACAAGCGCCTCTACCTTGATCTTCACGGCGTCGGCTTGCTTCTGCGTCATCTTGCCCAGGCGGATTGTTCGGCGCTTGCGGTTCTTGTCAAAAAACAGCAGACGTTTTCTGCCCCCCTTGTCTCTGGCAATGCTTGCCATAGCGTCACCTGCCTTTCCCGGCCCTTCGGCTCGGCTTGAGTTCCAGTCTGAGCAGTTCGGCCACCGCGTCCAGGTTCGCCATTTCCAGGCCGACCTTCCCCGCCATAAACTTGCTGAAAGACCCCTTGTCGATTCCGGTCGCCCTGCATATCGCGTAGTGGGACAGGCCCGATTGATCGACGGCCCGGCGAATCTGTGCGCTCACTTTGACATACCTTCTGCTCATCGTCGGTGATATTCTACGCCTCTCGTTGGCGTCATGTCAACCTAATAATCGGCAGTTTCTCTGCAATCGTCCAGGGGATTCCGCTCAGGCTGTTGTCCCGGTCAGAATGAGCTGCCGCTGGTTGTCGCTGTCGTGTGCTGGCGCAGGCGATGCCGGCGGCTCTGGCCGATGGGAGATGTGCAGGGCGGGCGGCTTGCCGCTGGCTGTCGCCCTGCCTGTTTCAAGGCGCACATGGCAAAGCCGGGGATACGCTTTGGGCACGCGGGCGAATGTCAGGCCAAAGTCGCGGTGTATCTGGTCGGCGGCGTCCAGGAAACGGTCGCGGCATACGATGGCCTGGTCCACGACCTTGGTAACATCCTGCTCGCATTGCGGGCGTCGTCTCAGCACAAAATCCTGCAGGGCGGCGCGCAGCTTCTCGCGGGCGTTTTCATGTTCTTTCACAAGGCGCGGCAGTATGTCGTCGCGGAGCTTGGCCACGCACTCTTGCGCGGCGGCGAGTTGGGCCTTGTGCTTCTTCAACCTGTTCTGAAATCGGGTGTAGTCGGCCTTTGAGCCGCCTAGCTGCTCCCCTGCCAGCGCGTTCAACCTCTCACCGTGTCGCTCCGCGCTGGTAAGGCGGGACTGCTCTTCGGCCAGACGCTTCTCAACGCTGGCCCGTTGGCGCGCCGCGGAGTCCACGGCATCCTTCAGGGGCCGCATGGTTGGCTCGGCCTCTCTTCTGAATTGTTCCATGTAGTTCATCACTTTCGTTTCTCTCCATATCTCTGTTGGGCAGCTCTGTAGTAGTAGTGAATGACCGCATCGGCAACGGTATCGCGTAGGTTCTCGTCCAGGTCCGGCAGCGCAACAAACTGGTCAAACACAGCCCTCTGACCAGGCGGCAGCTTGAGCATGTGCAGCGCCCGCCGCATCTGCGGAACGAGCGCGTCATAGTCGCCCGCCGCGTGGGCACGCTGCATCTTCAAGGCGTCAACTTGCCACGGCTGAATGTCGTCGGGAACGTCGGCGCGCTCAAAACCGAGATTAACAAGATCGTTCATCAAGTCGCGGGCCTCGGCCGCCGGGCTTGGCTGTTCCGGCTTGCCTAGGCCGACGCGCACAGACACAGACTGCGGTGGAGTCATGTTGCCCGCACCGGCGTGCTTCCGCTCATACAACTTCTCGATCATGGCCATGTGCCGTCTGTGATCGGGGTGTCTCCCGTTTGCGAAGGCTTCGTGCTGCATGGCTTCCGAAATCTTCGCGTCGATGTCGCCCGGCGCTGGCGCTGGTGCTTCTGGGCCAGCAGGCGGCGCTTGGCTATTGTTTGATTCGTTTTCGCTCATCGCTGGTCACTCCATTTGGGTTGGGGATTGTCTATTCACGTCCGGCAATACCGATTCCGCACACGGGGTTGCATTCGTCACACTGTCAGCCTCCAGTAGCTTCTCCACCTCAGGCGACAGCAAGAGAATCTCAGCCAACCGATCTGCTGCCGCGCGTTCTTCCTCGCTGAGCACCGGCACATCTTGCAGCGCCGAGATGTCCACGCGGTCCGAGAACATGGCGAGGAATTTGCCCTGCAACTCACTCGCCCGCACGGCAGCGTATATGTCCCCCTTCTCCAAGGCTCGCATTCGCGCATGTTCCAGGTCGTGCAAGACGCGCGCGGGAGTCATGGCGAACTTGTCCATCCGCTGTTCGTGAAGCTCTTTGATGGCCTCGCGGACAATGCTTCTTTGCATCAATCTCCAGCCCGCGTTTCGCGGCGTGCCGTATCCGGCGGACGCGGCTGAAGCGGTGGCGTTGCCGCAAGTAGGCTCGCCAAGAGACGTGTATGCTTCGGCGAAGGCCATTTCCTTCTGCGTCAGCTCACTCCGTGCCATGATTCCTCCCTCCGATTGGCTGCGATGCTGGCTGTAGGGCGGACGGGCCTATTGATACAAAGCCCCCGGCCCTTTGGGGGGCCGCCGCCGAGCGAAGTGCAGGAAAAGCGGCCCGTTTTCGCACGATCTCCCGGCTGGGGCTGTCTGACCCGCCTTGGACCGCGTTCGTCGGCGGATGCACGCCTAGAGCAGCGCCCCTGCTTGTCCTGGCCGTCCTGGCGGGTGCTCCGCGCGCGCGTATCGACTCCCGGGTGGGAGAGGGGCCAATAGTCGTACCCGGACTAGAAGCGGCCTCGCAACACGCCGCAAGGCCATGCGTTATGGTGCAGCAGCCCGAAAGCGGCGCACAGGGCGGCGCAGTCTCCCGCGATTTCGGCCTCTTCCCTCGCATGTAGCCGCGCACGGCTTCCAGGACCGCCGCCGCGTGGTGGCGGTAGTAGAAAGAAGAGGTGGCGTCGCCCGGCGGATTCTGCTGGAAGATGAGCCGGGCCGTAGGATTCACCGTGTGACCACCATTCATCAAAGCCAGCGTCTTCTCGGCACTTCTCATATCTGCATGTTCCTTATGTGGTTATGTGCGTTCGCGTGCTTGCCTACGCTGGGCTTCATCGTACAACAGCGAGTCGCGGTCACAGGAGGTCACACCCTCTGCTGTATAGTTCCCTATGTAGCGCTTCGCGTAGGGTAAACGAGCACGCCTGTGACTTCCTGTGACCATGTGACTATCCGCCGACAAGTCCGATACCCTCGAAGCATCTCTCCGCCCCTCCTGCGGGCTTTCGCCACGCCTCAGTGACGCCGGGAATCGCCCTAACGCGTTCGTACAGCCCGCGCCGATCTAGGGGGTATTTCTCGCCAGCTTCGGTTGCCCACGATTGGTAGTCACTGAACAACCGCGTTCGCGTTACCCAGGCGTCCGCGTGGAGGTCGCACCGGGCGGCAAGGAACTCAGCTAGACGGTCCGAGTCGGCCTTGTAATCCTCAGTAGCCGCCTCTACAGCATCGGGGGCCTGCAAGCCGTCATGTTGCCAATCCAAGCAGCCGCGCAAGGCCCAGTTGAGGATGCCCGCTCGTTCCGCGCTCAGCTTCCGTGTCAAAGCCCGGTCTTGTTCGCCAGGCGGGATCGTGACGTGGAACGGCAGGACGCGAATCCTTCGCCACATCGCATGTGAAGAATCATCTACCCTCGGCAGGTGGTTCGTGCACAAGATCGTCTTGTGCGTCCTGGTAAATGTGAAAAAATCTGACCGCATCCAGCGGGCCTTGATCCGCTCGTCGCCGGTCAAGCGCTTGACGCGCTCCGTCCGCAGCCGCCCGCCTTCCCCACTCTCCGACGAGACGACGAGTCGCAGCCCAGCTAGGTCCGCCAATTCTGTCGGATGAGCGGCGTTGCGACGATGTATCAGCAAATCCGGAGCAGCCTCACCCGCGTAATCGCCCAGCAGCCCGCAGATCGTGGTCAGGAACACGCTCTTGCCATTCGCCCCCGGCCCCACCGCCACAAAGAGGTATTGCTCGTCGATGTTGCCGGTCAGACAGTAACCGACAACTCGCCGAACATAGTCGATCAGTTCGCCGTCATCCGCCAAGACGCGGGACAAGAATCGCTCCCACAATGGACACTTGGCGGCGGGGTCGTACGCGGTAGGGGCCAGCTTCGTCAGATAGTCCTCGCGGAAGTGCGGAGCGAGCTGCCCCGTTGTCAAGTCAACCGTGCCGTTGAGGCAGTTCAGCAGCATCGGGTCAGAATCCAGGTCGTCGGCGGAGATCGCCAGGTCGGGGCGTGCTAGGTCGATCATCGCCGTTAGCCGTTCCCGTTTCTGTGAACGCATGGCGTGATTGACCAGGGCTGTGCGCCGAGCATCATTGCCTTCCCGCTGCGCTTCCGTGACCAGCCCCCACACAACCCGCTTCGCGGCCCCTAGCGTCTTGGCCTGAGTATCCCGCTCCCACCTCCGACCTCGCCAGGTCAGCCAGCAGCCCCGTTCGCCCCACCAGCGAAAGTCATGGCCGACAGCGTGGACGAACCGATAACTGTTCCCAAGATCGGTAAGCAGCGAAGCCCGCTTATCCAGCTCCGACGGCGCTGCGGTTTGAGCACGCCTTCGTGGCGATGGAGTCCAGTTGGGGGCTTCAGCCGCAAGCCGAAGGATTTCCGCCTTAATCTCACCATCGCCCTTGCAGCCCATGAAGCCGTCTGGTCCCACCCAATCCACCACGTCGCCACCATCGGGGAGGCCAGGTAGCTTCACAATCTTCACAGAAGCGGGAGGCGATACGTTTGTGACCGTCCGTACGACGGTTTCCGTATACCGCTGCCCCGCGGAGTCATTATCCGACAAGATGACAACTTGGCGGCCAGCCAGCGGCGTCCAGTCGGTCTTAGCTGGCGACAGTGCTCCGTGCGCCGACGTAGTAGCGGGCAAGCCCAAGCCCCAAAGGCAGTCCGCACAGCTCTCGCCTTCGACCACGAACAGGATCGTCTCGGGCGGCAGCTCGCCGACGCGATAGAGGGGCAGCGGACCTTGAGGGTCGCCGAGTTCCCAGCGGTCGCCGACCAGGTGAATCGGCCTGAACGTCTTGCCGCCCGCTGGGAACTCGAAGCGCGCGACGCGGAATCCATCGCCGTATGGCCACTCGTTGACGAAGTGCCCGCCGACCGTGGCGGCAACAGCTTCCCATGCGGCTATCGGCGAGGGGAAGCCCCGTTCGCAGTTCGTGGTCGTCGCGGTGGTCATACTTGGCCCGCCTTTAGGCTTTGCAGGAACTCAGCAACGTCGGAGGCATCGTAGCGAACAGCGCGGCCCAGCCGGACGCACGGTAGCGCGCCGCGAGGCGCTGTGTGCGCCAAAACCGTCCGTTCGGAAACGGCTAGGCGGTCGGCGACCTGGCGACTCGTAAGCAGTTGCGGTAGGGGTGTTGAAGTCTCATTCATCGTTTGCCCGCCAAGATGGTCGGCTTGCGAGACTCCCGCCTCTTGCGCCCCCGCCTCCGCGAACCTCGTTCCGCTTCTGCAAGTTCCTTGGCCGCGCCGACAATCCGACGTATGGCCGAGGCCGCCTTCTGCTTTTGGCGTTTGGTCATCATGCTCAGACCATACCACGAGCGCAGTCACGAATAATTGGGGGCGAATAGAAGGGGGTAAATCTCGCAAGTTTTCGAGCAATTAGCCGCGTTCGGGCGAGTAGAGAGAGACTACGACACAATCACGGCTGCTTGGTTCTCCGACTACGTTCTTCTGCCTTCCGCGTCTCCAACGTTTCTAAGAGTCGCTCGGCCTCGGCATCGCCTCTTTGCCGCGATTCCCACCACTGCATAAAGTCGCCAATATGGACCTTGCAGCGACGGCCTATCCGCATGTGGCGCATGGGACTGCCTGGCGTGAGAGTCTTGCTGAGGGAATCTATGGTGATTTGTCCATCGGCCAGTCGCGGTATCGCAATGCTCAGCGGCATGTAGTCTGAGTTGCGATTGGCCCAAGGCTGCTGCTTGGTGTTGGTCAGCAACTTGTTGGCGCGCTTGCAGTAGTCGGCGAGCGCCAGCACCTGCGTGACAGATGGGTTCTCCATCGGACCTGGCGGCTCTGGCAACGGCAGGCCAAAGCGCTTCCTGATATTGCCTCTGAGGCCCTCAATCTGTCCCAAAGACTCCGCGTAAAGACCGTCAAGCCCTTGGGGGCCTTTCCGGGAAACATGCTCGTGGAATAACTCTGTGATCTTCTCCGCGAGTGTCGGAAAGGCCCAGGCCAGGACCTGGCCGCTTGGAGCAGTCGCCCAACACTCTGGAATCGTCGCCGTGGTGGCCTTTTTCTTCGGTTGTCTCATTGTGCCCGCCTATTCCTGGACAGCCGGGGCGAGTCTGGCGGGCACGCGAGACCCGCTCCCAGCCGTCCAGTTAGTCTTCTACCTTTCGCAGCTTCTCTCGTCAACCTTGCGGCAATCGTCGCCAACTGCGCCGGATTCTGCGCCGCCCTGGTCGGAAATCGCTGAATTCCCCAATGTTTTGGGGGTAGGTTCGAGTCCTATATCGCCCATTCGACTCACTCGCGGCGGCGAGTTCGCTTATGGCAAGCCATCCGCCGTTGCCTCGGCGCGCCTTCCGCCGCGCTCTCACATCATGGCCGACCGGTCGGCGTAGTGGCCAGAGCGCGGGGCGAATCCGCGGCGTCCGGTCCGTAGACCCCGGCTGAGAACCCAGCCGTGTACCACAGCAGGTGGTACAGCACGACCGGCCAGAGGGCCGCGAAGGCGAGCGCGTGGCGAATCCCGCACCTGGCGACGTCCCGCGCCGTCCGCGCCAGCTTGCCCGCAGGCAGCAGCGGCAGCAGCCACCTGCTGCGAGCCGCCGACGGCCCGCGCCTAGCCAGCCGCCGCTGCACTATGCCCGCCCCTCGCCCCAGCTCGTACATGTGTCGCAGCGACTGCGACAGATCCCTCGGCCGAGTGTGCAGCACGACCGCCTCGCCGTCCAGCACCACGCGAACCGGGGGCTTCATGGCTGCCAGCAGGCAGGTGTCCTCGCCGCCGTATATGCCCTCGGCGAAGCGTGCGCTGCCGAGCACGCGGCGCGATACACACATGTTCTCGGCCCAAATGTCGCGAATCTCGACAGGGCGGTGTGGACGGACGATGCCTCGCTCGGCCATGTCCGCCGCCAGGGCGCGCCAACCGCCGCTGCCCTCCACCCAGCCGCACGCCGGCCCGCCGGCGTTGGCGCGACAGGAGGCGACGATCTTCGCCAGCCAGTCGCGACGCGCCACGTAGTCGGGGTCGATGAAGGCCAGGTATCTTCCCTCGGCCTGCTCGATGGCGCAGTTGCGTGCGCCGCCTGGTCCGCCGCTTGCCGGGCATGGCACCACGCGCACGGAGGGGAAGTCCTGTGTGATTCTGCGGGCCAGGGGGGTCTCGGCCGCGACCGCTACCAGCACCTCGAACCGCGTGACCGACTCCTGCAAGAGGATCGATCGCAGGCACATGACCGCCGACGCCTCGTCGCGCCCGCCCGGGATGACGACCGACGCGGCCACGCCCGCGCGGTGCGAGCTCGGCCCGGCGTGGCTGTCCGACGCTCCTGGATCGCCCCATACGTTCATAGCCGCCCCCGCCCGCGACTGGCCGACGGCGCACCCCGCCGCGCGCACGTCCGCAGCCGGCCGGTGACGCGCGCGAGGCCGCGCCCGCCGGCTGGGAGGGTGATGTCACAGTCCGTGCGCATAGCCGACCGCCTCTTCCCCCGCTCCAGTGCCTCCATCCTCCAACCGAAGCTCCTCAGTATATCCGCCCGCCCCGGCCGGTCATAGCGCCATCCCCGCCGGGCGCCAGCCCGGGTGCGTGTCTCGATTGTGGCGGTCATGCGACGGATTGCCAGTGGGTGTCCC
>CAYUYH010000091.1:0-9795 GCA_964449175.1 uncultured Planctomycetaceae bacterium
CTGCTAGGGGGGCCGGGCCCGGCGGCCGCTGCGCGCCCGCGGCGGGCGGTTTACGGCCGCGGCCGCGGCGTCCACGGCGCCGCGGGGGGCGCACGGAGGTGGCCAATGACACAGCCGCCAGCCGGCTCGCACGCCCCCGACACGCTGGTCCGCGAGCGTCGCGGCCCGCGGGCGCCGTTCCTGCATTCGCTGGAGGCCGTGCGGACGGTCTACATCGTCACGGCTGCGGCGGCGTGCGCGCCACTGCTGGCGGGCGTGGTGCTGTTCGGCTGGCGAGCGGCGGTTGTCGGCGCGATGGCGATATTCTGCTGCGCGGCGTTCGAGAAGCTCTACTACCGCTGCACGTACACGCCGGCGTTGTTCGGCCGATCGCACGCGTACCTCACCGGCGTGCTGTTGGCGATCACGTTGCCGGCGTTCGTGCCGTGGTACGTGCCGGTGGTGGCGGCGGCGTTCGCGGTGATCGTGGGCAAGGCAATCTTCGGCGGGGTCGGGCACTTCCTGTGGCAGCCGGCGCTGGTGGGTCGGCTGGCGGTGGCGGTCATGTTCCCGGCGACGATGAACCCCGCCGCCTGGCCCGTGCTGGCGCAGAACAGGCTGCTGGTGGGCGACATCCGCTACGCTCGGCATGTCGAGGACTACCACCAGTGGCGGGGCCAGGCCGCTCCGGACGATGCCGACGCCATTCTGCTCCCACGCCCATCAGCCGTCCTGGCCGGCCTGACCGCCGGATCGCCGCCGGCGTACAGTTGCCTGGCATACAGGCCGCCGGAGTCAACCAGCCGCAAGCCGCCGGCGCTGACCAAGCTGCCGCCGATCACCGACCTGCTGTTCGGCGCCAGGGGCGGCGCCATCGGTGAGACGTGTGTGGTGGTCATAGTCATTGGCGGGCTGTACCTGGTCTACCGAGGATATGCCAAGTGGCAGCTGATGTTCTCGATCGTCCTGGCGGCCGCGGTCGTGGCCGGTATCGCCCCGATACGCCTGGCCGGCGGAGCCCAGCAATCCCGAACGCTATGGTGGCCGATGTTCGCCGAGGGCGGCGACGTGGGGCTGGCCTACGTGGCGTATCAGTTGCTCAGCGGGGAGCTGATCCTCGCGGCTGTGTTCCTGGCCACGGAGATGACCAGCAGGCCGGTGACGACCGGCGGGCAGGTGCTCTTCGGCGTCGGCGTCGGCGCGATCGGCATGGTGCTGAAGCTGTACGTCCAGGTGCCGATCCCGTTCTTCATGGCCGTGCTCGCGATGAACACGCTGACGCCGACCATAGACTCGATATGGCGGCCGAGGTCGTTCGCCCGGGGATGGTCGCCCCCCTCGATCGCGTGCTGACCGCGCGGGCCCGTCGCGGAGAGGCGGCAACTATTCGGCGTCGGCATTGCCAGGTCGGCTTCGGCGGGCTGTCAGCCCGGCGCCCGCCGCGACGCACAGGATGGCCGTGATGGGCAGGCGGTATCGCGGCAGGCCGAACGGGCCGGGCAGCAGGGCCGAGACGATTACCACCGCCGCCAGCAGATATGCCTCAGCCGGCATCTTCGCCCCGATCCGCCTGACCGCGCAGGCAATCGTTCCCAGGTACTGCACGGCTGTGACCATCAGCATCGGGCCGACCAGGATAATGGCCAGCGAGTTGCCGCCGAAGTAGTGCTTCACAGCCGACGCCAGCCCCTTGCTGTGCAGCACGTCCGCCGTGCCGCGGTTGCCCTCGGTCAGCCCGGTCAGCTCCAGGACGTCCGTCGCCCCCGGCAGCAGGAAGCCCACCGTCCCCTTGGCATGCAGCTTGGCATATAGCCAGGGGTGCGAAGAGATGATGCGAATCGCCTCCTTGCGCCGAGCGGCAGCGGCCTGGCCGGGGGTCCGGTCGCGGCTGGCGCGGCGGTCCGTCTGCCGCAGCATATCGCGGGCCTCCTGGCGGCTTAGCCCCTCGGTCTCGGCGAGCACCTCGGCCGCGGCGAAGTAGTACATCCCGTCGCCGGCGAAGCTGGAGAAGCCGATGTAGTCGGCCGAGATCGCGTTGCGCACGACCCATGGCGCCGCCGCGGCGACGACGATGCCGACGAACGCGCCGGCCTTCCTCCAGCGTTGCCTGTCGGCTGTGGCCAGTATCGCCACCGCGCAGATCACGGCCATCGCCAATCCAATCGGGCGAACGTAGCAGGCGGCAGCCATCACAGCCGCCCCGGCCAGCAGCGGCCACCACGCCTTGCTCCGCATGTGGTGGACGATCAGCACCAATGCGAGAACGAACAGCAGCGCGTACAGGCTGTCGGAAAGAATCCTTGCCGACGATGCGAGCGCCAGCGGCGAGACCGCCTGCAAGGCGGCGGCGATCAGCCCGGCACGCTCGTTGACCAGCATCCAGCCCAGCAGGAACGTCAGATGCACGAGGGCGATGTCCAGGACCATCTGAACCGCCAGCGTCGCCCGCCACCACGACTCGCCGAACGTCGCCGCCGCAGCCAAACAGGCCGGATAGCCCGGCGTGCGGAAGATCTCCGCCCGCCCGTTACGCTGGAAGCCTTCCTCCTGGATCAGCGACGACGACAGCTCGATGTAGTCGCGCGAATCGCCCGTGTATGTTCTCTCCTGGTGGTTCCACACGGTTGCCAGCAGGCAGGCCCTGGCCAGCACCGCCACCAGGAGGATCACCTTGAAGGTCCGCGTCTTCATAGCCGGGGACATCCTATCCCGCGGCGGGCCAGCACACAACGGCCAGGGTCGCCGGCAGTTGCGGCGGCAGACGGATCATGCACCGCAGCCGCGGCACGGTTAGAATGGCGCCCATGAGCGAGCTGAAGGTCAGCGAGATCCTGCTCACGATCCAGGGCGAGGGCACGCGAGCGGGCCTGCCCTGCACGCTGGTGCGACTGACCGGCTGCAACCTGGAATGTAGCTGGTGCGACACGCCGTACGCCCGCACGGGCGGCGAGCCGATGAGCGCTGAGCAGATTGTCGCCCGCGTCGAGCAGCTTGGCTGCCCGCTCGTCGAGGTCACCGGCGGCGAACCGCTCACCCAGCCGGCGGCGTCGGAGCTGCTGACCGCGCTGTGCGACCGCGGCTGGACCACGCTGCTGGAGACGAACGGCTCGCTCGACATCTCGGTCGTGGACAAGCGCGTCGTGAAGATCGTGGACTTCAAATGTCCGTCCAGCGGGCAGCAGGAGATGAACTGCTGGGCGAACGTCTCAGCCCTGGCGGCCGGCGACGAAGTGAAGTTCGTCCTGGCCGACCGCGCCGACTATGACTACGCGGCCGAGAAGCTGGCGAGCTATGACCTCGCCGGCAGGTGCCGGGTCAGCTTCTCGCCGGCGGCGGGCCGGCTTGCGCCGGCGGAGCTGGCGCGCTGGATTCTGGCCGATGGGCTACCCGTGCGCCTGGGCCTGCAACTGCACAAGATAATCTGGCCTGGACGGGACCGCGGCGTGTAGGATCGGCACATACGATTGCGGATTGCGGATTGCGGATTGCGAATTGTGGTGGCCGGTCAGTGACCCGCCTGCTGACCTGAGAACGTGTCGGAGAGTCGAGCTGCGCAAGACATCCCCTCGCCGCGGCGAGGGGCTTCCTAGCCGATCGCGGGACATATGAACTCAGAGGTCATCAAGACATTTCGGTTTGAGGCGGCACACTCGCTGCCGAGCGCGCCCGCCGGGCACAAGTGCCGCGACATTCACGGCCACGGATACCGCGTCGACGTGCACGTGACCGGGCCGGTGGACGAGCAGGCCGGCTGGGTGATCGACTTCGGCCAGATCAAGCAGGCGGTCGAGCCGGTGGTGGGCGAGCTTGACCACCGCCTGCTGAACGACGTGCCCGGCCTGCCGAACTCCACCAGCGAATGGGTCGCGCGATTCATCTTCGATCGCGTCAAGGCCGCTCTGCCGGGTCTGTCGGCCGTGGCCGTGTGGGAGTCCGACACCGCCCGCGCCATCTACAGGGGCGAGTAGTCCGTCCCGCCGGCGCACTACGCCGGGCGCCGCAGCGGCATTTGGCGAGATGGCGGCCACGTGAATCGGGGCCGCCGTGGCCGGAACGATAGAACAGTCCCCGCATCACCAGGAGGGTGGGCAATGCTGCCGCTGCTACGAAGGTTGCTGATGGCGATTCACCCGGAAGGCATCCCCGGCCCCTGCGCGATTCTCTACGACGCGCTCGCTCGCAGCAGCGTCTTCCAGCGGCATTATGAGCTGGTCGCGCAGGACATCGCCGCTCACTGTCGCAGCGGCAGGCTGCTGGATGTCGGGACTGGCCCGGGGCGACTTCTTCTCACGATCCACGGGCAGGCGCCCGATCTCCAGCTCACCGGACTGGACGTCTCCGCCGCCATGGTCCGCCTGGCCCGTAGGAATCTCTCGCAGAGCGGCCCCGGGCAAGTCATCAAAGTTGTGGAGGCCTCGGTATCGAAGATGCCATTCCCGGACGCCGCCTTCGACTTGGTCGTCAGCACAGGTTCGCTGCACCACTGGAAAGACCCGATCCGTGCACTGAACGAGTGCTACCGGGTGCTGAGGGACGGCGGCTGCGCACTGATCTACGACCTTGTGAATCCCCTGCCGCCTGAGGTCAGTGAGGCAGGTAACGGGCAGTTGGGCAGATGCCGGATGTGGCTGCTCTGGCTGCACAGCTTTGAAGAGCCGTTCCGAAGCCAGCAGGAGATGGCGGAACTCGCCTCCGACAGCCTCTTCGGCGGCGGCGAGACCAGGTTCGTCGGCGTGCTCTGCTGTTTGGTCATGCGGAAAGGGCTCCAGGCACAGCCCTAGCTGGGGCAATGCGGGGGGTCTTCCTAGACGACCTCGATATCGAGCGCGATATCGACCGCGGCGGCTGAGTGCGTCAACGCGCCGATCGCGATCCGCTCCACGCCGGCGTCAGCCACCTCTCGGACGTTCCCCAGCGTGATCCCGCCCGACGCCTCCAGGCCGATCCGGTCGCGAAGCCCGGCGGCGTCGCGCATGGCCACCGCCTCGCGGAGCTGGTCAAGCGACATGTTGTCCAGCAGTATGATGTCCACCGGCAAGGTGAGGGCAACGGTGAACTGCTCCAGCGTGTCCACCTCCAGCTCGATGAAGGCATGATCGCCGAGGTGCGGTCGCAGGCGGGCGAGTTCCCTGCCCAGTGAGTTGATGGGGTCCTGCCCCTCCGCGCGGGCCAGCACGGCCAGGTGGTTGTCCTTGACCAGCACGGCGTCGTATAGGCCCCTGCGGTGGTTCCTGCCGCCGCCTGCGCGGACGGCGAACTTCTCCAGCTCGCGCCAGCCGGGCGTGGTCTTGCGCGTGTCGTATATCTCGGCGGCCGTGCCCTCCACGGCCTGGACGTACTCCCTGGTCGTCGTCGCCACTCCGGACAGCCGCTGGAGGAAGTTCAGCGCGACCCTCTCGGCGGCCATCATCGCCCTTGCCGGGCCACGCCAGACGGCCAGCACCTCGCCGCCTTCGACAACCTGGCCGTCCGCGACGAGCTTCTCGCTGCGCAGCTCGCCGTCGTAGGCGGCGGCGATCGGCTCCAGCAGGCCCACGCCACAAACGACCGCCGGCTGACGGGCCACGAACCGCCCCGTCGCCAGCACCCCACGCGGCAGGATCGCGCTGGTTACGTCGCCGCTGCCCAGATCCTCGTCGCGGGCCATCTCCAGCAGCCGCCAGAGGTTCGCCCGCTCACGCTTTCCAGGAACCGTGGCCATATCCACCTACCCTCTTCACCAAGAGCATAATGCGGCCGGGGCCGGATGAAAACCCCCGCCGTGCGATGATTTGTCAGCTCGTCCTTGACTGCTAAGGTATTGAAATGTATGATCTAAGCGGAGGGCAGAGGCAGAAAGAGGCTCTCGTTGCGCCCGGCCGACTCCGTGGCGAGACGGCGGGGCTGCATAAACGCGGAGGGAGCCGGTGAATCCTGGCACGCGAATTCTGCTCGCGGCAGTCCTGGCCGTGTTGGGCTCGGTGCATCTACTTGCAGCCCCGGCCTGCGCCATCGTCGTGGGCGACGACCCCAACAATCACGTCATCACGCCGCCATCGGACTACGACGGCGTGTGCTATCAGTACATGGCCGACGGCACGACCGGCGTCCTGATAAGCCCGTGGTTCGTGCTGACCGCAGATCACGCCAGCTACGTCAGCGGGGTTGTCCGCTTCGACCTGGAAAGCGGCTCGACCAACCGCACGATCATGGAGAAGCACGACGATCCCAACGGAGCGGACCTAGCCGTCGTTCGCCTGAACCGTAGCGTCGGCCTGGACGGTTACGCGCTGTACGATCCCAATACGCTCGGCAGCGAGACCGGCAAGGAGGGCATACTGCTCGGCTACGGCATGAGCGGCACGCCGGCGACGGTCCAGGCCGGCGGCGACCCCAACTACCCCCGCGGAACGCTCCGGATCGGCTACAACAAGATCGACGGGAGCACCTACGATCCCAACGCCGGCTACTACATATGGTCGGACTTTGACCCGCCCTCGGCCCATGGCTCCAGCGGCAGCCTGGGGATCGACAAGGAGGCCTCCTCCGCCCTGGGCGACAGTGGCGGGCCCGTGTTCGTCGAAAGCGGCGGGACGCTCTACGTGGCGGGCATCCAGTTCTCCGTCTCGGCAGCCGATCCCAACCACTGGCCGAAGTACGGCGATTACAGCTACTACGTCCAACTATCCAGGTACAGCAACTGGATAGGCAGCGTGATTCCCAGCCAGCCGGCCACCAAAACCGGCGACTTCGACAGCAACCATCTCGTCGACGCGAACGACATCGAGGACCTGTACGACCACTACAGCGGCAGCGACATGTGGTATGACGTCTCCGGCGATGGCTGGGTCGGCACGCCCGACACCGACAAGCTCATTCGCGTCTACCTGGGCACCGAGTATGGCGATGCCGACCTGGACGGCAAGGTGGACGCCAACGACTACAACATACTGGCCGCCCATTTCGGCCTGACCGGCTCGGGCCGATGGGACCTGGGCGACTTCAACAACGACGACAACGTCGACTTCGCCGACTATCAGATCATGGAGGTCTACTTCGGCTTCGGCACCGGCGGCAGCCCGCCGATGCCGCCCATGCCGATACCCGAGCCGGCTGCACTGTCGCTGCTGGCCTGCGGTGCTGGCCTGCTCGCACGCAGGCGCAGCCGCAGTGGCTAGGGGCGCCGCGGGGGGGCCGGCCTTAGGGGTTCAACTTCAGGCAACTGGCCATCATCCGCCCTTGCCCGCCAGTCGCGAGCGAACGCGATCGAGCACTTCCGGCGGAACGAGCGCTGAGATGTCGCCGCCGGTCTGGGCGATCTGCTTGATCAGGCTGCTGGAGGTGAAGGCGTACTCCGGCCTGGTCATTATGAAGATCGTCTCCACGCCGCCCACCACGCGGTTGGTCACCGCGACCTGGAGCTCGAAGTGCAAGTCGGCGGCGTTGCGGATGCCGCGGAGGATGGCGGAGGCGCCGACCCGCCGGGCGAAGTCCACAGTGAGGCCCGTGTAGGGCTCCACGCGCACGTTGCCGATTCCCGCGACAGCGGCGCGAATCATCTCGACCCGCTCGTCCTGGGCCAGCAGCGAGTGCTTCTCGGGGTTCTCGCCGACGGCGATCACGATCTCGTCGAACAGCTCCGCCCCGCGCCTGATGACGTCCAGGTGCCCGTTCGTGACGGGGTCGAACGTGCCTGGGAAGACAACCAGTTGCCTCTTGTGGTCGGCCATGTGTCTCACCTCGCCCTGGGCCGCCGGACATCGCGCCCGTCGGCCGGGGATTATACGTCCCGCACGGCCAACCTGGTAGACGCTGCCGGGCTGTCGGCAGGGAAGGCCTGGCTGCGCAAAAGAACGCCCCCAGCCGCTGTGGCCGAGGGCGAGCGAGATCGTCGCATTCAATCCAGGCCGGCTCAGTTGCGGATCTGCACTTCCCACGGAGTGAGGCGGGAACTCCTGTCCAGCAACAGGATGGCGTCCATGTCGTACACAAGCATTCGCATCTGGAGCTGGCTGGCCTGGTATATCCTTCTGTGCCGCTCGGCGGTCGTTTCCGAGAGCGTGCAGCCGGCGAACAAGCAGGCAACCACCAACACAGCCACCATCAATGCAGTTCTCATGATTCCTACCTCGAGACCTCTCCCACTCCGCTTGGTCGCGTCTGATATTAGGCTGGCAAGTAAGCCCGCTGATGCTAGTTGACTCGCCGGCCCGTGTCAACGCAAAAAGGCCCGCCGCAATCGTGGCACGGGCGTCTCGCCCGTGTGTCCCAGGGCCGCGATGCCCATGCCGCTTGTCGCCTAGGCGCCGAACTTCTCGAGCTTGCCGGCGTGCGCCATCGCCAGGGCCATCAGCTCCTTCGACGGGATCGTGCCTATCTGTCCGCCGCGGCAGGTGACCTCGTCGAATCGCCCGCCGTCGCCGCCGCGCAGGTGCGGCCCGGCCAGCAGTACGGGCACCGGGTGCCAGCTATGCGCCTTCAGCGTCGGCGGCGTGGAGTGGTCGCCCGTGATGACCAGCACGTCCGGCTTGCCGGCAAGCAGGGCGGGCAGGGCGGCGTCCAGCTCCTCTATGCGCTTGATCTTGGCCGGCAGGTCGCCGTCCTCGCCCGCCTTGTCGGTGTACTTGAAGTGGGCGAAGACGAACGTGTGGTCGGCGGCCGCCTTGGCAGCCTCGGCGCAGACGTCCGCTGCCGTCGTCGGCTTGGACACGACCGGCATGCCCACGAGCCTGGCCACGCCGCGGTACATCGGATAGCCGGCTACTGCCGCCGGATTGACGCGGTAGCGGTCGGCGAACTTCGGCCAGTCCGGGCACTTGGCGAAGCCGCGGGCGAGGATCATGTTGGCCTTGGGTTCGTCGGCGAGGATCTCACGCACCTGCCGCAGCAAACCTTCGATCATTTTGGCCGTCTTGCTGGAAGCGTGCGGCCCGGCTGAGGGGGACAGCGGCGGCACGCCGACCTGCTGCGGGTCGGTGTCGCCTATCTGATCGTCCAGCCCGTCGCCGCGAAGCACCAGCACCGCGCGGTGCTCGGACTCGGTCTCCAGAAACACCTCCACGCCCTTCGGCGCGGCGAGCTTGTCCTTGAGCTTGGCCACGATGCGGCGGTTCTCCTCGTCGGGTATTCGCCCGGCCCGTCGGTCGGCGACATTGCCCTTGGCATCGAGCGTGCAGAAGTTGAGCCGCGCCGCGACGTCGCGCTTTTCGAGGGGAAACTCGATGCCCAGCGCGCTGAGCACGCCTCGGCCTACCTGATAGACCAGCGGGTCGTAGCCGAACAGCCCCAGGTGCCCCGGGCCGCTGCCGGGCGTGACTCCCGTGGCCACGGGTACCAGCAGGCCCAGGGCGCTTCGCTGGGCCAGCTTGTCCAGGTTTGGCGTCCGCGCCTGCTGGAGGGCCGTGCCCGTCCCGGCGTTGTCGCAGTCGCCCACGCCGTCCATCACCAACAGCACGATCCGCTTGTCGTTGGGAATAGCCAGCGAGCTGATGAGATTGCCGTATGTGTCTTCCATGGCCCTTCCTGCCTGTGGGGAGGTTGTCGGCGTCGCCGCCGCCCGCTCCGCGTGGGCGAGCGACGGCGAATGACCCCAAGGGGAATCGAACCCCTGTTGCCGGGATGAAAACCCGGTGTCCTAGGCCTCTAGACGATGGGGCCGCGGTGCGGCGCCCACCCGGAAAGTCCCGGGTAGTGGGTTCGTATCGTACACGCGCAGGCCGAGGGGTCAAAGTCATTTCACCAGTGGGCTCAACGGGAGGATGCAGCAGGCGCCTGGATTACCATGCCCAGGCTTCGCCCCTCGACTAGCTCCCCTCGCACGGGACGTCGCGGCCGGCG
>CAYUYH010000092.1:0-9772 GCA_964449175.1 uncultured Planctomycetaceae bacterium
CTGGTCGCTCTTCAGCGTGCGGCAGACGGCGAAGCCCGACAGGCCCGGCATGTCCACGTCCAGCAGGATCAGGTCGGGCCTTTCGCTGGCGGCGGCGTTCAGGCCGGTCCGGCCGTCGTCGGCGGAGACGATCTCCAGGCCTTCCCTGGCCAAGCGGGCCTTGGCCACGGCTACTGCTTCGCGACTGTCATCGATTATCAACACCTTCATGATTCCACCTCTTGCTTATGCGTGCTGGTCTGGCCGCACATGATCGCCTGGCACAGCCCCTCCAACTCGGTCATGGCCAGGGTCGAGCCCTCGGTATCCGCCGCCTTGGCCAGCTCCTCCAGCTTCTTGGCTACGTCCGTCAGGCAGGGGAACCCGTAGCTGCCGCCGGCGCCCTTGAGCTGATGGCTCAGCCGGCGGAATTCCTCGAAGTGCCCGTTGGCCAGCGCCTGCCGCATGGCTACGACTTGATCGCCTAGCCCGGCTATGAACTCGTCGATCACCTCGGCCAGGTCAGAGTCATCGGCGTACTCGGAGGTGATCGCCCCCTGCACGGCAGGGGTCTCGCTCGCCTTGCCGCCGTCTGCGTCTGCCACGGCGGAAGTCCGCCCGCCGGTGAGCTTGGCGACCGTCTCGACGAGTTGCCGCCGGTCGATCGGCTTGGACATGTAGTCGGTGCAGCCGGCCGAGAGACATAGCTCGCGGTCCTCAGTGAGGGCATGCGCGGTCAGCGCCACGATGGGGATATCGACCCCTTTCTCGCGAAGCAGGCGTGTGGCCTGGTATCCGTCCATCTCGGGCATCTGCATGTCCATGAGGATGATGTCCGGCGGCTTGGCCTCGACGCGCTCCATGGCGATTCGGCCGTTCTCGGCCACCTCCACCTCCGCGCCGGCCTTGGTGAGCACGACGCGGATAAGTCGCTGGTTGTCCAGCCCGTCCTCGGCCACGAGTATCCGCAAGCCATCAAGACGGGCCGCAGCGCGCGGCGCCCCCGTCGCATCGACGGGCCCGGCCGCCAAGACTGCCTCGGCAGGCTGGTCCAGCATCTGCACGCCCTCCAGCGACCCGGTGGGGACGGTTATGGCGAAGACGCTTCCCCTGCCGATCTCGCTTTCTATGGTCAGCTCGCCTCCCATCAGCTCGACGATCCTGCGGCTGATGGCCAGCCCCAGGCCCGTGCCGCCCCCCTTGCGCGTGGCCGAGCCGTCCGCCTGGTAGAACGGCTCGCAGAGTCGCGCCACGTCCTCGGGGGCGATCCCGATGCCGCTGTCCACCACGGCCAGCCGCACCGCCGGCTCGCCTCCGCGCCACTTGGGCAGGAAGGTCGTCGCGACGATGACGCTGCCGGTCTCCGTGAACTTCACCGCGTTTCCGACGAGATTGACCAGCACCTGCCGCAGCCGCTTCTCGTCGGACAGGATCGTCTCCGGCAGCAGGCCGTCGTATCGAACCAACAGCGCCAGTCCGCGCTGCTGTGCCCTTATCCGCATCATGCTGACGACGTCCGCGACCAGGGCCACGGGCTTGCACCGGTCCGCGGTCAGGGTGATCTTGCCGGCCTCGACCTTCGAGAGATCCAGGATGTCATTGATCAACGCCAGCAGGTGCTCGCCGTTGCGCTGTATGGTGCTCAGCCAGTTGAGGCGGTCGGACGGACTGAGGTTGGGCTCCTTCATCAGGTCGGCGAAACCCAGGATGGCCGTCAGGGGCGTGCGTATCTCGTGGCTCATGTTGGCCAGGAACTCGCTCTTGGCCTGGTTGGCGCCCTCGGCGACTTCCCTGGCCTTGCGGGCTGCCTCCTCGGCCTTCTCGCGCTGTTGGATCTGGTCCTGAAGCCGTTCGTTCGCACCGGTCAGCTCCTCCGTGCGCTGCTCGACGCGATGCTCAAGCGTGCGGTTCAGCTCGGCCAGCTCCTCCTGCGCGCGCTCGCGCTCGGCGATCTCCAGGTCCAGGTTGTGGATCTTCGTGCGAATGGCGTCGCGCATCTCGGCGAAGCTTCTGGCCAGCGTGCCGATCTCGTCGCCACGGGTAATGTCGACTTCCTGGTCCAGATCTCCGGCGGCCATCCGAGAGGCAACCAGCGTGAGATGGCGAATGGGCCTCGTCGCCAGCGAGATCAGGCCGAACATGGCCGCGAGCACGCCCAGCGACATCGCGCCCATCGTAACCAGGAACGTCGTTCGGAACTGTGCAACCGCCTGGTACTTGCTCCGCAGTGGTATGGTGTAGATGACCTTCCATTCCCAGGGCTCGAAGGTGCGGAACATGCACCACTTCATCTCGCCGAGGTACTCGTAGTCCGACGCCCCCTCGTTGGACGTGAGAATCTTCTCCTGGACAACCGGGAGCGAGACGACGGACTCATCGCCCGCGGCCAGGCGGGGGTGCATGATTACCTTGCCCTTGGCGTCCAGGATGAGGGGGTAGCTGTCGACAGTGCCGGCAGAGTAGTATTTCTCGGCCAACTCCTTGACGGCGGACTCCTGGAAACCCCTGCGGTAGGCGTCTTCCATGCCGGTCTTGGTCAGCAGCTCCTGCTTCCGCTCCAGCAGGGTGATGATGGAGTTCAGCCGCTCGGCGAACAGTTGCTCCTGCTCCATGTTGGCCTTGGTGGTCATCAGGCGGTCGGCCACCAGCAGGACCACGGCCGAGACCAGCACGAAGCCGGCGCCCATCAGCAAGAGCAGCTTGGTGCGAGCTGTCAGGCTTCTTCCGGTCATATCACTGATCACTCACGATTGTCGCCTGCTCAACCAGGTCGATGGGGAAGCGAATGCCCAGCCTCTTGGCCAGCGCCATGTTCAGGTACACGGAGGCGTCGTGATTGGTCACTACGGGGATGTCCCGCGGCGACGTGCCGGCCAGGATCTTCATGGCCGTCTGGGCCGCCCATTCGCCCTGCTCGGAGGCCTTCTTGGCGAAGCAGACCAGCGAGTACGGGGCGATCCAGTCCTCGACGCTGCCGGTCTGGATCTTCGTGTTGTCGAGCACGAACTGCCTCGCCTCGGCTTCGCCGGCGGCGGCAGCGGCGCTGTCCATCAGGAACGACGGCGGCGCGACGATCAACATGTCCAGCTTCGTCTGGAGGTCCAAGTAGGCTGTCCTCCACTCGTCGAAGTTATCGACGAACACGATCTCAGCCAGGTCAAGCTTGAACTTGCTGACGTAGGCCTCGGCCTCCTTCATGTTGGACTTATTCCTCGCGCCCAGCAGGCCGACCCGGGGGCCGCGAGCGTACTTCTGCATGGTCTCCAACAGGCTGGGGATCAGCGAAACCTCGACCATGCCCGTCACGTTGTCGCAAGGGAAGCCGTATGCCGAGGCGTCCCAGTTGACTCCGCAGAAGATGAACGGGGTGTCCGTATCGCGGTAGTAGGGAACGATCACATATTTCGAGGCGTTGTCGTCGGCGCAGATCACGACGTCCGGCTTCCAGGAGTCGATCACGGCCTTGACCCGTTGGCCTGCTCTGAGCTTGAAGTCCTCGGAGGTGTTTCGCTTCGTGTCCATCCGGACGATCCGGAGTTCCACGTCGCTGCGGCGGTCATCCAGCCTGCCGTCCGCCGTTTGCGTGACGTGCAGCGTGTTGAGCACGCCGTCGATGATCCCCTCGCTCCAGGGGTACCCCTTGTGATAGGAGTCCACGAAGAGGACCTTGGGCTTGACCACGGGACGCGGCGCCTCACTTGAGTACGCCTGCCGAGGTCCGGGCTTGCCCTGTGTGAGCAGCACGGCGGCGCCGACGGCTACTGCCACGGCCAGACCCGCCATGATCACGATGGTTGTCTTCTTAGCACGCTCCATGTTGATTTCTCCCAACCTCCCCGAAAGGAGTCATTCACGACTGCTTTCCGCGCTGACCCGCCGTTTCCGCGACGGCGGTGCTTGGATTGGGTTCCGTGAGGCGACGAGGCAGGCCTGGACCACTCCGAGTCGCGCAGGTGAGATCGCGAGAAGGCCCCGCCTGCGACCTGTCCCGGACAAGGCACACCGCTCCGCTGCCTAACCATGCAAACATATGGCGCTTGTCCTCAACCTGTACTGACTTATCGGCTGGGCGACAGGCCGCCTTAAACAGGCGGAGAGCGACATTTTGGCCTGGGGGCTGGCCTGGCCTGGCGGCATTCCGCCCGCAAAGACGACTGCCAGGCCGACGCTAGTCGTTCCGCTCGACGGCGACGGCGGTGGGCGGGCCTATGAGCTCGGCAAGGACGATGTCCTCGTCGATGAACGGCTGCTCGGCCTTGCGATAGAGCACGACCAGGCCTATCAGCTCGCCGGGGGCGGGCACCAGCGGGATCGTGAGCACGGTCACGCCGATCAGATACTTGCGGACGGCCGGGTCGAAGATCTCGGCCTGCTCGCCGGCGTCGATGACCATTACCTGCGGCTCGGTGAGCGTCATGTTCACGATCGGCTCGCAGATGTGCCGGCAGAAGTCCGCGCTGTCCGGGTGCGGCACGCCGAATCGCCCGGCCAGTCGCAGCTCGGCCTGGGCATTGCAGACCATGGCCGCCCCAAACAGCCCCCCCGTCCGACGAACGAACGCGCGGAACAGCTCCTTGAACACATCGTCGTCATCCTTGGCCCGCAGCAACTGCTGCTGGTAGTCGATCAGCGCCCGCTGGCAGGCCAGCCGCTCGCTGTTCTGCCGACAGGCGGAGTCCACCTCGGCCTGGCAGGCATCCAGTTGACGGTGCAGGTCTTTCCGCTCGACGCGTGCCTGGCGGACGACCCGTCGCAGGCGATTGTTGCGGTTCGCCAGGGCGCGAGTGTCGGCCCGGCGGTCGAGTTCCTCGCGGATCGCCTCGCGCAGGCGAGGGATGTCCAGCGGCTTGGTCATGAGCTCCACGGGCTGGATTCGGCTGGCCTCGGCCAGCGCCCGGCAGTCTCCCTTGCCGGTTATCACGACGGCCGGCAGGGTGCAGTCGTGGGTCTCGCGGAGTCTTACGACCACCTCCAGGCCGGTGCAGTCCCCCAGCATGATGTCCGCCACGATCAGATCGATGGGCCAGCGGTCGGCCAGGTCGATCGCCTCGGCGCCGCTGCCCGCGGCGCAGACCTCCACGCCCGTCTCGCTGATCGCGTCGACGAGCATCTCGCGCAGGTCGGCCTCGTCGTCCACCACGAGCACCCTGGGAGTTCTGCGAGCGGGGGCGCTGCCGTCGGGACCGCCGTGCGCCGAATCACGCTCGCGGGAGCTGGATATGGAGACAGGTTCCTTGCCCGCGGCTTGAAGTGAGCCAGATTTTGCCGGCATTGCTCTCGACATATCTCCGAGCCCGCGGCAGGCCCAAGCCCTTCCTTCTGCCGGCCCGCTGCACAGAGAAGAACGGCGTGAATGCCTTGGCCAGTGTCTCGCCGTCTATCCCGGGGCCGTCATCGGCCACCGTGATCAGCACTGCCTCCGGGTCATCTCCTGCCCTGGCGGCAAGGCGGATGCGGCACTTGCCGTTCGAGGCTGTGGCTGCGTTACTGATCGCCTCCACCACTGCTTCCCGCACCTGGGCTGCATCGGCCCATGCAGGCGGCGTATCCTCGCCAGTGTCTATATCGACCCTTACGGCGGCCGCTTGAGGATGTGCGGAAGATGAAAACTCTTTTGCGGCGGATTCCAGCAATCTGGCGACGTCGATCTCGGCGGGCGCCGGCTGGGGCGGGCTGGCGAAGTCCATCAACTCAGTGATAATGTCGCTGATCCGCTGGGACTGCTCGGCGATGGTCGCCCAGACCTTGCCCTCCTCATCGCTGGCGGCCTTGTCGCGCATGAGCTGCGCCCGGCCGGAGATGACGGCCAGCGGATTGTTCAGCTCGTGCGCGGCGCCGGTGGCCATCTCGCCGATGGCCGACAGCGTCCGGGCGTCGGCCAGCGCCTCCCGCGAGGCCGACAGCGCCTGTGACGCCTGCGCCAACTGCTCGCCCAGCAGCACGGCTCGGCATCGCCCCTGCACGATCGCCAGCGCCATCGCCGCCGCTGCCGCCGCGGACTGGAGCACACGCTGCCTGTCGCCCGCGCATGCGTCAGCCGGAAGCAGCACGCCGCCGACCCACCGCCCCGCGCACAGCAGAGGCAGGTGGGCATAGGCGGCTACGTCGATCCACTCGCTGATCTGCTCGGGGCCTAGCAGCTCTGCGACGGCGGGGAGTGTCAAGTTGGCCGGATCTGCCCCCGCGCCGGGCGCATCCGTCAGCACGCCCAGCTCCCGACAGGACGGCGCGTCGCCGCCGTCGAGGCACGCGGCCTGGATGGACTCGCCGACCCGCCCGATTGAATAGGCCACCACCGACCTGTCCGCCGAAGGCTGCACGCCGGTGACCTCCGCGGCCAGGGCAGCCAGGCTTATCAGCGCCTCGGCGACCGTGGACTGCTCGCCCAGCGCGTCGGCGAACCGGCGGAGTTGGGCAAAAGCGTCGGCCCGGAGCGACAGGTCGCCGCGCCCGGCCCGGAGCTGGCGGTTCGCCTCCGCCAGTCTGGCGGCGAGTGACTTCTGCGCTCGGCGGAACTTCTGCATTGCAGCCGCTGCGCTGCCAGATGCCACAGGCCTGGCCCGGCGAACCTCATCCGCCAGCCGCCCGCGAACTTCCTCAACGGCGCCGGCCGGCAGATCCAGCAACTCGGCGAGTTGATCGCTGCCTTGTTCGCCGTAGGCGATCGCGTCGGCCAGGGCCACCGCGCGTATCATGGCGGCACTGACGACGGCCGGCGGCAAGGCGTCCGCCGGATGATGGTGCAGCCAGATCACCTCGGCGACCTGCTGCGGCAGCCGCCACATCTCGGCCAGCCGCCTGCCGATCGTCGCGTGATCGGCACCGACGACCCGCCGCTCGCATTCGCTGACGTCGCCGCCGCCGGCCGCAGCCTCGGCCACGGCACGCCGGAAGCTCTTGGGCATGCAGGCATCCATCGCGAGCTTGCCCAGGTCGTGCAGTAGCCCGCAGGTGAAGGCCTCCGCCGGGTCGATCCTGCCCGCCAGGCGACCCGCGATCATCTCGCCGGCGCACGCCACGGCAAGGCAGTGCTCCCGCAGTCCCTGCGGCGTGACAGACGGTTCGTCGGTCCGGTCCTCGGCGGCTGGGATGACTGTCAACGTCAGCGCCTCGCCGCACAGGGCGTCGATGCCGAGCTGCCCGACGGCCTGGGCGGCGGTCGCGGGAGCGGTCGGCGAGCCGGCCGCCAGCGACAGCACGCGGGCTGTCAGGGCCGGGTCGCAGCGGACCAGGCGGACGATCTCGCCGTCAAGTCGCTGGCGATTGCCGGGTGAAGTGTCCAGGGCCTCTACGAGTAGTTCCAGCAGGTCGGCTGCTACGACGGGGCAAGCGGGCAGAGACCGTAGCCGGGACAGAACAGCGTCCAGATGGGCTGGCGTGAGCCTTCCCGCCGCCCACCGGTCTGTTTGAGGATCACCAGCCACGAGGGCGCAACCCCCTTCCGGTTACGCCTTCACCAACTCCAGCACTCGCTCGATGACGCTGTCGATATTGAAAGGCTTCTTGATGAAATCGTCGGCGCCGGCCTGCATCAGGCGGTCGACCTCGGCCGGATTCACCATGCCGGAGATGATCAGGATCTTTATGTGGCGCAGATCGGGATTGTCCCGGATCGTCTTGCAGACCACGTTTCCGTTGATGTCGGGCAGCATGTAGTCCAGGATCACGATGCTGGGGCGGAACTGCTGCGTCAGCACCCCCGCGTCGTAGCCCGTCTGGGCCATCGCCACCTCGAACCGCCCGTCGGCATTCAGCGCGTCGGCGAACAGCTCGATGATCTCAGGGTCGTCATCCACCACCAGGACGCGGATCTTGCCGCTGTCAATCTCATCCAGGGGGATCTTGTTCTCCCTCATGAACTTCACGAGGGAGTCGTGTGGTATGCGGCGGAACCTACTGCCAGGTACGCGAAACCCCTGTAACTGCCCGCTGTCGAAGCAGCGTATCACAGTCTGTTGGGACAGCTTGCAGATTTCGGCCGCCTCTCCCGTGGTATAGACCGCTTTTCGGCGCACTTTGGTTTTACCTTCTGGCTGCATTGTCCTCTTGCCGAGCCAAGGAGGCCTCCCCGACCTACACGTGCCTGGCTGACGATCTCTGAATCGTCCAAAAACTCCGGTGGCTTCACTTATCAATACGCGTTATTTTGCCAACATTGCTCAGCTTAACGCAACAGGAAACTGCCTAAAAATCCGCTCCGAGACAGGGTCAAAAAAAAAGGGGCACGGATCCGTCCGTGCCCAAGGGCTATCCGGCCTTTGTTCTACTGGGTCAGAGGAGTTCTCCCAATAGCTCATCCATGAGGTTACTCATCGCTATTTCCAGGCGCTCAGGCGTTTCATACGTCCCGGCGGCGATCTCGGCCTTGACCCGCTCCACGAGCTCGCTACGGATCTCGGGGAGCTGGTGGACCATCTCCGCCAGCCTGGCAGCCTGGGAGATCTCAACAACGTCTGAGATGCCGGCAGGTTCGGCGGGCGCAGCCTTGGGGGGCACGGCGCGGGCCGGCTCAACCGGCTTCGGCGCCGAAGGAGGCTGCACGCCATGTATATCGTTGATCATTTATGTCCCTGGACATCGCCCGCGCATCCAGCACGGGCCAGCCATTGGGGGTCGCGCCTGCGGCTGGGACATCCGTGACCGGCCAGCAGTGCCAGCCTTGACCCCACATATTCCTTGGTCTTACCGCCAGGGCCTCCGCCCTGGTCCGGCGCATCCTTGCATCATCATTCTCGACTGTTTCGAGAAAAACCTTGAGGCGGCGCAAGATCGGGGGCTGGCTCTAACTACAGTGCCAGCAGAGTCTTGGGATCAGGTTCCTGCGGAAGGCTGGAAATGTGCGAGATTTCGGGGACGCGGGGTCGGCCAAAGAATTAGCCACGTTGCTCATGTTATCCAGCTTATCACCTCGTGGGTCGATCTCCCTGGCCTGGGTGTATGCCTCGCCTAGCCAAGTGGATGGCCAGGACCGTGACGTCCGCCGGTGTCAGGCCGCTGACGCGCGAGGCCTGGCCGAGCGTGCCGGGGCGGACGTCGGCCAGGCGCTGCCGGGCCTCGACCCGCAGGTGGCTGACCGAGGAGTAGTCCAGGTCTGGGGGGATTGCCTGGCCGTCGATCCGACGCATCTGATCGAGCGCCTGGGCCTGCTTGGCGAGGTAGCCCGCGTAGCGGGCGTCGGTCACGGCCGAGGCGACGGCGGTAGGACGGGCGCCGACCAGATCCGTCAACTCCGCGGCGTCACTGGCCGAGGCTAGTAGATCATCCAGCCTGGCATCGGGGCGGCGGAGCAGCTCGGCCAGGCTCTTGCCCTCCACCCGCGTGGCGGCCAGCAGCTCACCCGTGCGCTGGATGGCGTGCTTGCCGGCGCGGAACCGCTCCCAGCGCTCGTCGTCGACCAGCCCGGCGGCCCGGCCTATCTCCGTCAGCCGGCGGTCGGCGTTGTCATATCGCAGGGCCAGGCGAAACTCAGCCCGGCTGGTGAACATGCGATAGGGCTCGGTGACGCCCTTGGTGACCAGGTCGTCGATCAGCACGCCAATGTAGGCCTGGTCTCGCCCGAGCACGACGGCCGGGCGGCCCAGGCAGCGGGCGGCGGCGTTGATGCCGGCAAGCAAGCCCTGTGCGGCGGCCTCCTCATAGCCGGTCGTGCCGTTGACCTGGCCGGCCAGGAACAGGCCCGGCACGCACTTGGCCTCCAGCGTCGCCGTCAACTGGGTCGGCGGGGCATAGTCATACTCTATCGCGTAGCCGTAGCGCAGTATCTCCGCCCGCTCCAGCCCACGGATGCCGTGGA
>CAYUYH010000093.1:0-9724 GCA_964449175.1 uncultured Planctomycetaceae bacterium
CCCTCAGGCCCGGGTCGATGCCCAACACACGGTATTTGCTCTTTCCGGGCGTCATGTTCTTCGTGTCGCGGCCATCTCGCCGCAGCGAGTCGCCGTGGCGACTTGGCCGCGAGTCCCGCAGGCGTCTCGCCTGCGGCAGCCTTCGGTTGGCATCCAAACGAGGGCAAGATGCCCTCGCCACGCGCGGGCGGGACGCCCGCGACACAGTCTCAGCCCCGCCGCCTTTCCACGTGTCGCCATTTCGTCCCGCCGGGCGAGTCTTCCAGGACGACGCCCTGTGCGACCAGCTCGTCGCGGATCGCATCGGCCCGGGCGAAGTCCTTGGCCTTACGGGCGGCGTTACGCTCGTCGATCAGCGAGGCGATCTGCTCCAGCGAGACGGCGAGTTTCTCCTCGGTCATCTCGGCCATGCCAAGGCCCAGCACGCGGTCCATCTCGATCAGCGCGGCGTATCGTCGGCCGGGGGCGGCGTGCTCGTCTTTCGTCGCCGCCCACATGGCCGCCAGCGCACGCGGCATGTTCAAGTCGTCCTCGGCCGCGGCGCGGAACTCGCTCAGGAGCGAATCGACGGGCTTATCGCCATCGCCGCTGTCGGTGCGCAGGTCCAGCACGATCCGCTTGAGTCGCGCGTAGGCGTTGGCGGCTGCGTCCAGCGCCACCCAGGAGAAGGCGAGCTGCTGGCGGTAGTGTGCGTTCAGGCAGAAGTATCGGTAGGCCAGCGGGTCGTACCCGCGGCCCGTGAGCAGGTCGAGTGTGAGGAACTCGCCGCTGGACTTTGACATCCTGGCCGCCTCGCCGTCGCCGGTCGGCATGACCAGCCACTCGCCGTGCATCCACCAGTTCACCCACTCGTGGCCGAAGGCGGCCTCGGCCTGGGCGATCTCGTTGGTGTGGTGGACGGCGAGGTGGTCCACGCCGCCGCAGTGGATGTCCAGCCGCTCGCCGAGGTACTTGGCGGCCATCGCCGAGCATTCGACGTGCCAGCCGGGGAAGCCGACGCCCCAGGGGCTTTCCCACTCCATCTGCCGCTTGCGGCCGGGCGGCGAGAGCTTCCACAGGGCGAAGTCGGTTGGGTTTCGCTTGCCGGCGACCATCCCGACACGTGCCCCGGCCCGCAGGCCCTCGGCGTCCAGGCGGGCGAGCTTGCCGTAGTCGGGCAGCTTGGAGGTGTCGAAGTACACGCCGTCGTCGATGACGTAGGTGTAGCCCTTTTCCTCCAGCGTGCGGACGAGGTCGATCTGCTCGGCGATGTGGTCGGTCGCCTTGCACCAGACGTCCGGGGCGAGGATGTTCAGCCGGGCGATGTCGCGGACGAACGACTGCTGGTAGAACTCGGCGATCTCCCAGGCGGTCTTGCCCTCGCGGGCGGCGCCGGCCTCCATCTTGTCCTCGCCGGTGTCCGCGTCGGAGGTGAGGTGCCCGACGTCCGTGACGTTCATCACGTGGCGGACCTGGTAGCCGCACAGCAGCAGGGTACGCTTGAGGATGTCCTCGAAGACGTACGTCCGCAGATTGCCGATGTGGGCGTAGTTGTAGACGGTAGGCCCGCATGTGTACAGGCGGACCTGGCCCGGTTCGATGGGGTGGAACTCATCGACGCCGCGGGTCATCGTGTTGTACAGTCGCAGCATGGTCGCCAATCGTCTCACGCCGCCGGATTTGCAGTCTCGCCCACCCGGGCGGCGGCGGATCGTGGAGGTATACTAGCAGCCGCCACAGCAAGAGTTAAGAGATTCCTCCCTCAGGACCGATAAGTGCAACAAGGCCGGCTCCGCGCCAGCCCATTGCTTTGACACCATACCGGAGGCGGAGTATGATTCCGCGCACAATGAGACACATCACCGGCACATTGGCCTTGGCGGTCTGCCTGGCGGCGGCGATCCACGGATGCGTCACGCCGGCCGAGGTCGACCTCGGCGTCCTCGGCAGCTACCGGCGCGCCCTGGAGCGTCGCAGCCCGCAGCAGCGCCGCTCCGAGGAAGGCGTCGGCCAGCTCGCCCCGGCCGACGAGGACGGCATTCCGCGGCTGGAGATCACCGTCGACCCGAACAGCGGGCGGGCGCAGGTCTACCTGCCGCTGGAAGAGGCCATCGTCCGCGCCCTGGCCAACAGCATGGACATACGCATCGCCAGCTTCAACCCGGCCATCGCGCGCGAGGACGCGATGAAGGCGGCGGCTGCGTTCGACTACGTCGTCTTCGGCGGCTGGCAGTACGTCAACACCGACAAGCAGACCACCAGCACGTTCGTCTCGGGGCTGACGAAGAACTGGTCCTACCAGGCCGGAATCAAGCAGAAGGCCATCACCGGCGCCGAGTGGTCGCTGGCCTACACCCTGACCGGCACGCGCGAAGCCGCCACCGCCTTCACCACGCTGCCGGAGTACTACGAGCACACGGCCGCGCTTCAGGTAACCCAGCCGCTGCTCCGCGACGCCTGGCCGAAGTACAACCTTGCCCAGGTGGAGCTGGCGAAGGTCAACGAGCGGATATCCAATGCGGCCTTCCGACAGAAGGTCGAGGAGACCGTCACCCAGGTGATCGGCGCCTACTGGCGGCTGCTCCAGGCCAGGGTCAACCTCGGCATCCAGCAGCGGCTGCTGGACGAGACGGTCAAGACGCTTGAGCGCGTTCGCGCCCGAGCGGAGCTGGACGCGACGGCCGTGCAGATCAAGCAGGTCGAGTCGGCCGTCGAGCGGCGCCGGGCGACGATCATCGTCGCCGAAAAGGATGTCGGCGACGCCCAGGACGCCCTGGTCCGCCTGTTGGCCGACCCGCAGATCAACATGCTGGCCGACCTGGAGATCATCCCGGCGACAGACCCGCCCGACGATTACGTCCAGATCGACCTGACCGACCGCCTGATCACCGCCTTGAAGCACAACGCACAACTGGCCCAGGCCAGGCTGGCCATCCAGGCCGCGGACATCAACGTATACGTGGCCGAGAACCAGACCCTCCCGCGGCTGGACCTCGCCGCCAGCACCACGTTCCAGGGCCTGTCCAACACCGTCCACCAGTCCTACGAGAACATCCGCACGGGCGACTACGCCAGCTACTCCATAGGCCTGACGGCTGAGTACCCGATCGGCAACCGCGCGGCGGTCGCCGAGCTGCGGCGGCAGAGATATGCCAAGCGCAAGTCCGTCGCGGACCTCCAGAACCTGGCCGACCAGGTGGCCCAGCAGCTTCGCGAGCGCGTGCGGCTGGTGAAGGCAGCCTACGAGGAGATGCTCGCCCAGCGTGCGGCGGTCGCGGCGGCGCAGGCGCAGTTGCGGGCGCTGGAGGACACCGAGGAGCTGCGCGGGGCGCTGACGCCGGAGTTCCTCCAGGTCAAGCTACAGGCCCAGGCCGAGGTCGCCCAGGCACAGGCGGCTGAACTCGTATCCATCGTGCAGTATCAGGTCGCGCTGGCGGACCTCGACCGCGTGACCGGGACGGTCCTGGAGGTCCAGAGCGTGCGGATCGCGCTGCCGCAGGCCACCGATCTGTCGGGTTGGACCGTGCGTCGGCCGATCCCGGCCCCCGCCCCCACCACCGCCGCCAACGAGCCGGTGAATGTGATCGACACGTACCGCCGGACGCTGACGCCGGGCGGCGGCGCCCCCTAGGCCGCGCAGGCAACCGGCGGCCGGCGGGCGAGACCGCTCCGCGCCGAGGCGCGCGAGCTGAACCGTAAACGATGATCGCCAGAATCGCAGGCCGCTTGGAGCACGTTTCAGCCGGCGCCGCACTCGTCGCTGCCGGCGACGGTCTGTGGTACGAGGTGCTCGTGCCCGCCTTCGACGTCGATCGCCTCGCCCGCCGCGTCGGGCAGGACGTCGTGCTGCACACCATCCACTACGTCGAGGGCGACCCCGCTCACGGCGTGCAGACGCCCCGGCTGGTCGGTTTCCAGGCCGAGGCAGACCGCGACTTCTTCCGCCTGTTCACCACGGTCAAGGGCGTGGGCGTGAAGAAGGCGTTGCGGGCGCTGGTTCGGCCGGTGGGCGAGGTGGCGGCCGCCATCGAGGCCAAGGACACCAGGCTGCTGGTCGCCCTGCCGGAGATCGGGCGACGCACCGCGGAGCAGATCATCGCCGAGCTGCACGGCAAGGTCCAGGACTTCGCCGGTCCGGTCGCGGCTGCGGTCGAGGCCATGCCCGCCGCCGCGAGCGAGGCGCTGGCTGTGCTCGTCCAGCTCGGCGAGAGGCGCGCCGACGCCGCGGCGCTGGTCGAGCGCGTCCTGGCCGTCGACCCCGACGCCGGCGCGGAAGCGATTATCCAACACGTCTACAAACTGAAGGCAGGTGGCGTGTAGACTGTAGGGCGTGCATCTTTGATGCATGCGGGCATCCGCCATTTCGCGTGCAACCCGGCTTTGCCGAGGCTACGCCGGGCCCGTGGCGAGTTGCACGCCCTACAGCCTGAGGAACAATGGCGAGAGAGAAGATCATCTCAGCCGAGAGCACCGGCGCGGAGGACGAGCAGTTCAACGTCGCGCTTCGCCCGGCGCGGCTGGACGAGTGCATCGGCATGGGCGAGCTGCTGGCCAAGCTGCGGATTTCCATCGCCGCCGCCCGTGGCCGGGGCGAGCCGATGGAACACGTGCTGCTTCACGGCCCGCCGGGGCTGGGCAAGACGACGCTTGCGTACGTGATCGCCCACGAGATGGCCGGCAACATCCGCGTCACGTCCGGCCCGGCGCTGACCCGGCCTAGCGACCTGATCGGCATCCTGACCAATCTCGAGGCGCGAGACGTGCTGTTCATCGACGAGATTCACCGCCTCTCGCCGGCAGTCGAGGAGTACATCTACCCCGCGATGGAGGACTTCAAGGTGGACTTCGTGGTCGACTCCGGCATGCACAGCCGGACGATCAACCTGCCGCTGAAGCCCTTCACGCTGATCGGCGCGACCACGCGGGCGGGCATGCTCTCCCCGCCGCTGCGAACGCGGTTCGGCATCACGCACCACCTGGACTTCTGGCCGACCGAGGACCTGCTGGAGCGCAGCCGCATGTCGGCGCGGATGCTGAGGATCGAATCGGACGCCGCGGCGCTGGAGATGCTGGCCGGGCGGGCGCGCGGCACGCCGCGGATCGCCAACCGCCTGCTGCGACGCTGCCGAGACTACGCCCAGGTAAAGGGCGACGGGCGGCTGACCGTCGCTGCCGTCGAGGCGGCGCTGAAGCTGGAGGGCATCGACGAGCTGGGGCTGGACGAGCTGGACCGCCGCTTCCTGCGGACGATCATCGACATCTACAAGGGCGGGCCCGTCGGCATCGAGGCCGTCGCCGCAACCCTCGGCGAAGAGACCGACACGCTGGTGGACGTGGTCGAGCCGTTCCTGCTCCAGATAGGCCTGCTCGCCCGCACCCGCCGCGGCAGAGCAGCCGCCATCAAGGCCTACGAGCACCTAGGCCTTTCCCACCTCGCCCCCCCACCGCAGGGACAATTGTTCGAGCAGGAGTAGACTGGTTGATCAGTTGACTGGTTGATCCTCCTTCGCTCTCCGCTCCGCGTCGAGCTTCGGCGGACGGGCCGGTTGACTCGTCACGTTGTTTCGCGGTTTCCCGGAAAAAGGGTGGAAAATGGGTGGACTCCGCGCGAACAATATGACAAAGTACTTTGTACTACAAAGCAAGAGAGCGTAGGATGCTGCCTGGCCGCGAAGATGCGGCCGGGGCGACGGCGAGATTCGGGAGCGTAACCATGGACACAGACAGGGCTTGTGAGGAGCTAAGAGTCATAAGGGCCTTGATGGAGCGGCCTGTGCGGTACTCGACGATGAGCGGGTTGGCGGGCATCGTCGCCGGGTGCGTGGCGCTGGCGGGGCTGGGGGCCGACTGGCTGGTCTGTTGCCGGCACGGGCCGGACAGCGGTGCCATGTGGCTGAACTTCGCCATATGGCTGGTCGTGCTCGGCCTGGCCGTCGCCGGCGTGCTGGGGCTGACGCGATTCAGAGAGCTGCGGCGCGGCATGCCCTTCTGGTCGCCCATCAAGCGGAAGATCCTGCTGACGATCTGTCCACCGTTCGTCGCCGGCGCGGGGCTGAGCGTCGCGATCATCGCACGTGCGTACGCCGGCTTGGGCACCGAGCAGCTGGGACTGATACCGGCGATCTGGATGGGCTGCTACGGCCTAGCCTGCTGGCAGGTGGGAGAGCACTCGATCAGAGAGTTGCGCGTCCTCGGCGTGGCATTCATCCTGGCGGCGGTGGCGTCGGCGGCTGCGTTCCAGTTGCCCGCGGGGCAAGGGCAGGTGATGAGCCCTTACTGGACGCTTGGCGTGACATTCGGCGGGTTCCACATCGTCTACGGCATCGTGGTGTGGGCCAGGCACGGCGGATAGGAGAGGCGAGACAGGTGCCCAGGGCGAAACGGCACAACCTGCTCGACGACACAATCCACCAGCGGACGCGACTGGCGATCATGGCGACGCTGGCGGGCGTGGAGTCACTGGACTTCGGCGACCTGAAATCGCAACTGGGACTGACGGACGGCAACCTATCCACGCATCTAGCCGCTCTGGAACGGGCGGGGTACGTCAAGGTCGACAAGACCTTCGTCGGCAAGAAGCCTCGGACGTCCGTTACCCAGACGGGGAAGGGAAGAAAGGCCCTCGGCAGATACGTGGAGCTGCTTCAGGGCATCCTGAGCAGAGATATTTAGCACGGAGTAGCACAGAACAGGACGCAGTTGACTTAGCCTGTGTGCGCGGTTGGGGCGGGGAGTGAAGATTCCCGCGTTTTGACGGGCGGGCGAGCCCGGATGGGGAATCCCTGCGCCCACGCCGGGCGGGCGGGTGATTTGTGAAAGGGTCGAGCCATGAAAGTGAAGATGATCCTTCCAGCACTGACGGCGGCCGTCTCGCCGTACTTCCGGCCAGTCAAGTATTCGCTGTTCCCGCCGATTGGGCTGGCGACACTCGCGGGCTACCTCAGCGACGACGACGAAGTGGAGATCCAGGACGAGCACGTCCAGAGACTGAACCTGGACGACGAGCCGGACCTCGTGGTGATCGAGACGTACATCACGTCGGCGCGTGGCGCTTACGAGATTGCCGACCACTACCGCCGACGCGGCGCCTACGTGTGCATGGGCGGGCTGCACGTCACTTCCCTTCCGCGGGAGGCTGCACCGCACGCCGACAGCATCTTCCTCGGTCCGGGCGAGGACACCTGGCCGCGGTTCCTGGCCGACTTCCGCGCGGGGCAGCCGAGGAAGGTCTACCGCTCGACCACGCGGACGCTGGTGGGCGCCCCGCCGCCCCGCCGCGACCTGATACAGCGGAACCGATACCTGGTGCCGAACTCCATCGTCGTCACCCGCGGCTGCCCGCATCATTGCGAGTTCTGCTACAAGGACGCCTTCTTTGCCGGGGGCAAGAGCTTCTACACGATGTGTGTGGACGCGGCCCTCGCGCAGATCGAGCAGCTTCCCGGCAGGCACCTGTACTTCCTGGACGACAACCTGTTCGCGGACGAGCGGTTCGCGTTGTCGCTTTTCGCCGGCCTGAGGGGGATGGGCCGGGTATGGCAGGCGGCGGCGACCGTGGCGCAGGTGCTTCGGCCGGGGCTGCTCGAGAAGGCGGCGGAGGCGGGACTACGAAGTGCATTCATCGGCTTCGAGACGCTTAGCGGGGCCAACCTGCAGGACATCGGCAAGCCGCACAATCTTCACCGCGACTACGAGGCCGCCGCCGCCCGCCTGCATGGGCTGGGGGTGATGATCAACGCCAGCTTCGTCTTCGGGATGGACCACGACGACGAGGACGTGTTCGACCGGACCGTGGCGTGGGCGATCAGGCAGGGAATCGAGACGGCGACGTTCCACATACTGACGCCCTACCCCGGCACGCCGCTGTACAAGCGACTGACCGGCCAGGGGAGAATCCTGACGAGCGACTGGGACATGTACGACACGCGGCACGCGGTGTTTCGCCCGGCGCTGATGTCGGCCGGCGAGCTGGAGCGCGGCTACTGGCGGGCGTACGAGCGGTTCTACTCGTGGAGCGGGATCGTGGGGTCGGCGCTGGCCAAGGGGACGGCCGCAGGGTTCCTGCGTCACGTGGCGTACGCCGGCGCGTGGAAGAAGTGCGAGCACCTATGGAAGCTGGTCATCAAGCTCGGGGCGCTGCCGCCCGCGCGGCCGCTGCTGGAGCGTGTGCTGTCAGGCCGGGGACGGGGCCGGGCTGGCGTTGCCGTCAGCCCGTCGCCCGGGGCGACCACCGCAGGGCGCGCTATAGTTTCCACGCCTTTGCGAAGGCCTTGAAGCTACGGTCGTAGGTGGCCTCGGCGGCGGGCGGAAAGCAGCAGCCGGGCAGTTGTCGCATGGCCAGGTGGTAGGCTATGCACTCGCAGCAGACGCCCATGCGGGGGCATCCGGAGTATGTGCATCCGCAATTGTCGAGGTTGTCGGACTTCTTGCATTCCATCGTCGAAAGTCTCCAGGCGTTCCGCGTGCAACCGGCCTTCGTCCCGGCGCACCGGGACTACGGCGGGCCTTCGGCAAGTTGCACGCCCTACGGTTCACCTCATCGCGTCAGCGAGCTTGGCGTGCCCCGCCGGCGTAGGACCGCACGTGCCGGTGCATGTCGTACTCGCGCGCGATGCGGAACTTGGCGCTGGCGAACAACAGCATCTTGTCCCGCAGCTCGCGCTGCTGGGGTGTGGCGGTCGGCATGGCCCTGGCCCGCGCCATCTCCGCGAAGGCGGACTCCAGGTTCACCTCCTCGTGGGGAATACACTCCTCGGCCAGCATTGTCAGCGCCCCGGCGCGGACGTTGGCCAGCCCGCCGGAGATGAAGTACTGCCGCGTCCTGCCGCGCTGGGGTCTTACCGTCAGCGTGCCGGCCCCGATGGCGACGACCATAGGCGCGTGGCCCGCCAGGACCCCGAACGCCCCGTCCAGCGCGGGGAAGACCACGGACGCAACCTGGCCCGAGGCGACCTGTCCGGCCGGCGTGAGCACCTCAAACTGGTATGTCTTGGTGTATTGACTGTCAGCCATCTTCCCGGTTCGGTTTTGTGGGGCGTGCAACTCGCCGCAGGCCCGCCGCAGGCGGGTTGCACGCGGAATGTCAAAGCCCGAAGTCCCGCGCGCCCCGGCGCGCCGGGACACGCCCCACGCATTAGCTGTATTGCTCGTGGCAGACGATCTCGTCGATGGGCCTGCGGCTCTTGGCCTTAGCGGCGGCGCCGGCTGGATAGCCCAGCGTCAGCAGCTCGATGATCTGGCTGCCGGGCGGGACGGAGAGGATCTTGCAGCAGGCGTCCTGGTCGAAGTGGCCTATCCAGCAGGTGCCCAGGCCCTCGGCGACGGCGGCGAGCGTCATGTGGTCAATCGCGATCGCGCAGTCCACCGGCCCGGACGGCACCTTGCAGTGCATCAGGCGTTGCGGCTCGGAGGAGACCACGGCGATCACCACCGGCGCGGCGCCGACGAAGTCCTGGCCGGCCGCGTCCCTCAGGGCTGCCCGAGTCTTTCCGTCGCGGACGACGATGAACTTGCGGTTCTGGGAGTTTCTGGCCGACGGCGACGCCCGCCCGGCCTCCAGCACGCGCATCAGCTTGTCTTCCTCGATCGCGCTCGCCTGGTAGCTCCGCACGCTGCATCGCTTCTCGATCGCCTCGTAGACATCCATCTTTCACGCTCCTTTCGGGCGCCTCGCCGGCGAGCATGCCCGCGCCAGGCCAGCAACACATTTCGTGGCGCGGCGGGGCTCCTGCCCCCCCCCGCCAAA
>CAYUYH010000094.1:0-9721 GCA_964449175.1 uncultured Planctomycetaceae bacterium
TTGGCGGCCAACCCCGCGCCGCCGCGGGGGTGGGGGCGCGGGGGGGCCCCCGCCACCCTCATGTGGTGGGCATAGCCCGCGGCGGCGCCGCGGGCTTCCCAGGCCAGCCGTCAATCCCGCGTGTCGGCCTGGGCGATGCGCCTGTCGGACCGGGCGGCCGCGAGCGGCAGTTGCTCGCCGCTGATGTCCGGCGGGACGTCCAGGTAGGCCAGCGTCCGCTCGAGCACCTCCTTGACGTAACGAGCGGCCACCGTCGAGCCGTAGTGGCCCTTGGACTCGTCCGGCCAGTAGATCGAGATGAGGCACAGGACCTCCGGCTGCCTCGTGGGCGCCCCGCCGATGAACGAGCCGACGAACGCGCCGTCGACGTATCTGCCGTCGACCGCGATCTGGGCCGTGCCGGTCTTGCCGAAGCTGCTCCACCGCGCCATCCGGCAGCTCCTGCCCGTGCCGCGCAGCACCACCTCGCGGAGCACCTGCAGGCTCTGCTCGGCGACGTCCGGCGAGAGCACGCGCCTGACGACCGTCGTCCTGCCCTGCCAGACGGTCCGCCCGGTGCTGTCCTTTACGGAGTCCACGATCCTCGGCTGGAGCAGCAGCCCGCCGTTGGCCAGGGCTGAGAACGCCATCGTCAGTTGTAGCGACGTGACGGATATCTCCTGGCCGAAGGGCACGCGGCGAGTGCTGTAGCCGTCCCACTTGTCCAGCGGCCGGACGATGCCGCTGCTCTCGCCCGGCAGCTCGATGCCGGTCCGCCGCCCGAAGCCGAACTGCTCCGCCGCGGCGTGCAGCGCGTCGTTGCCGAGCATCTCGCCGACCTTGGCCATGCCGATGTTGCTGGACTTGACCACCACGTCGCACAGCGACATCGTGCCGTACTGCTTGCCGTGGTCGGTTATCACCCCGCCGCGGCGGGCGTGGTAGGCGCCGTTCTCGCAGAAGATCTCGGTCTGGTAGGTGGCGGCGCCGGCCTGGACGGCGGCGGCGGCGAATACGGGCTTCATCGCGCTGCCCGGCTCGTAGGGCGCGCAGATGGCCTTGTTGGTGACGCAGTCCTGGCCGTAGGTGTTGTACCGGTTGGGGTTGAAGGGCGGGGTCGAGCACATGGCCAGGACTTGGCCCGTCCGCGGATTGACGACGATGCCGACGCCCCACTTCGCGTCGAACTTCTCGACGGACTCGCCGACCGCCCGCTCCAGGAAGCCCTGGATGGCGGTGTCGATCGACAGGAACACGTGCTTGCCGTCGGCGGGCGGGGAGCTCTCGGCGCTGACCGGCCAGATCGGCCTGCGGCGTGCGTCGGCCAGCAGGACGCGGCGGCCGTCGGCGGCGGCCAGGCAGCGGTCCATGCTCAGCTCCAGGCCCGCGCCGGCCTGCCCGTCGCGCCGGCGATAGCCGAGCACGCTGGCGGCAAGCTCATCGGCGGGGTAAACGCGCTGCCAGTCGTAATCCACCCCCACCGCTCGCAGCCCCAGCTCGCGGACGGCGCCGGCTTGCTCGTCGCTAAGCTCGCGCTTGAGCACCACGAAGCGGGCGAACCGCCGCGAGTGCAACAGGGCCAGCGCCTGGGCAGGATCCATGCCGACGGCCAAGGCCGACTTCGTGGCCACGGATGCAAGCTGATCGTCAGGGATGATCGACGGGTCGGCGTAGCAGTATGGCGACTGCTTGCTGCCGGCCAGCAGCGCATATCGCCCGCGAGCACGCGCGAAGATGTTGCCGGGCCGGGCCGGCAGCTTGACCACCACGCGCTGCTGCCGGCGGGCCGTCTCGCTGGCCCCGGCTGAGCGCGTGTGGAGAATCCACGCAACCCTGCCAAGCAGCACGATCAGCGCCAAGGCGCACAAGGCGAAGAACACGTCGTACCGCCTCGCGGGGCCTGATGAGATGCTCATCTGTGCCTGTACTCCATTGCCCGCTGCGTCCGATCGCCAGCTACTGCGCCGCCGCCAGGTTCGTCCGGCCGGCGAGGCCCGCGAGCTGGGAGTCGGTCTTCTCCACCAGTCCCAGAGACATTTCCCCACCGCGACGGGCGACCTCGCGCGGTTGCGTCAGCCGGCCCAGGGATATCTGCTGGTCCCACAGCGTCCGGCGGAGCCGACGGCGCTGGAGGTCCAGTTGCTCGCTCTGGTTGCGCGCGACGATCTCGGCCCGGCGCAGGTGCACCTGGCCGACCGCCACCGCAGCCAGAATGATGATGACAGTCGCCAGACGCACGGGCCGGGGGTCCTTTCGCTATCGGGGAATGACCAGCTCCACGCCGACCGGCAGGCGGTCGGGGTCGGACAATCTGTCCTTGTTGGCGGCGACGATCCTCATGACCGCGGCGTGCGAGCCGTCGTTGAGCATGTTGCGGGCGATCTTCGTGAGGTTGTCGCCGCGCTTGGTGACATAGGTGTGGCCGGTGGGCGCCGCGCCGGCCACGGGCCTGGCGAGGCTGTTCGGTAGCGGACCGGTGACGGCGGCGGCCAGCGGCGGGATCACGAGCTCCTGGCCGACCACGACGATCGACGGGTCGGCGAGCTTGTCGCGGTTCGCCTCGTAGATGCGCATGTACTCGCGACGGTGGGCCGGTCCATAAACCTTCGCCGCGATCCTGATCAGCGAGTCGTTGGGCTTGACCACGTACGTCCGCGGCGGGATCGCCCGTTGGCCCGTGGCGGCGTCGAAGGCTGAGGCGATCTGTGCCGCCGGCGTCACGGCGACGGGCGCCTCGTCGGCTTGGCCATCGTGTCCGACGGGAACCACGGCCACGACCCGGCGGCTGCCGGCGGGCTGATCGTCGGCGGAATCATCCGAGGCCGTCAGGGTCATCGACGGCGACGGATACAACGGCGGGCCAAGCCTCGGCGGTTCGCCGGCCCGGTCGACGACCACCGGCGAGATTTCCTCCGCGGGCGCCGGTGCCAAGGCCAATTGCTCGCCGTCGGCCAGCGACGTCGGCGGCGGCTCGGGCCTGCCGGAGCCCGTCAGCTCCGTCAGCACCAGCCCGAACATTATGATGAACCCCAGTCCAACCAGAAGACCGATCCGTGTCTCTCGCGTCATGGTGCCTGGCTCCGTCCAGATGCCTTAGGCGGTTCTCTCTATCGTCCGCAGCTTCGCCGAGCGGCTGCGCGGGTTGTCGGCCACCTCTTGCGGCGAGGCGACCGTCGGCTTCTTTGTCAGCAGCTTCGCGTGTTTCGTGGTGGCCCAGGCGGCGAAGGCCCGCTTGACCAGCCTGTCTTCCAGCGAGTGGAAGCTTATGATCGCCGCCCTTCCGCCGACGGCGAGGATTCCCGGCACGGCATCGAGCAGCTTGGCCAGGTTGCCCAGCTCGTCGTTGACGGCGATCCGCAGCGCCTGAAATGTCCTGGTGGCCGGGTGCACGCCGCGGCGGCGCGACCTCGCCGGAGCGGGTATGGCCGAGGCAATCACCTCCGCCAGGCGCACCGTTCGCAGTATCGGCTCATTTCGTCGCTCGGCTATAATCGCTCTGGCGATCCGCCGGCTGTAGCGCTCCTCGCCATACTCGTAGATCAGATCGGCCAGCTCCGCCTCGCCGAGGTTGTTGACCAGATCGGCGGCCGTGGCGCCGGCGCCGGCGTCCATCCGCATGTCCAGCAGTCCGTCGGCGGAGAAGCTGAAACCGCGCGACGGGTCGTCGAACTGGCTCGACGCGGCGCCGAGGTCGGCGAGGATCGCGTCGGCCGTCTCGACCTCCGCGGCCGCCAGCACGTCGGCTGCATCGGCGAAGTTGGCCTGGAACAGGCGGAAGCGCGGCGCGAAACGCTCCAGACGCCTCTTGGCGACGGCAAGGTTGCTTTCGTCCAGGTCGATGCCGACCAGCCGCGCCGCGGGCAGGGCGTCCAGGAGCGCCTCGGCGTGGCCGCCGAGCCCAACTGTGGCATCCAACAGGACTTGCGGCTTCGCTGCGGCGAGGGACGCCACTACCTCGGCGGTGAGCACCGGCTTGTGTGCGGCCTCGACCATCTCGGCCGATCCGGGCTCATACCGCCGCGGCGCTGTCCGACAGGGCCGCCGCCGCATGATCCGACATGCAAACCCGGGCATACTCATCCCCCAGCGCCTGAACGCGCGTCAGCCGCTGGGCCAACTCCAGCAGGCGCCGCCGGGGCCCATCGTCTAAGACCGATGGCTTGGCCAGGGCGCGCCGCAGTTCAGCGAGACTCATCGGGCAGCCTCCGTGCCGCCCTCCCGAATCCCGCAAAGCTGACTGGGGGATGAGCATAACCACGACTCCTTTCGTCGGGCCTGGATGTTCCGCTTCTCTCGCCGGCGGCCTCCAGACCAATCCGCCGACGAGACGACGTGACTCATTGCTCTCCCGGCGGCGAGTCGTTGCTCACCTGCTCGCCGACTTCGTAAAGCACCTCTCCGTAACTCGGCAGCGCCTCGGTGACGTGGCGCTCCCACTCGTCACTCGGCCAGATCTCGATGTGGTCGAACACGCCGACCAGCGTGACCTGCTCGCCCACCACCGCCCGCTGCATTGACTTCTCGGGCAGCACCACTCGTCCTTGAGTGTCGGCCCGCAGCGGCCTGGCCATCGCAAACAGAAGGTCGATCTTCCGCGTCCGCCTGTCGGGCAGCGGGGAATGCCTCAGTGTTGCCAGCAGGCGGCGGTAGTATGTGTCGGGGTACAGCCAAAGGTGCCTGTCGGGTCCGAGGACCAGAATGAAACCCTTGCCGTCCTCTTCGGGGTCTATCTGGTCGCGAAGCGCCGCACAAATCCCAAGCCGGTGTTTGGCGTCGATCGTCTGCTCGTACTCACCTATCAGCAGCGCCATTCCCTCAGGCCCTTTTCACCACGAGATGGGATTGACAGGGAAAGTAAGCCACAGATAGGGAGGCCGCAAGCTAAAAAAAACAGATTCTTGCGAGACGCCCGCGCCCGCGGGCTAACAGAGGGCTAACTGGCCCCCACGTCTAGGCCGACCGCTTCGCGGCGACCACAACCTGTTGAGGCCGATGGGCGCTGGACTTTTTTTCGTTCCGCCGGGAGCGACTTGTCAAATAGCTCGCGGCCACGCCGGCCGGCAAGTGCGCAGCGGGCCGTCTTTCGGCTAATCGGTAGGGGCAGTTGAAAAACCTTAGCCCAATTCGCGCCTTCCTCTCAAAACCGGTTCACGTCGGCGCCTGCCACAGCCTGGTAAAGGGCCTCGTGGGCGGCGACCGCGGCGTCTATTGGAAACTGGCGTGTGACCTTGGCCTTGCCGGCCCGGCCCATCCGCGACCGCAGCTTCGCGTCGCCGGCCAGCCGCTCGATGGCGTTGGCCAGGGCTATGGCATCTCGCGGCTCGACAAGCAGGCCGGTTCGGCCGTCGTCCACCAGGTCCCGCAGACCCGGCACGTCCGAGGCGATCACCGGCAGCGAGCAGGCCATTGCTTCGGCGGCGGCTAGGCCGAAGCCCTCCCACCGACTGGGCATCACCAGCAAGTCGGCGGCGCTGAGGACGCCGCGGACGTCTTGCACGAAGCCCAGGAACCGGCAGTGCCGCCCGCCCTCGCCGTGGGCGATGAAGTTCTCCACGAGGTACCGTTGCCTGCCGTCGCCGGCGATGACCAGCTCGACCGGCTCGCCCCTGGCGGCGAGGTGGCTGGCCGCGGACAGCAGGATGCTGACGCCCTTTTCGTAGTCGAGCCTCCCTACGAACGCGCACAGCACCTTGCCCCTGCCCAGATGCCATCGTTCTCTGAACGAGCGGCGAGCGGTCTGGTCGCGGCTGAAGGCGTCGGCGTCCACGCCGTTGGGGATGACGGCGTATCTGCCGGGGGGCAGGCCGGCGCGTGCGGCATGGAAGTCGCGCGCGGACGGCGAGACGGCGACGATGCGGTCGCACATGTTGGCCAGCAGCCTGGCCGCGGCGAACTGCCAGGGGCGGAACCTGCCCTCGGCCGTGTGGACGGTGTGGATCAGGTGCGGCACGCCGGCCAGCCAGGCCGCCGTCCTGCCAGCCAGGTCCGCGTGGTACAGGTGCGTGTGGAGGATGTCGAACCGCCTGCGCCGCAGCAGCTCGACGAGCCGGCGGAGCTTCAGCACGTCCCACTTGTTGCGAACGCCCAGCACGGTCACGCCCACGCCCGCGGCCAGCAGCCACTGCGCCACCGCCCCGCCGCGCAGCGCCACCACGTGCACCTCGAACCGCCCGCGGTCTAGCCGCCGCGACAGCTCGTAGACGCACCGCTCAGCCCCGGCCGGGCCGAGTTCGGTCAGCAGTTGGCAGATGCGCAGAGGTCTCATTCGACTCGCACGGACCAAGGGATAAGGCACCGGGCCTGGATTTGCAATCGGCCAGCGTTGCCGGCGGCCATGAGTCGCATCCAACTCGCTGCCCCACTCCGCCCAGCTTGCCCACTGTCGTCTATCGCGGGCGATAGACAAGAAAAGCAGACCTGGCGGGGGGGGACCAGATCTGCTTTCTTCTGGTTGGACCGGCAAAGGGGGAAAAGCCAGTCCACCAAAAAGTCTAGTGCCGCCCGCACTGCCTGTCAACCCAAAAAGCTTCGGCCATATGTCCGGCGGCACGATCAGTCGCGCATGGTGCGGGTCTCGACGCCGCCGGCGCCGAATCGGACCTGGATCCAGCCGTGCCGCGCGGTCGAGTAGTACCGCCGCGTCCGCCGCAGCCGGTCGAAGAACGCCCGCGGATAGTCGGCGCCCGCCGGCCCGTGCGGCTCGGCCGAGCTGCTGGTCAGCACGTACTTCGGCTCGACGGCCGCGACGAACTCCTCCAGCGTCGGCTGCCAGGAGCCGTGATGCGGCAGCACAAGCACGTCGGCGGCGACCCCGCCCGAGGCCGCCAGGGCCGACTGACCGGCCTGCTCGATATCGCCGGGCAGCAGCACGCTCGCGTCGTCGCAGGTGATTCGCAGCACCAGTGAGGAGTCGTTGGCCGAGAGACCCTCCGCCCCCCGCGGCGGCCAGAGCACCTCCACGGAAGTCCGCTCGTCCAGGCGTATATGATCGCCGGCGGCCAGCCGCCTGAGGGGCACGCCGCGGCGGTCGAGCAGCTCCAGCAGCCGTCTGTCGGCGGCGGGCCAGTCACCGGGCGAGGGCGTTCGGCCGAACTGCTCGTTGACGATCGCTGCGGCCAGGCCGTCGGCGCGGACCAGCTCGCCGACGGCGTTGAAATGATCGGTGTTGGCGTGCGATACAAACGCCAACGTCGGCGAGGGCAGCCGCTTATGTCGCAGGAACGGGCCGAGCGCCTGGGAGTACGCGTCGAGGCCGCTTCGCGTGCCCGCGTCGAAGATGTACGTCCGCCCCGACGGCGTGCGGAGGACGACGCACTGCCCGGCGCCGACGGCAAGGACGTTCAGCTCGGCCCGGTCCGGCGGCGGGGCCGTCCGCTGCGTGTGGACGGTGGCCACGGCAAGAGCCGCCACTGCCAGGCCCGCCCACAGCCTGCCCCGGCGCAGTCGCCCCGCCAGCAGGATCGCCGCGCCCGTGGCGTAGCACAGCACCACCCAGCCGACGCCGACGTCGCGCAGTTGAAGGCTGATGCCCGGCAGCCGACCCACCGCCTCGACGATTCCCGCCAACACGTCAGCCGACCGCGCCGCAAGCCGCCCGACTGCGTACGCCAGGTTCGGCATCGGCCAGGCCAGCGCCAGTGAGACGTAGCCGGGCACGAGCACCGCCGCCACCGGCACGAGCAGCAGCGCGCTGAGCGGCGCGGCGTAAGGGCTGAAGAAGTGGAAATGATAGGCCACCAGCGGCGCCGAGACGCCGTAGGCGATGATCACCATCGCGACCAGGTCCATCGCCCAGTTGGCCGCGGTGTAGTGCAGCCAGCGCGCGACGCGTTGGTCGCCCCGGAAGACCATCAGCCCGCGCCGCCGCAGCCAGCGCCCGAAGATAAGCTGCCTCGCCCCGCCGCGGAGCACGAGCAGCCCGGTCACGATGCCGAAGCTGAGCTGGAAGCCGGCCGAGAACAGGTCGTTCGGCTCGATCAGCAGGATGATGATCGCCGCGGCGGCCAGGGCATTGAGCGCCGCGCACCTCCTGCCGGCGATCGTCGCGACGCACAGCGCCGCGGCCATGATCGCCGACCGGAGCAGCGGCGCGCGGCTCTGCGCGAGCGTCATGTACGCGGCCAGCACCACCAGCACGACGGCTGCCGCCTTGCGCGGCGACAGCGCCGCCAAGCGGCATATCAGATACACCAGCCCCAGGAACACGCCCAGGTGCAGGCCTGAGATGCTGAGGTAGTGGGCGATGCCCGCTCGCATCATCGTGCGGTTCAGGCTCCGCAGGGCCGGCGCCCGCTCGCCGGTGATCAGTGCGTTGAGCAGTTGCCCGGCGCGCTCGTCGCCGGCCTCGGCCAGGTGTCGCCGGGCGGCCGAGCGGACCTGCCAGTAGGCCCGCCCGCACCAGCCGCTCGGGCCGTCGGCGAGGATGCTCACACCATCGACGCCCGGGACGGTCATGCGGGCCGGCGTGTGGTTGGCCCTGGCGGCGGCGGACCAGTCATGTTGGCCGGGGTTGTTCGGCCCGCGGACGCGCCCCAGCCAGCCGACCGCCTCGACTATCTGCCCGGCGGCCAGGCGGTCGTCGCCCTGGCGGATCGTCACGGCGAGAAGGCCGCTTGCCGGCAACCAGCCGGCGCCGGCCTTGATCGCCCGGGCCCGCATGACCATCTGCGTGCGCGGCGGGCGGCGATAGCCGAACTCCGGCGGCGGGTCGTCGGCATAGATCGCCGGCGTGGTCACGATCTGCCCGCGGACGGTGGCCAGGATGTCCCCACCAGCGGTGTAGGTGACGATATCGCCAGCGGCGACGGCGAAGTAGCCCAGGTGCGCGTGTACGGCGGCGAAGCAGACCAGCGCCGCCGCGACCGCCACTGCCGCCAGCGCCCGCAACCCCGGCCTGGCCAGGGCAACCGCGCAGACAGCCACCGCCGCGGCGCCCACGACAGCCCACAGCCCCGCCGGCAGCGCCGCCACCCGACCGGCCAGGATCCCAGCCATCACGCACATAGCCGCCGCCACCAGCGGCGCTCGGTGCAACCGCCCGCCAAGGGCCGACTTGACGCCCCGCACCTGTCGCATAGGCCGGCGATTCTAGGCCCGCCGGCGGGCATTTGCCAGACCCGCCCCACGCCGGCTGCCAAACTCAGGATTTCCCTTAAACTTGTTCACTCTTCCACTTGGCTTTGACGATATACACACAAGTCGGCGCCCGCGTGCGCCGTGTCGGCCGGGCGACGGGGCCGCCTTGCCTGCGACTCCACGGAAGGAGCCGAGGATGCTGGTACTATCGAGACAGCGTGACGAATCCATAATGATCGGCGACGACGTCGAGATCACGATCGTCGATATCCGGGGGGAGAAGGTCCGCCTGGGCATAAACGCCCCGCCCCACGTGCCTGTCCACCGCAAGGAGGTCTACGAGGCCATCAAGCGCGAGAAGCAGGCCGCTGCCGGTGGCGGCGAGCCGGGCCACGTCCAGTCGCTGGCCAAGAGGAAGCCCCCCACGCCCCCGCCGGCCAAGGACGAGCCAAACACGTAGTCCCGCCGTCGCCGCCGCGACGGCCGCCCTGTTCCATCCACTTCCTGAGCCTTCCACGCACCGTTCCCGCGCCGCGCTCGCCCGCTGCCCTCGCCGCCAGCCGCCAGCAACGGGTTTGGCCAACGCGGACTGGCCCGCTATAATGGCCGCGAAGTCGCTGCTATGCCGTGCTGACATCGTGGTTTCAGGGGCCAGGAAAGGTATCAG
>CAYUYH010000095.1:0-9623 GCA_964449175.1 uncultured Planctomycetaceae bacterium
CCTCGGTCACGGTCGTCGCAGCGACGGGGCTGACGGCGGACATCTGGGCGACGGCGCTCAGCGTGCTCGGGCCGGAGGGCCTGGCTATGCTGCCGGCCGACGGAGACATCCAGGCCATGATCGTCACCGGCACGGCCGACGACCACCAGACCCACCAGACGCCGGGCTTCGCCAAGCTACTGGCCGACGCGGCGCCCCCGGCCGAAAGCCAAACGCGGAAGGACTGACAGAGAATGGCGCTTCGCCTTTCGAAGAGATCGGCCCGGGCGGTGGGGATAGCCTTCCTGGCGGGCGGGGTGTGCTTCGCGGCCGGCTACTACGCGACGCTGCTGACGGGCGACGGACGTGCGGCGATGATCGTGATGGCGGCCTTGGCGATCCCGCTCGGCATCACGGCCAGGAGCGTGACCCGTGGCGTGATTCGCGGCGTGTACTGCGGGCTGGCGGGCGGCGCGGGACTCGTCTGGGCGCTGCTGGTCGGGCGACTCGTGCCGCCGGAGACGCTCGACCAGGTGGCAGCGGTGTGGTCGGCGGGGGTGACGTTCCTAACGACGGCTGTCTGCGTGGTATTCGCCCAACTGGCCAAGCGCCGGCGCGAGCGAATGGAGGAAGAGTGGGACGCTTAGGAGTGTCTTCACATTCTGGAGCGCGGTGGGGCTCCCGCCCCGCCGCGTCGCAGGTGTCCACACTCAACGTTGCAGGTGGCGGGGCAGGAGCCCCGCCACCCCCTAACCCAATCACGGGAAGACCGCTCCAGGCCAACTGCGTCACGGGGATCTCGCCCTAGCCGTGCCACTCGGTTTCGTCGACAGTGGTCTTGAAGTCGGCCTTGGCGATCTCGGGGGCCTCCTCGGCGGCGACGGCCTGCATATCCTCCGGCGAGGGCTTGCCGACGAGCAGGATGCGCTTCATCGGGCACTTCTTCATGATGACCTCGGTGGCCTCCATGGTGTTGGGGTCGTATCGATCGTAGTCGATCCGCGGCAGGGCGCCCTTCTGATCCATCGTGAACAGGTCGCTGATCCGCGTGCACGCCCGGCAGCCGATGCAGCCGACCTTGCAGACGGCCTTGACGTCCTTGCCGAAGTCCAGGTTCGAGCAGACGATCGCCAGCACCCGCTGCGACTTGAACGGGGTCATGGAGATGATGTTTCGCGGGCAGACCCTCGCGCACGCGCCGCAGCCGACGCACTTGTCGTAATCGACGGTGGCCAGGCCGTCGACGACGTGTATCGCGTCGTAGTCGCACGCCCACACGCAGTCGCCGAAGCCCAGGCAGCCGTACGTGCAGGCCTGGATGCCGGAGATCAGGTTGGCCGACCCGCAAGTGCGCTCGCTGTCGCGGTAGTCATGCCGCTTCAGGCGGTCGTCGTAGTGGGCGCCGCAGTGCACGACGGGCCGATAGGGCCAGGTCTGCTCCAGCTCGATGCCGAGTATCCTCGCCAACGCGGTCGCGCAGCTCACGCCGCCGACGGCGCACTTGTTGGCCGGGACGGTGCCCGCGACGACGGCGGCGGCGTATTCGCTGCAATTCGGCAGCCCGCACCCGCCGCAGTTGGCGCCGGGCAGCGCCGCCAGCACGGCGTCGAACTTCGGGTCGGTCGGCACGTGGAAGACCCTGTTGGCCCAGCCCAGCGCGTGGGCGGCCAGCAACGCTAGCAACAGCATCGCGCCGGCAGCCAGGATGACAAGCACCAGCATCATCACTCGGTTCCTACTTCGCCAGCAGCCCGGCCAGGCCCTTGTCCATGCCGGTGAAGCCCATGAACGCCAACGCCAGGATGCCGGCGATAATCAAGGTGATCGCGGGGCCACGCAGCGGGCGGGGCACGTCGCAGTGGTCCAGCTCCTCCCGCAGGCCGGCCATGATCACGATCGCCAGCATGAAGCCTCCCCCCGCGAACACCGCGTATGTCAGCGTCTTGCCCAGGTCCCAGAACATCGGACCGGTCGCCCCGGAGACGTGCTTCATCACTTCCAGGCAGACGAACAGGATCAGGCAGTTGGTCGTGATCAGCGGCAGGTAAACGCCGAAGGCCTTGTACAGCGCGGGGAAGAACTTCCTAACGTACATCTCCACGAGCTGGACGGCCGAGGCGATCAGGAAGATGTACACGATGTAGTTCAGGATGCTCAGGTCGACCACGGCCGTCGAGGCGGGATTGACCAGGCGCCATGCCCAGCTCGTCAGCGGCGCGCCGGGACGGAGTATGAAGTACGTGCACAGCCAGCTCAGCGTCGCCGCCAAGGACACCACGAACGTCACCGCCGCCCCCATCCCGAAGGCCATGTCCACCCGACGCGACACGCCGACGAACGGGCAGAGCCCCACGAACCAGTGGAGCACCATGTTGTTTATCAGCGCCGTCGACAGTGCGATCAGGATGAGTGAACCGACGTAGTCCATCTTGTCTATCCTCGCCCGTGCCCCGCTGGTCCGCACCCCGCGCCGGCCGGGCGGGCGCGCCAGGCGGCGCCGATCCAGTTGGCCCCGCCCATCAGCAGCCCGAGCGTGATGAACGCCCCGGGCGGCAGGACCATGATGACCCAGTTCGGCCAGACGCTCGGCATGACCTGCCAGCCGAACCACGTGCCGAAGCCCAGTATCTCTCGCACCGACGCAATCGCCGCCAGCGCCAGACCGAAGCCGATTGTCTGGCCGATCGCGTCGAACACGGCCGTCGCCACGCCCTGCCGAGACGCGCACACCTCGCAGCGGGCGATGATGATGCAGTTGACTATGATCAGCGGGACGTAGGGCCCGAGCTTCTTGCTCATCTCGTACATATACGCGGCCAGCAGGCGGTCGGCGATGGTCACGAAAGTGGCGATGGTCAACGTGAACACGAGTATGCGCAGGTGCGGCTTGAGCAGCCTGCGGATCAGGCTGGTGACGATGTTCGAGCAGATCAGCACGAACGCGACGGCCGCGACCATCGTCATGGCCGAGTCCATACTGTTGGTCACCGCCAGCGTCGGGCACAGGCCGAGCACCTGCCGGAAGACCGGGTTCTCCGGCAGGATGCCGTTGGTGAATCGCTTCAGCGGCGTCGGTCCGTTAGCCATTGCCCTGGTGCTCCTGCTGCGTGCCCAGCGCGGTCCGGAAGTTCGCGACGGCATCGTTGACGATTTTGGTGACGGACTCCGACGAGATCGTCGCGCCGGTGACGGCCTGGATTTGGCCGCGGGCGGGCGTGGCCTTCACGACCGCCAGCGCGCGGTCGGCGGGCTGGCCGGCGAACTGGGCTCGCCAGACGGGTTCCTCGATGCGGTTGCCCAGGCCGGGGGTCTCCTTCTGCTCCAGGACGTACAACCCGGTGATGGTCCGCGCCGAAGCGTCCAGGCCGATGAGAAGTTGAATCGCCTCGGCGAAGCCCCGTCCCCTGGCCGGCAGCACCCAGCCGACCGGATTACCCTGCTTGTCTACGGCGCGGTAGACCATCAACTCGCCAAACGTCGCGGGCTTGCCGGTCGCGGCGCCTGGGACGAGCTTGGGTATCTGGCCCATCGTGTCGGCGAGCTTGTTGGCCTCGATCCTGCCGCTGAGCGACGCCTGCACGCCGGCCAGCGCCGCGCCGAAGCACGCCGCCAGGATCAGCACCAGCCAGGCCTGCCTTATGTATCGCTTGCTCGGTTCCATCTCGCAATCCGCCGGCGCGATCACTCCCTGGCCGGCACGGGGCCTCCGACGGGCGCCGGGATAGTCGCACGGTTGATCAGCGGCACGACCGAATTCATGATCAGCACGGAGAACATCACGCCCTCGGGATAGCCGCTGAACAGCCTCATCAGCATCACCAGCGCGCCCAGGCCCAGGCCGAAGATGAACTTGCCCCTCGGCGCAAGCGGGCTGGTGACCGGATCGGTCGCGATGAAGAACGCGCCGAACAGCAGCGCCCCGCCGGCGATGTGGTGCAGCACGGTGAACGTCCCGGCCGGGTTCAGCAAGTCGCCGATGCCGCCGATCACCGTCACCGACAGGATCGCGCCCAGCGGGATCTCCCATGACGCGGTCCGGCGGATGCACAGGTACAGCCCGCCGATGATGCAGGCCATCGCGCTGGTCTCGCCGAGCGAGCCGTTGACGTTGCCGGCGAACAGCCGCAGCAGCAGCGGCCAGTCGGGGCCTGTCGCGCCGGTCGCCTGGCGGAGGGCGGTCATTGGCGTGGCCTGTGTGACCACATCCACGCTGGAGGCGGGGTCGACGTACGCCCCCGCGCCCATCATCGACGCGAAGCAGATCATCACGAACGCCCTGCCGACCATTGCGGGGTTGAACATGTTCTGGCCGAGGCCGCCGAACGCGGCCTTGCCGAGGCCGATGGCGGCGAACGAGCCGACCACGCCCACGAACCACGGCGCCGTGCCGGGCAGCGACAGGGCGAGTATCGCCCCGGTGATGACGGCCGACAGGTCGCCGATGCTCGCCGGCCTGCGGCGCATCGCGGTGAAGATCATCTCCGCCGCCACGCAACTGGCGATGCAGATGGCCAACTGCTTTGCCGCGTACCAGCGGAACACGATCAGCGAGATCAGAACGACCGGCACGAGGGCGATGAGCACGTCGAGCATCATGCGGCGCGTGGTCAGCGCCATCTCGGCCACGTGCGGAGCGGCTGCGACATGCAGCGAGGCCGTCGCTGCGGCGCCTGGCGTGTTGTCGGTCGCCCTGTCTGTCATGCGCTATCGCTCGGGGCCTGCTGAGAGGCCGCCATTGCCTTTCCCGTGCGGATCAGTTGCACCAGCGGTATGCCGGCCGGGCAGACGTACCCGCAGCATCCGCACTCGCAGCACGCCTGCACATAGTACTTGTTGGCCAGTTCCCAGTCGCCGGCGCGGGCGGCGAGGGCGATCTTGGTCGGCACGAGGTGCAGCGGGCAGGCGTCGACGCATCGCCCGCAGCGCACGCAGGGCGTCTCGGCGGCGCGGCGCACCTCGGAGTCGGTCAGCACGGTCACCCCGCTGGTGCCCTTGGTGATGGGCACGTCCAGGTCGCCGACCGCGAAGCCCATCATGGGCCCGCCGGCGACGACCCTGGCCGCGTCCGGCCGCAGCCCGCCGCAGCAGGAGATCAGATACCCGTAGGTCGCGCCGACCGGCACGAGCAGATTCTTCGGCTGGGCTATTCCCGCGCCGGTGACCGTGACGATGCGGTGGGTAAGCGGCTTGTCGCGGAGGACTGCCCTTGCGACGGCGGCTGCGGTCGCCACGTTTAGCACGACCACGCCGACGTCCAGCGGCAGTCCGCCGGTGGGCACCTCTCGGCCGAGCACGGCCGGGGTGAGCTGGCGCTCGCCGCCCTGGGGGTACTTGGTGCGGACGATGATGACTTCGACGCCCGTGCCGGCGGCCGCCCTGGCGACGGCCTCCGCGGCCATGGGCTTGTTGTCCTCGATGGCGACGATGATCCGCTGCACTCCGGCCGCGTGGGCGGCGAGGATCGCGCCGGTGACGATCGGAGCGGGCGCCTGTAGCATCAGGCGATAGTCGGCGGTGAGGTACGGCTCGCACTCGCAGCCGTTGACGATCAGCGTGTCGACGGGTCGCTTGTCGTTGCGTCGCAGCTTGACGTGCGTGGGGAAGGCCGCCCCGCCCATGCCGACGATGCCGGCGGACTTGACGGCCTCGGCGATCTGCTGCGGGTCGCGCGAGTCCAGGTCGCTCGTCGGCCAATCGCCGCCGAACATCTCATTCCACAGCGCCTGGCCGGTGAGCTGCTGCTCGCCGGCAGTGACGGGGATCGCCTTGACGTGCCTGCCGTTGGGCAGGGTGGTCATGGCCGGCGGTCCGACGACGCCGGCGACGCTGGCGTGGACCGGCGCGGAAACGAAGGCCGATGACTCGCCGAGCGGATCGCCGAGGGAGACTTCCTGCTTGGGCTTGACGGTCGGCTCGCAGGGCGCGCCGATGTGCTGAAGCAGCGGGACTAGCACGGCCTCCGGAGGCGGCGGGACGTCGATGGGGACATCCGCGGCGAGATGCTTGCACTCGGCGGGATGCACGCCGCGGGCAAAGGTGCCCGGCCCGGATGACTGCATCAACTCAGTGCTCATGTGTGCTTGTCGCGCGCCTTCTTGATCAATCTCGCCACGAACCACGAATCGACCAGGCCGAGCGCCAGCCCGATCAGTGCGCCGGCCGACCGGCTGTGCGGGTTGTCCCACACGATCGGCGCGACGATCGCGCCGATGACGGCCTGTAGCAGCGGCGAGAGAAACGCCGCGGCTGACAGCAGGACCAGCCGCCCGCCGGCCGGGGCGTCGGCGTCTTCGCGGCCCTGATCGGCGCCGAGGGGGCAACTGTCGCAGCCCGCGGCGCATCGGTCGGCTGAGGTTTGGTCGTCCTGCATGGCGTGCATTCTACCGCCGACGGCAAAGGAAGCGAGGCATGTTACAGGCGCCCGGCAGCGGTGTAAACCCCCATCTTGAGGAATGGCATGGCCTTGCCTCGACTCCGCTCGGGATGGCCATGGTGGATCGCATCGTGCGCGCGATCTTGGACCGGGAAGTTCACCATGCCCGGGCTTCGCCGTTTGACTCGCTGCGCTCGCTCAGGACTACGCCAGGGCATGGCGCCCCGCCAGCAGCACGACCATCAGCAGCTTGCGACGCGTCTGAGTCTCCCGTGGCGTCGGCAGGCTCCGCCTAAACGTTCAGTTCGCTCTTCTGTCCAAGGAGGTGTGCGTATTGTCGTCGGATGGGCTCGACGTCGGCGGCGATGAATTCCTCGACCTGCTGGGGCGAGCGGCCTATGAAGGCGGCGGGGTCCATCAGCTCGTCGGCGTCCACGGCGTCGAAGGCGGCGTCGTTCTTGATGCGGTCCAGCAGGTCGTTGGCTCGGCCGTGCTGCTTGACCTGCTCTGCGGTGGCCTGACTGTGCCGGCGGATGCGCTCGTGCAGCTCCTGTCTGTCGCCGCCGGCCTTGACCGCGGCCATCAGGATGTTCTCCGTGGCCATGAATGGCAGCTCCTCCGCAACATGCGCGGCGATGGTGGCCGGGTACACGACCAGCCCCTGCGCGACGTTCAGGCAGACCAGCAGCATGGCGTCGGCGGTGAGGAACATCTCCGGGACGGCGAGGCGCTTGTTGGACGAGTCGTCAAGCGTGCGCTCGAACCACTGCTCTGCGGCGGTGTGCAGCGGGCTGGCCGCGATGTCCATAAGGAACCTCGCCAGGCCGGTCGCCCGTTCGCATCGCATCGGGTTGCGCTTGTAGGGCATGGCGCTGGAGCCGACCTGCGCGGGGGCGAAGGGTTCCTCGACTTCCTTGAGGTGGGCGAGCAGTCGGACGTCGTTGCAGAATTTGTGGACGGTCGCGCCCGCGCCGGCCAGGGCGGCGGCGATCGCCGCGTCCACCTTTCGGCTGGACGTCTGGCCGGAGATGCGGACTATCCTGTCGAAGCCCATCTTCTCGGCGACGATCTGGTCGAGCTGCTTGACCTTCTCGTGGTCGCCCTCGAACAGCGCCAGGAAGCTCGCCTGCGTGCCGGTGACGCCCTTGACGCCGAGGAACTCCAGCTCGTCGGCGCGGCGCTCCAGCTCGGTCAGGTCGGTCAGGAAGTCCTGGCACCAAAGCGCCGCTCGCTTGCCGACGGTGGTGAGCTGGGCGGGCTGGAAGTGCGTCCACGCCAGGCAAGGCAGGTGGCGATATTGCCGGGCGAACAGCGCGAGCGAGTCGACGATGTTGGCCAGCGTCGTGATCAGCAGGGCCAGCGCCTCGCGCATGAGGATCAGGTCTGTGTTGTCGTTCACGTATTGGCTGGTGGCGCCGAGGTGGATGATGGGGCGGGCCTTGGGGGCGACGTCGCCGTAGGCGTGGATGTGGGCCATAACGTCGTGGCGGAACTTGCGCTCGTACTCGGCGGCGGCGGCGAAGTCGATGTCGTCGAGGTGGTCGGCCAACTGGCGGAGCTGCTTGTCGGTGATGGCCAGGCCGAGGGACTGCTGACCCTCCGCCAGCGCCAGCCAAAGTCGCCGCCAGGTGGAGAACTTCCGCTGCGGGCCGAACAGCTCGCGCATGGCCTGGCTGGCGTAACGGTCGGCCAGCGGACTGCGATAGCTGTCATAGCGCTCGTTCATCGTGACTGCTCCTGTTCGCGCGTCGGCGGCTGGCCATGCGGGCGAGCCGTCGGCGGGGCAGCTACTTGATGAGATTCAGCGACAACGGGTACTTGAACAGCTGGCCTTCGCTGGCCTTTACCGCCGCCAGTATCACACAGACAAGGTCGAAGATGGCTACGGCGGGCAGCAAGACGAAACCGATGCCCACAAACATCAACGCGCCGGCGGCCACGCCGTAGATCAGCATCGAGATCTGGAAGTTCAGCGCGGCCTTGGCGTGCACCTCGATCTGGGGGTCTTCCTTGCCCTTGATCAGCCAGACGAGCAGAGGCCCGACCACGCTGCCGACGCCCGCGGTGAGGAATCCCGCCAGGGCTGACAGGTGGCTGATGACCTGCCAGTTGCGGACGGTCAGGCCGCCTGAGCTGGGCGGCGGCGGGGGCTGGGGCGGCGGCTGGGCAGGAGGTTCGGGCGGAGGAGTTGTCTGACCGGGATCGGCTTGCGTCATGGCTTTCTCCTTTTGGGGCGCGGGTCGGCCGGCGTGTCTCGACGACTCCGCGCGCCTGAAGACCGAAGGTCCTGGAAATGCTGCCCACCTGGCGTCTCGGCCAGGGCCGTGCCGGCAACGCGCCGTCAGGATAGACGCGCGCCCGGCGGTTTGCAACCCCGTGGCCGGCCGGTGGCATGGCCTTGCCTCGGGCGTTCTCCAGATAGGATTCCGCGGGAAACAAGTTTCCCGCCCTACGGTCCGCGGTTGGGCATGGCGCCCGCGTGGCCTGGGGATTTGCGCGCAGGGGCGGGCGGGGGCTGGGGAACCTCGGAGATTCGTGCCTCTTTTCTTCTCCCTGCGATCACTGGGTTTGCAGCGGGTGGTTGGCCCGGAGCGCCCTTCTTGCTGCGCGCCGGCGGCGGCGGCGGCTGAGAGGGTGAGGAGAGCGCATATGGGCTTTGAGATCGATAGCTTCGCCGACCCCCTGCTCGACGCGGACTACTTGACGTATCTGGTGGACCGCCGTGCGAGCGACCTCGGCGAGCGATACCTGAGATGCTGGGACTACTTCCGCAACGGACTGGTCCCGGCTGTCGGGGTGGCTGCGGGCAGATTGAACGCCGGCAGCCGGCCTTACTTCCAGGCGCAGGAGATGGGCCTACCCCCACGAATCACCGGCGTACCCAGCCGAGCCTGCTACGACCAACACCTCACCGACCTGCACCGCAAGGAGGTCGTCATCGAGAACGACATCGCCTGGCGCGTGCAGACGGGCATCGACTTCCTGTTCGGCAAGCCGCCCGTGATCCGCAGCCTCGCCGCCGACGAGAGACTGGCGAGGGGGATCGAGCGGATCATCGCCGCCCTGCTGGACGCCAACGGAGGAGTCGCCCTCCTCCAGGAGATGGCGCTGTACGGGGCGGTTTACGGCTATGTCGACGTGGCCCTTCGCCCATCCACTTCCCTCGGGGCGGTCGCCGCGGCGCCCCCCCCCCCCGCCCCCCGGCCCCCCGGGACCCCCCCCCCCCCGGCCCCCGCCCCCGGGCCCCCCCCCCCCGGCGGGGGGGCCGGGG
>CAYUYH010000096.1:0-9621 GCA_964449175.1 uncultured Planctomycetaceae bacterium
CAGAATGGGTTCGGAACCCGCCGTCACGTGCCCACGGCGATGAGGTATGCCCAGTTGGCAGCCACGGCGACGGCTAGGACCGCCCACGCCAGCCAGCGGGCGCGGCGTGAGAGTTTCAGGTGCACGCTTCGGCCCGTTGCCGCCCGCAGGGCCAGGGCGAAGACCGCGACGGCGCCGGCGGTGAATACAAGCGGGTTGCACAGCCAAGCGGCTAGGACATCGCCGTGCAGCAGTGCTAGCATCCCCCGGCTGGCGCCGCAGGTGGGGCAGGGCAGACCGGTCATTCGCTTGAACGGACAGGTGACGATCGGCTGGCCCAGCCACTGTGAGAGGGCTGCGATCGCCCCCATCGCAGCCGCCCACGCGACCACGCCGAGTACCACCGGCATCGGCCAACGCGGCAGTCGCCGCGCCGTCACCACGCGAATGCTCGCCGAGGGTGTCATGCTATCGCTCACGTGACGCTCGTACCTGCTGGTCTCTGTGCTAGTCCAGGGGTCCTGCTATGGCGCCCAACGCCGCCGCCAGCAGATAAAACAGCAGTCCAGCCAACGGCAGGATGACCGACACGATGCCCAGTATTCTCCCGGCGTTGGTGTTGGACCGCCCGGACGGGTCCATTCGCCCGGCGTCCATCTCCCGCAGATCGTTGGAGCCCATGGACCAGGCGACGATGCCGAAGAAGCAGCAGACCACCAGGCCGAGTATCCCGAAGACCAGTATCATCGTGCCGCGGTGCGGGGCGAGATAGCCGACTGCCCCCGCCACGCCAGGGGCCTGCGGGAACTGCCCCGGCGGGCCTGCTGATGGCGGCAGCGGCGCAGCGCCTGGCTCCGTCGGCGTCGGCGGCGCGGTGACGAAGGTGAAGTGTTGGCCAAGCGTCCCGGCCGGGGCCCACTCGGCCATGCCCTCGGTCCACACCAGGTCGGTCGGCTTGAGGATGCCGCGAAGGCCCCAGTCCTGAAGCTCAGACAGCGGCTTGGGCCCGTACCTCTGGGCGTTGACCACGCAGTACCATTCACTCATTGTCCCTCTCCCGCGGGGCGAGACCCCGCGCAGTCGGCGGCGCAGCACCGGCGCTGACCGGCCACTCCGAGAAACACGCCAAGCATTCGGCAGCGGTCAGCGCAGCCGCCGCTACCTTCCCGCCCGCGTGGCGACCCGCCTACAGCTTTGCCTCGCTACTTCTTGACCAACGGTCGGCCGTCGGCGTCCGTGAAGGACCCAGTGGCGATCATAATGACGTCAATGATCTGCCAGATGCCGCAGCCGCCGCCAGTGAGCAGCATCAGCACGCCCGTGCCGATCTTGCCGACGTAGAAGCGATGAACGCCCAGACTGCCCAGGAGGATGGACAGAAGCAGCGTTACCAGCCAGTCCTTGCCTCCGGCTGGCGGTGGCGGCGCCGGTGCCGGCGGGGGCGCTGTCGGGGGGGCTGTCGGGGGTGCCTGAGTCACTGGATGTCTCCTTCGTCCTTGAACAATCTAAGTGACCGGAAATGGGGGCTCACTATTCATCCTTGCCCCGTCTGGAATTGCAGAATATGGGCTCGGCGCGGGCTGCTGTCAACAAGGAGCCGGCGATAATCCCCCCCTGTGGCGTGGCGGCGCCCTCAGGCGAACAGCGCCTCGACGAACGTGTCGGGGTCGAAGTGCTCTACGTCTTCGTATGTCTCGCCGAGGCCGACGAACTTGACCGGCAGGTTGATCTCGTTGCGGATGGCCACCACGATGCCTCCCTTGGCCGTGCCGTCCAGCTTGGCCAGGAAGATGCCCGTCACATCGATCGCGTCGGTGAACGCGCGGGCCTGGTTGATGGCGTTCTGGCCGGTGGTGGCGTCGAGCACGAGCAGCACCTCGTGGGGGGCGCCGAGGATTTTGCGGGCGACCACGTCGCGAACCTTGGTCAGCTCGCGCATGAGGTTGTCCTGCGTGTGCAGTCGGCCTGCGGTGTCGACCAGCAGCACGTCGGCCTTGCGGGCGCGGGCGGCGTCGCAGGCGTCGAAGACGACCGCGCCCGGGTCCGACCCGCTGCCCTTGACGATGTCCACGCCGATCCGCTCGGCCCAGATGGTGAGCTGCTCGACGGCGGCCGCGCGGAACGTGTCAGCCGCGGCCAGACAGACGCTCTTGCCGTCCTGCTTGAACTGCCACGCCAGCTTGGCGACCGACGTGGTCTTGCCGGATCCGTTGACGCCGGCGACGAGGATCACCGTCGGCCCGTCGGCTGCGAAGTGCACCGTGCGGTCGGAGGCCGGCCAGCATGTCTTAAGCTCGGCCTTGAGGAAATCCAGCACGTCCTCGCCGCGCTCGATGCGCTTGTCCTCGTAGGCGGCCTCGATGTCGCCGCGGATTCTCGTCGCCGTCGCGACGCCGATGTCGGCCTGGATCAGCCTCGCCTCCAGCTCGTCCAGCAACTTGGCGTCGAGCTTCCGCCCGGTCAGCATGGACTTCAGCGACGAGACGAACCGCTCCCGCGTGCGGCTCAACCCGCTGGCGAGCTTCTGGATTGCGCTCTTGAACAAGGCCATCTCTATTGCGGATTTCGGATTGAGGATTGCGGATTGGCCGACGCCGCGTCGTCGGCGGGGTCATCGGCTTGGAGTTCCTTCAGCACGGCGTCGATCACGCCGTTGACGAATCGCCCGCTGTCGGCCGTTGAGAATTCCCTCGCCAGGCGGATCGCCTCGGATATGACGACCTTCGGCGGGGTCTGGCGGTCCAGCAGCTCAGCCGCGGCCAGGCGGAGGATGTTGCGGTCCACCAGCGCCAGTCGCGACATGTCCCAGTGCTTGGCGTGGCGTGCGAGGATGCTGTCGGCCTCGTCGCGCGCGGCGAGCGCACCCGAGAGCAGCTCGTGGGCGTCGGCGAGGGTGGCCGGCTGCTCCTTGCTCTCGTCGATGAACTCCCGCACCAGGTCCGCCGCGGCCATGCCCTGCACGTCCAGACAGCACAGCCCCTGGAGGGCCAGACGTCTTGCCCTGTGACGGCTGCTCACGATCGCTTGGCGCCCTTGGCGGGCAGTTGGCCCATGAGGTTGGCCATTTCGATCGCGGCTGCGGCGGCGTCGGCGCCCTTGTTGCCGCTCTTCGCCCCGGCCCGCTCGATCGCCTGCGTGAGCGTGTCGCACGTCAGCACGCCGAAGATGCACGGGACGCCGGTCTTGACGGCCGCGGCGGCGATGCCCTTGGCCGCCTCGGCGGCGATGTACTGGTGGTGGTCCGTGCCGCCGCGGATGACCGCGCCGAGGCAGACGACCGCGGCGTATCGCCCGCTGCCCGCCAAGCGGGCGGCGATCACCGGCATCTCGTAGCTGCCCGGCGACCAGACGACCTCCACGTTCGCGTCGGCCGCGCCGTGGCGGCGGAAGGCGTCCATCGCGCCGCCAAGCAGCTTGGACGTGACGAACTCGTTGAACCGGCTGACGACTACCGCGAACTTCGCCCGCGACGGGGCGACAAGACTGCCCTGATATTCCTTCATGAGATTTCACTCCTCAGCCATTCCGCGTGCAACCCGCCTTCGCCGAGGCTTCGCCGGGCCTGCGGCAAGTTGCACGCCCTAGGGATTGGCTAGATAAGCCAAACAGTATATGCCCCCGCCTCCCCGTCCGCAACAGCGGGGGAGGGCCCTCGACCGATGGCGCTAGACGAATTGGCGGGGCCCTCAGATAGTCGAGGAAGCCTCAGGAATCACGGTTGGGAGAAGATCAACGGACGGGATAGTACCACCCACCCTGACGACCTCGCTTGATCGAAACAAGTCGTTCCTTACTCAAGGCGATCCCAAAGTCACGCCGGGTGATCCCAGATCCGTAGAGTATGTTGTCAACCCGCGGGCTGATTGTGCGTCCTGAGTCCCGAATCTCCCTGAATACCTGTATCGCGTACTTGACGAATGACTGCTGGCTTCTCTTGAAGCGGGCCCACCTCTGCATATAGGGCAACTTGTTGAGATAACGCTGGAGCAATTGGTCACGGAGTCCATTGTACTGTTTGTACTCAATGCGATTTCTGCCCTGAAGATCTGAAATGATTGGTTTCGTATCGCCCTGTTCCTCGAGGGCCTTCTCGGCGGCAGACCGCTTCTTACGTGTGTAGAATGCTAGCAGGAAGTCAGCAGGCATCGCATGAGCGATTCCTACCTCTAGTGAAACATTGGGATTGCCTCCGGTGACGTCGAAGATGCAGCCGGTTGACTCCCGGATCAGCGTCGTGATGTGTTCGAGCAGGTAGTCAGTCGAGGAAATGGCTGTCGTATCCGCCAGCACGATGTGCAGGGGAGTCTGGGCCTCAAGCTCACATTTCAGCTTATCGTAGTTCCTTCGGACTGGCTTCGCGAAGGGGCAGCCAATGAAGACTTGCTGTACTTTAGGCACGTGTACCTTCCGGGTTGGATTCGTACTGGGCCACCGAACACCGCTTCTTCACCGAGCGGAGGCTTGCCCTGTTCCGCGGAAAGTTCCCGGACATCTACCGACCTCGCGAGTCCGCAACTCTCGCACAGGATCCCTCTCCCATGCTGCTGATGCACATCACCTGGAGGGGCACTGTGCCCCTGTCCAGTGGCGCGTATTACTTCCTCTTGCCCTTCCGTCCCTTGTTTGACGCCTGCGTCAGCGCCGACCCGGCAACAGATTTCTGCCTCTTGGTCGACTTCGGGCTGCGGAGAATCTTCGCCGCCTTTGAGGCGACCTTCTTGGATGTCTTTTCGTTTCGAGCCATGATGCATTCCTTTGCTGTCTATCTGCTCCGGGGACTGCCCCCGAACCTACGCAATTGTGAGCAGCTCCTCCCGGGAAGTCAAGGTAGTGGGTTGCCAATGGCAGCCCTGGCGCGGCGGGGTAGGCCCGGATCACTTCGCCTTCAGGCCGGCGCGGTAGAGGGCCTGCATCTCCTCGTTGGCCCAGCGGAATATCACCGTCGGGCCGGACCAGGCATCGTAGGGCCTGCGCCACCGCCTCAGCCCCATCTTGGCCAGCACGTTCAGGTGAAGCATGTGGTCCAGCCAGGCGCCGCGCCGGATCAGCCCCGCCAGCCACGGCGCCGGCGCGAACCTGCCGTGATGCGCGAGGTACTGCCGGAAGCTCGCCTGGGCCGCGCGCGAGAACGGCCACTTGAAAGGCGTGGCGTGCGAGGTGTTCTTCTTGCGGACGGCGAAGCTGCCTCGCGGCACGCCGGCCTGCTCCACGATGCGCCTGGGGATGGGCCTGTCGTAGTCGCCGCCGACGGTCCAGGGCGCCATCTCGGGCGAGAAGGTGATCTCGCGGATGTCCTCGCTCCGCCGCAGGCCCCAGAAGGCGACCGGGCACTGCATCATGCCCGCAATGAGGCGGAACTCGCACATGCCGAGGTCGTCCCAGTTGTCGATCAGCAGTGGCCCGTCCAGCCGCTCGCGAGACCATACCCGGTCGCCGCAGCAGCCGATGAACAGCAGGCTCAACGGCTGGGGATAGTCGAACAGCGTCCAGTTGAGTAGGTTGGCGTAGCCACAGCCGGCCCAGACGGCCACCTCGTCGGGATAGCCCTTGGCCCCGCGATCGTACGTGTCGCACGACAGGCCGAGGCGCCCGGCGACGTGCTCGCCGCTGTCGGAGCCTCGCCAGAAGCTGACGGCCTGGCGGATCGTGACGGCCTGGGTGCAGCCGGCATGCTTGGCGATCACGGCTGCGGCGCACGAGTCGTAGCCGCTGGAGACGGTCGTAAGGGGCGTGACCTTGTTGGCCCTGGCGGCGTCGGTCATGTTCGCGGCGAGCCGCTCGGCAGTGTCGAGAAGGAAGGCGTAGTAGTCGTCGAAGCCGGCGAAGCGTGGCGTCGTATCGACCTTGGCGACCGGGCGGAGCGAATCGCCGCGGTATTCGAGGTTGTCGAACCAGGTCACGGCGGCCTCGCCGCCGGCCAGGGGCAGCGGGCGGGTGGGAGTCTCAGCCCCCCAGGTGGTGCGGACGACGCCTCGCCGATCGTCGGCGTAGACGTAGTCTTCCAGCAGGCTCGCGTCCGCGCACGCGCACAGGGCGGGCAGGGAGTTGGACACATACCAGATGTCGCCGGTCCGGACCGACCACAGGCGGTCCATCGCCGTCCCGGCAGAGACGAAGACAACGTGGTCCGCCCGACAGCGGACGCCCGTGCCGAAGACGTGCTCGGTCTGGTCGAAGTCGCCGGCTGCGAACTCACCGGCCCAGACGGCCTCGGCCGCCCAGTCCGGCCCCGTCTCCACCATCGCACCGCAGCGGACCAGCACCTGGTCCGATCCGCTCGCGACGGAGGCGACCCAGGCCAGCTTCGGCCAGCCGGCAATTCTCTCGAAGCGCAGTCTCAAGACCGCTCTCCAAACGTGACGTTGCCCCTGCGCTCGACTGGGTCTGCCTGCACAGTCCGGCTACGGTGATGGCCCAGCGCCCCCGCGACGGCGCCTGCTGCTGTTCAGCGACCCGCTATTCTACAGCATCGCCGCGGTCGGTTGGAGCGGCCAGTTGGCTGATGACCCTGGCCGGCACTCCGGCGACGACGGTGTAGGCGGCTACGTCTTTGGTCACGACCGCGCCGGCGCCGACGATCGCGCCGCGCCCGATCGCGACGCCCGGCAGGATGGTCGCCCCCGCGCCGATCCACGCGTCATCCCCGACGACGATTGGCGCGTGTCGCTTGATCATGCGCTGGACGTCGCCGTGGTCGGCTAGGTGCGACAGCTCCGGGTAGCTGCTGGCGATGAAGCTGACTCGAGGCCCGATCGACGCGCGCTCGCCCAGAGTCAGAGCCGGCGGGTTGCGGCCCCTGCCGAGCACGAGCGGGCCGAAGCCGATCACGGCGTCCCGGCCGATCGCCACGCCCGTCCGCCTCAGCAGCAGATCGCGCAGGGCAGCATGAGGGCAGCACGCCGCCTTGCACCGCAGGACCTTCAGCGGATAGATCCACCACAGCACGCTATAGAATAGGTAGGCCGGGGCCTGGACCAGACTCCGCCGGGCCAGGCCGAGTGTGCTCTGCAAGCTCATGTGGACATCTCCATTCCGGCCGGCGTCGCCACATCTATCTTCGGCCAGGTGCGACAGACGCCTTCAGCCTCGCAGGCGGCCAGACCGTGCAACGCCTCGTCGCCAGCCCACTCCGCCGAAACGTCGCGCGAAGATTCCTCGGAATTATGTATTGCATTGTAGTGGTAGCGTGTCTAACATAGTACCTCGTGGACGAATGGGTCACACAGCTTCGCAAGGGGCTTGTCGAGTTCTGTATACTCAAGGCCGTGGCTAGTGAGCAGACCTACGGGTACCGGCTTGTGCAGCGGGTGGGGGTTGTGGCGGAGCTGGCCTTCACCGAGAGCACCGTTTACCCGGCCCTTAACCGGCTTGTCGCGGATGGATGCGTCCGCGCCAACAGGCAGCGGTCCCGCAGCGGGCCTCCCAGAAGGTATCTGTCGCTGACGGCGAAGGGCCGATCGCGCCTGGCACAGATGGCCAGCCACTGGAACAGTCTGTGCAGGGCGATGGATGCCTTTCCTCCTCCAGACGCAACTGGAGAACAACCATGAGTGAAGGACGGTGTCTTGACGATATCCTGCAGGGCTACCTGGATCAGGTGGCCGAGGCCCTCAACACCGCCCCGGTCAAGCAGCGCGAGATGGTACTACAGGACCTCCGCGATCACATCGCCGAGGCGGTGAATCAGCGGGCCGGGGACAGGCCGCCGACGCCTCAGGACGCCTACGCGGTGCTCGCGGAGATGGACCCGCCGGCTGCGTTCGCCGACGCCGCGGGGCCCGGTGAAGCAGACCCGCGAGTGAGCAAGAGACTGGCGATAGTGGCCGCGACGTGCGGCCTGCTGCAGTTCGTCGGCCTCGTCTGCATCGTGGCTGGAGTTCCTGTCATACCGTCGGTTGGGGGCTTCGCCGCGGTGGTCAGCTTCCTGATCCAATGGGTCCAGGGCGCGCCCAAGTGGATGCTCCGCCTGGCGGCGGGGGCCGCGGTGTGTGGGGTCGTGATCATCATTCTCGAACTCGTTGCAGCGCTCTAGCGGCGGCGCTGGCCACGGCCAAGCGGAGCCGCACTTCTGCCTCGCTCGCCCGTGCTGCGCACATATCCTACGAGAAGGTGGGATTGCTTCTTCGCCTCGCTCTCGCCGCTGCGCGGCGGGCTCGGCTCGAAGGAATCCACCCGCGCGCCGCTGCGCGTCGCTCGCGCGTGCTTGGCACACCATTGGCAAGAAAGTGGGATTGCTTCTTCGCCTCGCTCTCGCCGCTGCGCGGCGGGCTCGGCTCGAGGGAATCCACCCGCGCGCCGCTGCGCGTCGCTCGCGCGTCCTTGGCACACGATTGGCAAGAAATTGGGATTGCTTCTTCGCCTCGCTCGCGCCGCTGCGCGGCGGGCTCGGCTCGAAGGAATCCACCCGCGCGCCGCTGCGCGTCGCTCGCGCGTGCTTGGCACACCATTGGCAAGAAAGTGGGATTGCTTCTTCGCCTCGCTCTCGCCGCTGCGCGGCGGGCTCGGCTCGAAGGAATCCACCCGCGCGCCGCTGCGCGTCGCTCGCCCGTGCTGCGCACGTGCGTCCTCCATGAAGACAGCCGGCCCGAAAGGGCCGGCTGTCTTCACGTCGGGGCGGTGGGATTTGAACCCACGACCTCTTGACCCCCAGTCAAGCACGCTAAACCAAGCTGCGCCACGCCCCGGGAAACAAGATAGCAGGACAATTATACGACAGAGCGGTCGAGCGGCAAGGCTATTTGGCGGCTGCCTCGGCGGCGAGGATGGCTGCGTGGAGGGCAGGCATTGTGGCCAGGTGGTCGCCGCGGAAGTAATAGCTCCGCCCGCCGTCGCGGACCGTCCGCACGAGCATGGTCTTGTACGGGCGGTAGTAGTACTCCGGTGCGTCCTTGGGCGCCTCGGCCCGCAGGTCGCCGGTCAGGTCCAGCAGGTCGAACACGGCCGAGGTGAAGTGGCGAATCTGCTTGCCCTCCTGCGCGGCGACGTTGCGTGCCATCGCCAAGGCCTTGAGGTACACCTCCGGGCCCATCACCGCCGAGCCGAAGCAGAGGACCGCGCCGCCCTCCAGATTGCGTATCACCTCCGCGAGGATCAGGAAGTCCCGGTAGCTGGCGGCGGCTGAGGAGGCGGGATCGAAGTTTGGGTGCTCGTGGATGATGTCGTAGCCGACGCCGATGTGGACGGTAATCGGCACGCCTGCCTGGTAGGCGGCGGCGTAGACGGAGACGTCGGCGTGCGGCATGTCGCCGGCGGCAATGGCCCGCCCGACCGCCTCGCCGAAGCCGAGCCCTTCGCGGTCGCCGGCGGCGACGATGTCGTTTATTTCAGCCGGCTCGGCCCACAGGCCGAACTGCCCGGCGGCGATGTATCGGCTGACCGACTCGCTGGTCGCCCCGACGCGGGCCAGCTCGTAGTCGTGGATCGCGCATGCGCCGTTCGTGGCGACGGCGGAGACCCAGCCGCGGCGGATGAAGTCCGCGACGTACCGCCCCAGGCCCTGCTTGATGACGTGCGCGCCCATCATCATCACCACCGCGGCGCCGGCCTTGCGGGCGCCGACGATCGCCTCGGCCAGGTCCGCAAGGCTGGGGTTGTTGAAGGGCATGGGGCGCTGGCCGACCTTGAGCACCTGCGAGACGTCCA
>CAYUYH010000097.1:0-9612 GCA_964449175.1 uncultured Planctomycetaceae bacterium
CTCTACAGCCTGACGGTGGCTGTTGCGATGGTGGCGGCGGTGGCTGTCGTCGGCCACTCGCCCACGCTCGCACTGGTGCTGGTGGTCGGCTGCGTGCTGGCCGCCCGAACGCCGCTCCGCAGCGACATGCCGTTCGTCGCCGTGCTGCTGGGCATGGCGCCGGTGGCGGCGTACTTCTATTTCTTCGCGTTCTTCGGCCCGGATTCCGCCGCCGTCCAGCCCTTCCAGCGGTTGGCGCTAGCGGGGCCGTTCGTGCTGGCGTTCGTGGCCGGCGTGCTGGCCGCGGCGGGCGTGCTGGCCCTTGCGCGGGCGACCAAGTTTCGCCCCGGCGTGATCTGGCCGGTGCTGGCGATCCTGGCGGCTGTGCCGATCGCCACGTTCTACCTGCGAGTGGGCCCGAGCGAACTTGAGTACGCGATCATCACCGATCAGCTCGCCCCGGGCGATGGGATCCTGGAGCCGGTGGCGATGGATACCTGGGTCGGCCGAAGCGGAACCGAGGGACTCAGCCCGCAGACACTGCGGATTCGCATCGTCGACGACCTTCAGCGCCGCCGCCAGGCGCTCGTCGGCCGCTGCCTGCGATTCGTGGACGCCCACCCTGCAAGCCCGCGCGCGCCAGGCGCGCTGTGGGTGGCCGGCCAGGCGATGAGCCTTCAGTTGGACTCGCCGGCCCTGGACGTCGGACTGATCAAGTACAGCGCCTCCCATCCGGTGCAGGCGTCGGCGCCGATCTGGCAGCGATTGGCTACGGAATACCCCAACTCCCCACAGGCAGCCGCGGCTTACTGGCGGCTAGGGGAGCTAGCCCTGCGGCGGGGCGAAGTGAGCGGGGCATATGAAGCCCTCGGCAAGGCCCTGCGAGTGCTCGCAGCCGGGGCCTCAGGCGTGTCGGGGGCCCCGGCAGCCGGCAGGGAGCTGATGGACGTCTTCGTGCCCGTGCCGGCAGTGCCCTCAGGCCGCTACTACGGCGAGGCGGAGACCGCCGTACAGAGACTGCTTTGGCTGATGGACTCCAACGACGCGGCGAACGATCCGCCGTCGGCCGAGGCCCTGGCGGCGTATCTGGACTGCAACCCGCACGACGCGGACTACTTCGAGCAGCTTGCCTCCCTTGTCGGGGCCTTCGAGGGCACGAACATGGGCGATAACCTCAAGCTGGCCGTCGCCCTGGCCTGCCCGAATCTCTACGATCGGGCTGAGATGCTTATCCTGTTGGCCAGGCAGCGGGACAGCGACGCAGCCGTGGAGGCCAACTACGAGCTGGCTAGGCTCGCGCTGCGGACGGGCGAGGCGCCGGCCCTGCCGCTCGTGCAGAATCTCCAGTCGGCTGAGTACTACTTCCGGCTGGTCACCGAGGCCGGACCGAACCCGTGGGGACGCGTGGCGAGAGACTACCTCTCCGCGCACCAGCCGGCCAGCCGCCCGGCGGCGACCTCGCCGGCCACCTCGCCGGCCACGGTGCCAGCCGACGGCTAGCCTCGGCGACAAGGTGCGTTTGGGCTTATCACTTGGCGCATCGCGCGGCGGCGGGCAGACTATTGCCCTATGTCCGCCGCCGACCAGCAATCCGCCCCCAGGCGAGTGCTCATCATCACCGGCTCGATCGGAGCGGGGCACAACTCCGTCGCCGCCGCGCTGCGCGATTCGCTGGCCGAGAGTGGCGAGATCGACGCTGCCGTCGTCGACTCGATGGAGATGGTCCCGCGGTGGTTCCGCAAGGTCTACGCCGGCGGCTTCACGCTGGGGATGACCCGCCTGCCCTGGGTGTTCGCGGTCGGGTACGTGCTGACCAACCACCCGCAGGGCCGACGGCGAGGGCTGGGCGAGCGCGTGCGCCTCGCATACGAGCGGCATTTCCTGCGCAGGTTGCGGGAATATCTGCAGGCCAACCGGTTCGACCTGCTGGTGCACACGCACTTCCTGACCATCCCGCCGGTCAGTCGGATGATCCGCCGCGGCCTGCTCGACTCACCGCAGGTCGTGACCGTCACCGACCTGGAGGTGCACCGCTGGTGGTATGCCGAGGGCGTCGATGAGTGGTTCGCCCCAAACCAGTACGCCGCCGACCGGCTGCGACGCTGGGGCGTGGCCGAGGAGTGCATCACGGTCAGCGGCATGGCCGTCCGGCCCAAGTGGACGGCGCCCCTGGACCGCGCGCGGGTTTGCGCCGACTGGTCCCTGCCGCCGGACAAACCCATCGTGCTGGTCACGGGCGGGACGGACTTCGTCTGCGGCCCGGTCGTGAGGATCACCCGCGGCATACTGAATTCGTGCGACGACGCGCACGTTGTGGTCCTCGCCGGGCGCAGCAAGCGGCTGATACAGCAGGCGGCCGGGCTCGTGACGCCGGGCGGGAGGGTCACCATCGTGCCGTTCACCGATCGTGGCCACGAGCTTCTCGAGGTCTGCTCGCTGATGGTGACCAAGCCGGGCGGCCTGACCACGGCTGAGTGCCTCGCCAAGGCCAAGCCGATGGTGCTGCTGAAGCCCGTCCCCGGCCACGAGGCGGGCAACGCGCGGTTCCTCGCCTGCAACGGCGCAGCCGTGCTGACGACGTCGGCTGAGGAAGTAATCTCCGCCGTCGCTCGCCTGCTGAGCTGCCCGGCGCTTCTGGGCGAGATGTCCGACCAAGCCGGGCGACTGTACCGCCCCGGGCGGGAGATCATCACCGCCGCCGTCCGCCGGAGGCTGGGCCTGGAGGCTTGACCGCCCGTCGCCCGCGGCGTATCAGTAGCCTCATCAGCGCAGGGAGGCGCAGCATGAAGTCGATTCACATCGTTGAGCGGTCTCTTCCCCTGGCCTGGGAGAAGGCCGTCGTCGCCTGCTGGGAGACCGGCGAGCAGTTCCCCACGGAGTACGACAAGCCTGGCGACCCGAGCAGCCGGGACGTCGCCGCGATGATCCACGTGACCGAGCCGTTCGCCGAGCCGCGAATCCACCGCGCGATTCCCGGCGGCCTGGACGACCTGGAGCGATACCGCGCCGAGGTGCTCTACGGCGTGCACGACCACTGGATAGACCCCGCCGCCGGCAAGTGGGAGTACACCTACCACGAGCGGCTGAGCGCCTATGACGTGCCGGGGGTCGGCCTGTTCGACCAGATCGCCGGCGCCGTCGAGAAGCTGCGCTCCGCCCCGCACACGCGCCGCGCCCAGGCCGTCACCTGGCAGGTGTGGAACGATCAGAAAGTCGCCGACCCGCCGTGCCTCCAGCGGCTGTGGTTCCGCTGCCGAAGCGACGACGCCGGCGCCAGCCGCCTCGACATGACCTGCCACATCCGCTCCAACGATGCCTTCAAGGCCGGTTTCATGAACATGTACGCCTTCACCGAGCTTCAGCGCGCCGTCGCCGCCCAGCTCGCCGTCGCGCCGGGCGAGTACATCCACATCGCCGACTCGTTCCACATCTACGGCAGCTACTTCGCCGACTTCGAGGGGTTCCTGAAGATTGTCGCCAGCCGCCCCTTCGACCAGCGCGTCTACAGCAGCGACTTCGCCCGCGAGGTGTTCATCGACGGCTGCAACAGCCTGCTGGCCGAAGCCGACATGCCAGAAGAGAAGAAGGAATTGGTGCGCCGCCGGCGGGCGTATCTACTTTCGTTGGAGGTCGGCGGGCCGTCGGCGTTGCTGGAATGAGAACAGCGTGGGTTCCGAGCACGGTTCCGCCGCGCACGGCCCCTACTTGTGGGTCTTTCGCTTGGGCGTCGCCCGTTTCGGTTTCGCTGTCGGCTTGGCCTTCGGTTTCTCGTCGGTTGCCTTGAACTGCCCGACGATGTTGATGCTGTTCTTGCCGGACTGTTTGGCGGCCTTGAGGGCCCCGTTGGCCCTGCGGAGCAGCTCGCGGCAGCTCCCGCCGTCGGCGGGGAAGCCGGCCAGGCCGCCGGAGATCGTCAGCGTACCGGTCGCCGCCGGACCCAGCGAGACGAACCTGTGACGCTCAATCGCCCTGAGGAATCGCGTGGCCAGCACGTATGCGCTGTCGGGCGGCTTGGAGTCGGGCGATCGCGGCTCGTCGGGGTCCCAGAACAGCACCGCGAACTCGTCGCCGCCGATCCTGGCCACGATGTCGTGCTGGCGGGTGATCTTGCGCATCAGGGCAGCCGTCTCGCGCAGGATTTCGTCGCCGACGGCGTAGCTGTATCGGTCGTTGTAGCCCTTGAAGTCGTCGATGTCGTACAGCAGCAGCGTCGCGCGGTGGTTGAGCTTGGCGACCTGGCGGAGGATCTGGTCGGTGGCGTGGTAGAAGTATCGGCGGTTGTAGGCGCCGGTCAGCTCGTCGGTGATGGCCAAGTGATGCAGCGATTCGGTCCGCTTGGCGACCGAGCCGAGCGACTGCAGGCACTCAGCCAGGGCGGTCAGCAAGGCCTCGGCGGGTGGGGATAGCTCCGCGGCGCCGTCGGCGACCAGCAGGCGAGCCGGGCCGCCACCCAGCCGCAGCAGCACACGTTGGCCGGGGGCGGCGGAGTCCTGATCGACCCATTCCACGCGGCAGCCGGCCTTGCCGGCCACCATCTGGGCGATGCAGTTCTCCAGGTCGCCCCGGCTGAACGTCGCGCCAACCAGTCGGGACACCTCGCCGGCGGTCAGCCCGCCCGGGATGGCGGCCACAGCCGGCGCCGGTGGGGGCGGCGCTACCGCCGCGACGGGGGCCGGAGCGGCCTGCGGCTGACCCTCTGCCGTCAGAGTTGCCACGTCGGCGGCAGAGAGGGGGGAGATGAAGTAGTCGTCCAGCGTGTCGCCCAGCAGCGGGTGGACGTCCGGCTCGAGGCGGGGCGTGCAGATGGCGTAGAGCCTTGCCCGCGGCTGGAGCCGCCGCGATGCGCGGCATAGCCCGGCGAAGTCGCTTGGCCCGCCGGCGCTGCTGTCGGCTGACAGCACGACCACGGGCCAATTGCGCCGGCTCATCTCCTCCAGCGCGGCGTAGGGGTCGTCGACGGCCAGCATGGGCGTCTCGCCCATCTGTCGCGAAAGCTGCTCGCCAAGCTTCTTGTCCGCCAATAACAACACGTCACTACTCCGCCTTTTCTCCGTCGCCCAAAAGGGCGGCCAGCTCCTCCGGCGTCAGCAGGGGTTCCTCTGTCACCGGCTGTTTCTCATACGTCCCGACCTGTCCGATCGGCTGAGCTTCCTTGGTCCCGGCGGGCGCCGCGGCCCGGCCCGGCCCGACCGCGGCAAGGATCGCATCCGCCAACTCCGCGCGGGCCAGGAGCTTCATGCCGGCCAGATGCTCGCTGCTGACGCCCCACGGCAGCGGGCCCGCGCCCAGAAGCTCCACGCCCCGGCTGCGGGCGATGTCCAGCAGGCCGGCGTGGTCGGCCTTCAGCAGGCGCAGGTCGACGGCCAGCACATCCACCTGCCCGCTCAGCAGCTCAGCGGCTACCTCGTAGGCGGTGGACACGCAGACCAGCTCAAACGCACGATCGTGGGCTGCAAGCAGGCCTCCGATAGGCCTCGGCGCATGGGTAAGCAGCACCACGCGCGGCGGGGTTGTGCGACTCAACTCCATGGAAGTGCAGACCCTCCGTCCTGGGTCTATTGTACCGGAGGTTGCGAAATCCGTAAACCTGGATAACTCCCCGCCCGCCGGGCCCTTCAGCAGCGGATGGCCGAATTCAGCCCCAAAACGCCATGCCGCCGAGCCCAGTGCCCCCGGGCAGTGCGGGCCTGGTCCCCAGTCGCTACTTGGTCCCCTCGACGTCCCGGAGTGTGTATTTCTCGACGGCCTTGGTCAGGTCGACGTCATTGATGTTGGCCAGCGTGCACAGCCAGGCGAGCACGTCGGCGAATTCCTCCTCCTTGTTCAACTGGTCGTCGCTGGCGAGGGCCGAGGCCAACTCGCCCACCTCCTCGACGAACCACATAAACGTCCCCGGCGTGCCGCGCTTGGAGTCGGTAGGGTAGTACTTGCCGCGGATCAGGTCCTGGAACTCTTTGATGGTCATGTCAGCCTCCGCTGGCGCCGGCTGCGCAAACCAACGGGCCGTCGCACATCGGCGAGCGGCCCGAAGTTCGCTCGAGAAACCCGTCCGGTCAGGCCTCCACGATCGCCTTCACCGGGCAGGTCTCCACGCATGCGGCGCAATCGATGCACAGGTCCGGATCGATCGCATACTTGGGGTCGCCCTCGCTGATAGCCTCTGCCGGGCAGGACTCCTTGCACGACCCGCAAGCGGTGCACTCGTCGGTAATCTTGTAAGCCATGAATCACTCCTTGTTGAGCTAACGTCCTTCGCGGTCCAACGCGCCAAAGCGCCGGCACGCACGCCGGCTGGTGACATAGTACGACTTTCCGCATGGCGCGTACAAGGGCGTTTTCGCGGCACTCCCCCGGGCGGCGGGCACTTGCTTCAGCCCGCCCGCCGGGCCTAGACTCGGGCCGCGATGACGGATACTGAAGGTCCAGACCTGAACAGATACTCCCGCCAGATCGCCTACCCCCCGCTGGGCCTGGCCGGTCAGAAGCGCCTCGCCGCCGGGCGGGTGCTGATCGTGGGCGTCGGCGGGCTTGGCAGCTGGTCGGCTGAGCTGCTGGCGCGGGCCGGCGTGGGCATGATGCGCCTGGCAGACGACGACAAGGTGGACCTGACCAACATCCATCGCCAGGGGCTCTACGATGCCGCCGACGCCGCCGCGGCCACGCCCAAGGTCCACGCCGCCGCCGCCCGCATCGCGCGGATCAACGACCGCTGCACCGTCGAGCCTATTGCCGAGCGCGTCGATAGGCATAACATCGCGGCCCTTGCCGACGGGGTCGATCTGGTACTGGACGGCAGCGACAACTTCGCCGTACGCTTCCTGATAAATGACTACTGCGTCAACTACTCCCTTCCATGGGTCTTCGCCGGCGTGGTGGGCACGGAGGGCCAGGTTATGAGCATCCTGCCGGGCGGGCCTTGCCTGCGATGCGTGTACGATCAGCCGCCCCCGCCGTGCGCGGACCCGTCGTGCAGGGCAGCCGGCGTGCTCGGGCCGGCGGTCGCGGCGATCTCTGCCTTTCAGGCGGCTGAAGCCATCAAGATACTCTCCGGCCACAGCCGAGACGCGAGCCCGTACCTGACGAAACTCGACCTGTGGACCAACAGCCTCCAGCGGATCGACGCAGCCGCGGCGGCCGGCAACGTGGACTGCCCGTGCTGCAAGCAGGGGCGCTATGATTACCTGGAGGGTGTGTAGAGACCCTCTCGCGGACAGGAGCTACGACGATGCGGACCTTCGATGACATCACCTCGACGATCGGGCGAACTCCGCTCGTGCGGATTCGCAAGCTGATTTCCTCCAAGGCGACCGTGCTGGCGAAGATGGAGTGCTTCAACCCGATGGCGTCGGTCAAGGACCGCATCGGCCTGGCTATGATCGAGGCCGGCGAGTGCGACGGGAAGATCACCTCGGCCACGACGATCATCGAGCCGACCAGCGGCAACACGGGAATCGCGCTGGCCTTCGTGTGCGCCGCCCGCGGGTACCGCTGCATCGTGACGATGCCGGAGTCGATGAGCATCGAGCGGCGGAAGGTTCTGCGCGCGGTCGGAGCGGAGGTGGTGCTTACGCCGGCGGCTGAGGGGATGAAGGGCGCCATCACCAAGGCCGACGAGCTGCGCCAGTCCATCCGCGACAGCTTCGTGCCGCAACAGTTCGACAACCCAGCCAACCCGCGGATCCATCGCCTGACCACGGCTGAGGAGATATGGACCGACACCGGCGGCAAGGTCGACGTCCTGATTGCCGGCGTGGGCACCGGCGGGACGATCACGGGCGTCGCCGAGGCAATCAAGCAGCGGCGGCCGAGCTTCCGCGCCATAGCCGTCGAGCCGGCCCAGAGCCCGGTGATCTCCCAGGCACTGTCCGGTCAGCCGGCCACGCCCGGCCCGCACAAGATCCAGGGCATCGGCGCGGGATTTCTCCCCGGCGTGCTGAACCTTGATGTCGTGGACGAGGCCATCCAGATAGACCAGGACGAGGCGATCGACTGGGCCCGCAGGGCAGCCAAGGTGGAGGCGCTGTTCGTGGGCATCTCGTCGGGGGCGGCCCTGGCCGCGGCCAACAAGGTCGCCCAGCGCGACGACAGCGCCGGCAAGTGCATCGTGGCCATCATCCCCAGCTTCGGCGAGCGGTATCTCTCCAGCCCGCTGTTCGAGAACCTCGCCTGACCACGAGGAAGTTGTGTTTGACATGGCACACTTGTGGCGCCAATTCACGTTTCCGCAGCGGATCTGGGCATCTTTTGTGAATCGTTCCGAAAGGTCGGCGCAGTAACTAAGCCCTTTGCCCAGCAGGTCGATATAGGCGCAGTCAGACTAGGCTGGCAGAGGTTCGTACGACCGCGGCCGGGTTGGTGGGGTCGCGGCGACGAGGTCGGGGTCGAGCGACGTTGCGGCGGAATCGCTGTTGCCTGCCGGCTCCATCCCGATACCTCGCCATCGCCGCGGCGCGAGGTCCTCCACACCAGGCCTGCTACGGCCGGCGCCACGGCGCCCTCGAACTGTCGCCGGCGGGAAAGAGGACACAGCCGTCCCGGGCTCGCTGAAGGGAAGACGGATGCACGCTCCGCTGAGAGGCAGGACCATGTGTGTGATCGGCGTGGTAGCCGGTCTGGGTCTGCTGGTTCAGATAGCGGCGATGTGTCTGCAATCCTCCCCGCCGGCGCGTTCGGTCGCGGCGAGCAGCCTGACGGCCCGAGTGGGCTCGGCGCTTGCCGCGTTTGTCGCCGTGGCCGTGGCCTGTTTCAGCGCTGCCGTCCTGGGTTGGCTGAACGGGCATCGCGCCCGGGACGGCGCCTCGCCCGACGCCGCGGCGCCCGACGGCGGGCGAACGCGGCCGGAGGAATCGCTCGCCGGCCAGGACCGATTCATGCAAAGGCTCCTCGACGCGATTCCCATAGCGGTGTCCTACCGGGAGATCGGCGGCAAGCTGCTTGGGTGCAACAAGAAGTTCGAGGGGATCAGCGGCGTTGGTCGGGAGAAGCTCATCGGCAAGCAGATATGGGACATCGTTCCGCCCGCCGTCGCCGAGCAACTGGCCGCGAACGACCAGGTGTTGCTCGATACCGGCAAGCCCCAGACATGTGACATTGTCGTGCCCACGAAGGACGGATCATCCCGCCACGTCCTCCTCCACCGCGGGGCGTTCCTCAATCCCGACGGCACGCCCGGCGGCATCGTGGGCGCATCGGTGGACATAACCGACCTGAAGCGAGCCGAGAAGGATCGCATCTCGCTGCTTCGCCGCCAGCAGGCCATCCTGGAGCACATACCAGCGTGTGTGTTCCTCAAGGACACCAACGGGCGGTTCGTCGCCGCGAATCGAGCCTATCTGGAGACGCTTCCGCCGCACATGGACGACGTGGTCGGAAAGACCGTGCGTGACATGTTCCCCCCTCACGTCGCACAGGTCTTTGAGGCCGAGGACGCGAAGGTCCTGAAAGAGGGCAGGACGCTCCAGAAGGAAGAAGAGGTCGTCCTGCGCGACGGAAGGCGAGTCCAGATGGCGGTCTCCTTTGCCCCGACCCTGACGGAGGAAAGCAAGGTCGTCGGCATGGTGGGGGTGCAGTTCGACATCACCGAGCAGAAGCGCGTGGAAGCGGAGCTGCACCAGGCTCGGCGAAGGGCAGAGA
>CAYUYH010000098.1:0-9549 GCA_964449175.1 uncultured Planctomycetaceae bacterium
GTCGATCGGCGCCCTGGCCAGTCCCTCGTAGACCTTCGCGCCAGCGGTTGCGAACACGTCGGCCATGGGCCCGCCGGCCGCCACCGACGCCACGGCCACGTGGTGGCCACGCGCCGTCAGCGCAGCGGTCAGGTCGGCGGCGACGGTCTCCGCCCCGCCGAGCTGGAAGTTCCCGCATACGATCAACAGCCGCATAGCTGCCTCCCGGCCGAGGCCCGCAGCTCGCTCATCAGCCCCGCGGCCAGCCCGGCCGCCAGGCGTAAGTTCCTCCGCCGCCAACCGACCAGCGAGTAGAGAATCGCCAGCACGATGATGCCGGCAAGGTGATAGCCTAGGAGCATCCACGTGCCCGCGCCGCCGGGTGTGGCATTGCGCGCGATGTGGAACATGTTCGCCGCGTAACTTCGTCCGCGGGTGTAGTTCTCCGGCCTGCCGCCGGCGGCCTGGACGTGCTCGACGGTCAACTCTGGCGCGCAGAACAGCGCCTCGCGGGCGCCGATGCGGAAGGAAAGCTCCGTATCCTCGCCGAGGCTGTATCCGCCGAACGCCTCGGTGAACCGGTATTGCTGGTAGACTCTGCGCCGCAGGCTGGCGGCCCCGCCGACGAATCGCCAGGTGGGCTCGAGCCTGCCCCGCAGTGCGCGCGGCAGCTTGGCGTACCTGGCGGCTGAAACCCGCGGCGCCCAGCGGTTCTCCGCCAGCGCCGCTGCGAGAAGTTGCCACACGCGTCGCGGCAGCCGTGGTCGGGCGGGCTCGACGTATCTGGCGCAGATGCCGCCGACGATGCGCTCGGCATCGGCTTCGTAGAGTTCCTCCAGCCGGGCCAGGAAGTCCGCGGACGCGACGACGTCGTCGTCCAGCATCGCCGCCACGTCCCCGCCGGCCAGCTCCAGGCCGCAATTCCGCGAGGCGGCCGACGATGGCGGGCCCCGCCGGCAGTCGACGAACCGCACGCCGGCGGCCTCGACATCGCGGGCGAGCCCCGCGTCGATCTCCTCCGCGCCGTCGTTGATCACGATCATCTCATCCGGCAGCCGCGATTGGGCCAGGACGGACTCGACCGTCCGCTTCAGTGCATCGGGGCGGTCATGCGTGGGCACGATGACGGTTATGCTCATCGCCACGGCAGGCCCCTCCCCAACAGTGCCGCGTATCGCCGGACCACGTGCGCGAGAAGGCGCTTCTCATGGGCGTTGAACAGCACGGGCGTGGCGAGCGCCGCGACGATCGCCGCAGCCCAGGCCGCCGCGGCCGCCCACGCCGGCAACAGCAGCAGCAGCGGGCAGGCCATCAGGGCGTACGTCGCCGCCCGCAGGCGCACGCCGGCGAGCAGGAAATAGCCGATCGCCACCCCCGTGCCGCCGGCCAGCATGCCGACGCCGGCCGCCCACGCCGCCCCGGCGGGAGCGTAGTCCCATCGCGGCATCCACCACAGCGCCAGCGCCACGTTGACGGCCCCGCCGGCCAGTGCCGCCATTGCGATCACGATCGGCCTCTCGCGCAGCCGAGCCACGGTTGTCAGCAGCGAGAGGTTGCTGACGGACTGGAAGAACATCAACATCCCGCCCACCAGCATCACGCCGACGTGGTACTCGGCCGGCAGCGCGCGGACCCACAGCGGCGCGCTCACGTAGATCGTCGCCGTCAGTGCCATCATCACGACGGTCATGGCCTTGTAGGCGGTCTCCATCAGCGTCATCGCCTTGGCGCGGTCCGGGCCCTCGTATCGCCGCGCCGTGTGTGCGAAGACCACCGCGAAGGCCGAGTTGCTGATCAACAGCACGCCCTGGGAGAGTTGGAGCATCGCGCTGAACACGCCGGCGGTCGCCTTGCCCTGGTAGTAGTTGGTAAGCCAGAAGCTGACATGCTGGGCGATCAGCCAGAGTATGTTGCCGATCATCGCGACGAAGCCGAACCGCAGCACGCGCGAGAAGGCGCCGTCGAGCCCAGTGCCCTCGACCCGGCCGAGCGCCTCGGAAGGCGGCACGGCCGCCTCCCCGGCGCCGGCGTCGGCCTCGCCGGGGGCCCACTCGCCCCCGGTCGGCTTGTAGCCCTCGGCGCGGGCGAGCGCGGCCTGAAGGGCGACCGTGCCGGCGGTCAGCACGATCACTTGAGCGAGGAAGTGCGCGCCGAGCAGCGTCAGCGCGCTGGGCCAGAAGGCCACGGCTGCCACGCCGAAGATCGTGAACGTCACCGAGAAGGTCAGCTCCGCCGCGGACGCCAGCCTGTATGCCCGCATGCCGAACATGAAGCTGAGCATGTCGTGGTAGAGCGCACCGGCCAGCACGTTGGCCAGCGCGGCCAGGCAGACGTAGAGCTGGTAGCGATAGGTGAAGGCTGCGTCAGCCCCCGCGCCGCCTGAGACGATGACCCAGTCGGTGATCCACCTGCTGGCGGCCATGGCGACGACGGTGGCGGCCAGGGCGACGATCACGCATCGCCCCTGCACGCGGCGGCAGAACGCCCGCAACTGCCGGCGCGCCTCGTAAAGGGCGACGTACCGCACCAGGCCGTGGTTCGCCCCAAGCGTGGCCACGGGCGCAGCCACGAGGAAGATCATCACCGCCATCCCCCACAGCCCGTACTCGGCCTGGGTGACGAGGTGGGCAAAGATCAGCACGCGGGCCAGGCCGAGGGCCTTCTGGACCATCATCGCCGGGACGTAAACGCCCAGCGACTCCGTCATCGAGCCGACCTTCAGCAGCCGCAGGTGGACCCGCACGGGGCGCCTCCTAACCCGCCGCCGCGGACGTCGCCGCCGGCAGGTCCAGGCCGTGCGGCTCGAGCAGCCGGTTGAAGCCGACCACCAGTCCCGCGAACGACCAGAACAGGGCGCTGCTGGCCACATCCCACAGCGGGTCGACTAGCATCGCGTCGGTCAGCCACGCCGCGCCGACCGCCCAGAAGACCACCACGAACTGCCGCGACAGCAGCCCCTGCGCGGTGGCCGGTATCTTGCGATACAGCAGCAGCGACTCGCGGAACAGCAGGACCAGCACGGCCAGGGTCAGAGTGACCCCGATGATGCCCGTCTCGGCGGCCATCACCAGCAGCAGGTTGTGCGGCGTGGCCAGGCCCGTGCCCAGCCGAGTGAGCTTGGCCGGGTCGGACCATAGCTGCTGCTCGGCGGCCAGGTAGTGCCCGAAGCCCGCCCCCGCCAGCGGGCTGGACTTGAATATCTGCCAGCTCCGCTGGGCGAGGACCCACCTGCCGATGATCGGCGCCTTTTGTGCGACGCCGCCGGTGGCGCGCTGCTGGCCGGCCAGGTTGGACCAGAACACCGCCACGATCAATGTCAGCGTAACGACGGCCACCGCCAGCTTGCTCTTGCCCGCGCGACGGCGCGAGCCCCACAGCAGCCAGATCGCCCCGGCCAGCAGGAACGCGACGTAGCCGCTCCGCAGCCCGGTGAAGAAGATCGCCGGCGGTATCAGGACAGCCTGGACGACCAGGGCGGCGCGATACGTGCCCCGCAGCCGCCGGATGAGGAACATGTCCGCGTAGAACAGCGTCACCAGCAGGATCGCCTGCGGGTTGCACATGGTGTATGCGCCGCGGGCACGGTCGAAGTGGATGCCGTATGTGGGCCCCCAGCTCGGCTGGTTTATGTAGGCCGGGAAGATGAACGCCCTCGCGCCGCCGAGCCCCCGGATCGCGGCGTACTGGAGGTAGGCGATGTACAGCGCGTACCACCCGTAGATGGTCAGCGGGATAAGCGCCCAGGCGATCTGCGACTCCCGGCGCGTCGAGGCGTAGACCAGCAGGAACATCGTGAACGGCAGCAGCAGCGCGCCCATGAAGCGGAAGTACGGCGCGGTCGGCAGGGGCGAGTCCTCAGCGACCCAGCCGGCGACGTGCGCGCTTACGGCGCAGCAGGCCAGCAGGCCGGCCATCGCCCACAACAACGGGCGCCGGAGCCGCGGAATGCGCCTGCGAAGCGCGAAGTGCACCACGAACGCCACGGCCGCCGCCATGAACAGCAGCCGCGGGATGGTCATGTTGAAGAACCCCTCGATCTGGAGCACCCAGAACGGGCGGTCCAGCATGCCGAACGACAGCACCCACATCCACGCCCAGACGGTGATCTCCCACTTGATCGCCCAGTAGACCAGCAACCCCGCCCCAGCCAGCGCGAGGAACGCCCACGGCAGCAGCGGTGGCAACAGGGAAGAGACAACCGCCGTCGCGGCGGCCAGGCAGGCCAACACGCCGAGGGCAATGGAATCGATTCTCTGGTGGGCGACCATCGGCATCGGTTGACCTCGCCGCCTTGTCTGACGGTCGGCCCGCTACACGCGTTTGTAGAGGAACCTCGGGATCGGATACGTGCGGAGGTTCAGCACGAGCCCGGCCAGTCGGCCGCTGCCCGCTTCCAGGCGCTTCTTGGCCTGCGCGACCGCCTCGCGCGGCGTGTGATCGGTGTGCGCGACAAGCACGACGTCCTTTACCGCCCCGGCCAGGATCTGCGCGTCGGGATAGTGGTTCACAGAGGCGACGTCGACCAGGACGCGGTCGTACCCGTCGCAGAGCGTGGCCAGGAACTCGGCCAGGCGATCGCTGCGGAGCACCTCAAGCCGCCTCTGGCCGCCGTCGCCGATGGCGTAGACGTCCAGGCCGCTGTTGATCCGCTGCGCGGCGGACTCTGGCGCCGTGCCGTCGGCGATGATCTCGGCCACTCCGGGGCTCTGGCGTGCGCCGATCATGCGGTGGATGTCCGGCTCGCGGAGGTTCAGGTCGACCAGTGCGACGCGGTCCGCCCCGGCCGGCGTGCTGCCGGCCAGCGCCAGCCCGCACGCGATCGTCGTGGCGCCCTCTCGGCGGTCGGCGGCGCAGAGAAGCACGCTCTTGCCGACAGTTCGGCCCGAGTAGAACAGCGACGCCCAGAGTCCGCGGAAGATGTCCTCCGCCTGGGCGCTGAGGAACGCCTTAGCCGTTGACTGTGATTGCTCGATCGCCTGCGCCATGGTTCACCTCATTGCACGGATTGCCCGCCTGCCAAGCCTTGGGACCGAGGCCAGCACCGTCGTGCCGAGGTATCGCTCGGCGCCGTCGATGCTCTTGATTGAATGGTCGAAGTGGTCGGCCAGGAACGCGTACACCAGCGACAGCACGAGTCCGCTGACCACGCCGATGAGTATGTTCACCATCACCAGCGGGCGGCGCGGGAATTCCACGTCCGGGCGGGATGCCTCGTCGATCACCGAGACAAGCAATGGGCGGGCGGAGACCTTCTCAGCCGTCAGGGCCGACGCCAGGCGACGCTGCTCTTCGTTGAATATCTCCTGGCTGGCCTCGACGGCCCTCTGTAGCATCTGGTACTTGGCCACCTTGGACGCAAGGTTGTCGACCCGTCCGCGGTCCTCGACGACCTTCTGGGCCAGCACGCCGTGCCGAGCGGTCAGCACGGATATGTCCTGCTGGAGCCTGGTAGACTGCTTGGCCAGCTCGCCGCGCAGGTCGGCCTGGGCGGCGGCAATCTCCGCCCGAGCGGTCTGGACCTGCTGGAACTCATCGGTGTAGCGAGGCTCCAGGCCGTGGAGGGTGATCTTCGCCTCGACGATCCGTCCCTGGATCTTCTCGATTACGGGGTTGGCCGCGGTTACCGCGTCGGGAATGACAAGGGTGGCATCGTCAGCCTTGGCCAGCTCGGTATCGACCGCGGCCTTGAGCGCGCCAAGCTCAGCCAGCTTCGCCTCGATCGTGTTGATCTCGCCGCGGAACCGCGTCGCGAGGCTCGCGTCGCCGATCTCCGCGCCGACGGCCTGCCCGCCGACCATGTTGATCACCTGGAGCAGGTCGCCCTTCAGCTCGTCCTCGATGAAGCGGTTGAGGGCGTTGGAGGAGTCCTCGAGGTTCTTCTTGGCCAACGCGAGCGACTGCTGCTGGAGCAGGTCGGTGGCCTGCCTGGTGCGCTGGCTCTCTAGGTAGGTGTATCGCGTGAGGTATGCGTCCTTGATGCCCTGGGCGAGCTCGGCGGCCTGTGCGGCGGCGGCCTCGCGCGGCGACTTGCCGCGGGTCGGCTTGACGACGTCGTCCTCGGACCAGTCCACGCGAATGGCGAACGTCTGCGTGAAGGTCACGTCGGGCCCGCCCGGCGTGAGGACGCTCACCCGCCGCCGCAGTGTCCGCATCAGCTTGCTGTTGCGGTTGATGAAGTCGCCGATCTGCTCGTCGCTGTACGACGCCCCGTCGGGGCGGATCGCCGCGCCCGCCTCCACCGGCACGCCCATGACGCCCATCATGGCCGAGGCTAGCACGTGGTCGCTCATGATGATCTCGCGCTGCGTGACCACGAACAGCGAGACCTTGTCCCGCAGGAGCGTGACCTGCTCTTCCAGCGGGTTGCCGAGGATGCTCGGGCGGGCCAGCAGCGACACCTCGCTGCGGTACCACCTCGGGGCCAGGTGCGTCGCCGCGACGGTGGCGCCCACGACGACGACGAATATCACGGCCATCCCCAGGAAACGGCTGGCCACGACCCTGACTATCTCACGCAGCGTTCTGCTGGTATATGCTTCGGCCATCTTGCACCTCGCAAAGGCGCCTGCCTGCGGGGAGGCCCTAGTACCGCGGGTTGATGAAGTTCACGTTGTCGTTCATGTTGTAGCCGGCGCTGCTGGAGAAGCCGCCGACCGCGCGTATGCCGCGCGTCCAGACGTAGTCGATGTAGTCCGCCCGCTTGGCGATTTCGGTGGTCGGCACGTAGATGATGTCGCCGTCCTCCAGCCAGACGTCGTATCTGTAGTTGTCGGCCGAGGCGACCACGCGTCCGTCGGCAGTCTTGCGGCGGTTCTCCAGGAGCTGGTGGACGTTGATGATGGCGATCTGCGGCTGGGGCAGATGGCGGCGGCGGACCAGCATGACCCTGCTCAGCTCAGCCCTGGTCGGCGTGTATCCGCCCGCCTGGGCGATCGCACCCAGCAGCGTCAGCTCGGCCGAGGGTGTGCTGACCACGCCGGTCTTGTTGAACAGCGCGCCGGGTATCCGCACCTCGCCGAGGACGTAGACCTGCATTGGCGCCGCCTGCTGGAGGTTGACGGTCACTTCCAGTTCGGGCAGCTTGGCCTCGGCGTAGGCGTCATTGAGGGTCTTGTGGAGTTCGTTGATCCTCATCCCGGCCGCGTGGACCGGCTGGATGAACGGCAGCGATATCGTCCCGTCCGGCGCGACGGGCACCAGGCGGCTCTGGCCGCGCGGGGCGGTCTTGATCGCCTCCTTCAGCTCGGCGATGTTCACGTTGGACTGTTTGAAGCTGACGGTGAGGTTAGGCCTCTTGATGTACTTGCCGTATTTCTTCTCCAGCTCGGCCTGCACGTCCATGATGTTGCGGTCGAAGACGTGCACCTGCCCGATCAGGTCCAGCCTCAGCGTGCCGTCCGACTGGACCTGCTCGGTCTGGCTAAGCTCGGGATTGAACGGGAAGCGTATCTCGATGACGTCCTGGATCTTGATCTTGTAGTCCCGGGCCTCGCGGTGTCGGATGTGGTAGATGATCTCCAGGCTGTCGCCCTCGCGGATTCGGTAGTCGCGGCGGACGATCTGCGCGACGGGGATCTGCTGCGGAGGCCAATTGTCGCGAAGGAACTCCGCCGGCATCGTGCCCAGGGCGCTGGTCGGCGGCGGCGGTTTGCAGCCGCCGGGTACGGTCAAGGCGATTGCGGCCACCACCAGGCACGCGGCTCGAAGCATTCTCACGTTCATGTCCTCACCTCGTCGCGGCAACGAAGGCATCCGGCTGGATGCTGCTTATCGAGGGCAGCGCCGCGGCCGCCTCTTCGTAGCTGGAGTATCGCCCCACCTGCACGAGAAACAGCAGTTTGCCGCCGCCCATCGTCGGCTGAACGGAAGCGGTCAGGTTCGTGGCGACCAGTTGCTTCCTGACCGCCTGGGCGCGTGTCATGGCGTCGAAGGCGCCGGTCTGGATCGTCCACGCCCGGCAGTGCATTCGCCGCCCGGCGCGGTCGCCCAGCTCCGTGCCGTCGAACAGCTCGACCACGCGGCTGAAGTGCACGTCCGCGTCCCGCCAGCGCCCCAGTCGCTGGAGCACGCAGCCGAGGCGATAGGCGGCGTGGTCGGCCGGCGGCACGGCGGGGTTGAGGTTGTCCACCGCGGTCGCGTACATGTCTTTCGCGGTGGGCATGTCGCCGGCCTCCCAGGCCAGGTCGCCCAGCGCCAGCGCCGACTTGCCCGCCACCTCTTTGCCGCGGGCATAGTCCAAAGCCGCACGCAGGTCCCCCTGCGCCCCGGCCCGGTCGCCGAGGCGATACTTCGACACTCCTCGCAGATAATAGGCCTCGTCCGCCCTTCTCGACCGCGGGTTCTCCGCCAGGAATGCATCCATCGACGAGATCACCGTCCGGTGGTTGCCGGCCGCGCTGGCTGTGTAGCCGTTCTGGAGCAGTTGCCTGGCGTGGGGAGACAGCGTCTCCTGGCATCCTATGCACACGAGCAGGACCGCCATGTACCCCACCTGACTGTGCAGCCTCCGGGCCATAAACACTCTCAGCGCAGGGCCCCATCCTTGGATGCGGCCGGTTCGTCTCTAACGTCGTCAGTTCGGGTCTAAAACTTGAGGATAACGCCTATTGCGCGCCGCTCAGCCCGCCGCCGGCGCGACTTGCCGCGGGCATGCGGGCCCAGCCGAGGCTTGAACCGCAACGGCCGAGGCAATAACGTGTCTCCCTTGCCGTCTGGCACGGAGAGGACCGGCCTGGACATGCTGAGCCCCATACAGAAGAAGTGTAGGTTGTTTCGAGCCTGGAGCGGGCAGATGCCGGTGTGGTGCGCCTGGCAGGTGACCTACCGCTGCAACTTCCGGTGCAAGTTCTGCCACTATTGGCACGACCCGCTGGGCCGGGCCCCCGAGCCGACCGTGGCCGACTGCGCCGCCGGCGCCCGCAAGCTGGCCCGCATGGGTAGCCTGCTGATATCCCTGGCCGGTGGCGAGCCGCTGCTGCGCAGCGACATCTGCGAGATCCTCCGCGCGGTCGGCGAGTACCACTTCACCTTCCTGACCACCAACGGCTGGTTCGTCACGCCGGACCTGGCGACTGAGCTAATGCGGACGGACCTGTGGGGCGTGTCGGTGAGCATCGACTACGCCTCGGCCGACCGCCACGACGCACGCCGCGGCGTCCAGGGCGCCTGGCGACAGGCCTGGCGGGCCGTCGAGATGCTGTCGGCCGCCCGCGTGCACGCCTACCAGCGGGTGAACGTCATCGCCGTGCTCATGGACGACAACATCGACGACATGGAGAGGATCGCCGCCCAGGCGGCCGAGCGGCAGGCGTATTTCATGGTCCAGCCGTACGGGCGCCTCAAGACCGGCTCGCACGCCTACGCCCATAACAACGGTGCGGTGGCCGCCCGGCTGCTGGACCTCCAGCGCCGCTGCGGCAACTACCTGTCCAACCCGCACTACCTCAGCCGGTTCGACCAGTTCCTCGCCGGCGGCGTGCCCGGCAGCCCCGCGGGCAGGGCGGTCATCAACAACGACTCCACCCGCGACCTCCCGCTCTGCCGGGAGCCAAGGGCCACACCCCACCCCCC
>CAYUYH010000099.1:0-9214 GCA_964449175.1 uncultured Planctomycetaceae bacterium
GTCAGGATGAGTCCCATCCTCGCTCCCATCTGGAGGCGGAACCGGCCGAGCAGCGCCCTGCCGCCAAGGCCGACGACCATCACCACGGCGAACACGACAAGCGCCGCGTACGGGTCGCACATCAGGACAACCGCGGCCAGCAGGGTCGGCGTCAGCGTGCCGAAGGTCTGAACGCCGATGATCGCGCGGACCGTCGCCGTCAACAGGGCCCCCAGCGGCAGGATGAGCAGGTAGCCGAGAATCTGCCGCAGCTCGCCGGCGTTGCGGGTCAGGTCAACCGCACGCGGCACGGCGCCCGCGCCTGCCGTGCGGACAACGATCATCCGGCAGGCCGCCAGCGCCAATCCGGCGGCAACGAGTATCAGCGGAAAAAACCGCGCCAGTCGCTCTCGATTCAAGGGCCCGCTCCTGCAAGCTCGCAATTCGGCAAGGCCGGGAGTATAGCAGCTTCGCGCCGCGTTGGCAGCGGGCGTGGGCGAAACTCGCAGCCGCTCGACGGCCCCGACAGCGGGCGAGCTACTTGCCCACGCAGAAGCGCTCGAAGATGCGGGCGAGGATGTCCTCGCTGACGACCTGCCCGCTGATTTGCCCGATCTCGCCCAGGGCCGACCGCAGCTCGACGGCTACAAGCTCGGCCCCGTCGGTCAGGTCGCTCGTCCGGGCGAGCAGCTCCGCGGCGGCGGCCGTCGCCTGCGCGGCGTTCAGCAGGCAGCGCTTCTGGCGCTTGTGCAGGCCGAGCGCCTCCCCGCCGCGCGCGGCGCCCAGTCCCGTGCGGTCCGTGATCGCCCGCCGCAGCTCGTCAAGCCCCGCGCCGGTCTCAGCCGAGACGGGGATGGGCGCGGTCTTCGGCCCCAGGGCGGCCGACAGCTCCAGCAGGCGGGCCGCCGCCATCATGCCGCCGAGCAGGTCGATCTTGTTGCCCACGACGATACGCGGGCAGCGGCGATTGATGGCGTGGATCTCTTCCAGCAGTTCCGCGCCGCGGTCGAATGCGCCCGCGGCGAGGTCCACGACGAACACGATCACGTCGGCCGCCGCTATCGCCGCCCGCGCCGCCCCGCCGGCCGCTCGCGCCAGCGAGTCGCCGGCCCGCGCGAAGCCGGCGGCATCCTGAAGCAGCACCGCACCGCCGCCGGGGCGCTGCATCGGCGCGCTCAGCACGTCGCGCGTCGTGCCGGCCAGGGCGGAAACAATCGCGCGGTCCGTGGCGGTCAACGCGTTCAGCAGCGAGCTCTTGCCGACGTTGGGCAGCCCGGCAATCACCACTCGCGGCAGCTCGCCCGCCTCGCCGACATCGTCCGCCTGCCGGGCGGCCATGCGAAGCCGCTCCGCCAGCGCCGCCAGCTCCCCGGCCAGCTCGCCCGGCGCCGGCAGCGGAACATCCTCGTCGGCCAGGTCCACAGCCGCCTCGACCGTGGCCAGCGACTCGGCCAGCGGCCCCGCCGACTGCTCGCACAGCCGGTGGACGCGCCCGCCGAGGGCCAGCATCGCCGAACGAAGCTGGGCGTCGTCGGCGGCGGCGACCACGTCGGCGACGGCCTCCGCGGCCGACAGGTCGATCCGCCCGGACAAGAACGCCCGCGCGGTGAACTCGCCGGGTGATGCCTGGCGCGCCCCCCGGTCGATCAGCGCCTCCAACAGCGCCGTCGCCGCCGGCGGACTGCCCGGGATGTGCAGCTCGATCACGTCCTGGCGAGTGAAGCTTCGCGGCGCGCGGAACACGTACGCCGCGGCCGGCAGGCAGATGCCCGCGCTCGCGAGCGTGACGGTGCCGTCCAGCCTGCGGAACGCGGGCGACTGCGACAGCGGACAATCATGTGAGAAGAACACGCCGCCGCCCAGGCTGACCGCCTCCGGCCCGCTGAGGCGGACGATGGCCCGCGCCGAGCCGCCAGCGGCCGTCGATATCGCGACAATCGTGTCGTCAAGCTCGAACATGTCTCGCGCGGATGCGCCGTCCTTGCCGCCCCAGGCCCTCCATGATTGAATCGGTCCCGCCGCCCGAGGTCTATGGTTGGAACCGCTGCGGGAAGCTGCTGTACCCGGCCAGGTCGAACTCGGCGGTCGCCCTCGCCCACGGCGGCGCGCCGGGCAGGTCGCTGAGCAGACACTGGTTCTGCCCGGCCTCGGCCACTAGCTCATCCAGCCCGTCGACGACCGTTCTCTCGCCGCCCCGCTCGCCGGTGCCGGTGCGGCAGGCGGCCGCGGGGATGCGGGCGATGCTGCCGCTGCTTTCGTGCGCGCCGTCCATCGCCAGCGTCATCGCCCGCGCCTCAACCAGCGGGCAGCGCAGGGCGGACCCGTCGTTCGCCGCCACGGCAGCCACGAAGTTGGCGATCATCTCGCCGCGGCCGCTGTCGGCCGACGCCGGGCACGACTCGCTGCTGCCGTCGTCGTAGGTGATCGTCGCGCCGACCTTCGACTCATACACCGCCCTGCCCCGCTCGGCGTCGATCTCGATCACCGGCCCGAACGCCTCCGCCCCGCAGTGCGTCACGAGCAGACGGGCCGTCTGCCCTTCGGCCGTGCGTATCTCGATCGCGGCGGTATCGTGGCCCTCGATCCGCGAGGCGGCGTAGAGCTCGGCCCGTACTTTCGTCGGCGCGGCCAGTCGGTTGGCCTGCGGCGAGGCCAGCAGCAGCATGTTGGTGATCTGGTGGGCCAGCGCGTTGGAGGCCGGCCCGTCGAGCACCCACCGCTCGCCGACGCGCAGGCGTCCGGCCCACTCGTTGCGTTCGTAGTAGGCCTTGCCCCTCGGCCAGCTCGCGCGGCAGGTGAGGCTGCGGACGGCGCCCAGCCGGCCGGCGACAACGCGGTCCTTGATGAAACGGATTTCGTCGCTGTGCACCGCGTGGAAGCCCACCAGACAGAACCGCCCGCTCCGCGCCAGCTCTTCCAGCATGCGGTCGACCTCCTGGACCGTGGCGGCGGCGGGCTTCTCCAGGTGCAGCGCGTAGCCGGCCTGCAGGGCCGCGACCGCCAGCGGCTCGTGCGAGTGGATGCCCGTGGCGACGTACACCCCGTCGCATCGCCCGGCCAGCGCCTCGTACATCTTGGCCGCGTCGTCGAACAACTGCACGCCGTCGGCCTTCAGGCGCTCCACACGCTCGGGGGCCTTGGACATCTGGTTGTCGGCCGCTGCCAGCAGCCGGCAGTCCAGCGCCGAGGAAGCCTTCTGGATCTGCTGGATCAGCGACCAGCCGTAACCTGTTATGCCGACTACTGCCAAGGCGATCATCAGCTTCTCCGTCGCGCCGGCAACCGGCGCGCAGCGAGGATCATAGCCCCGACCCGCGCCATCATCAAGGCCGCCGCCTGCGCCTGCGCGGGGTGCGCGGCTGGGATTGTGGCACTTCTTCGTGGAACAGCCTTTCCAGGCTGTCTGGGACAGGCTAGACACCCCGTGCCGCCATTGGGCGCCACTATTCTGCCGCGCGCCCCCTGCGCGACCCGCCCGGCGGCCCGGACAGGGCCTGTCCTCCCCCCCCGCCCTGACCCCCGCTGAGGCGACAACACTGTTGCCCGGCGACAACACTGTTGCCCCAGGGCAACATCGCTTCGAGAGGTCCAGGGCGCTGGGTTTGCTAAGTCTTTTCGCATCATTGCACAAGCTTCCCTGCCGGCAGCGTTGCCCCCAGGCAACACACCCGCGCAAACGGAACACCTCCCCTGGGTCCAGACGGCTGAGAAGGCCCCTGAAGCCCTTACGCAAACAGTAGTTATGGTTCGCCTGCCGACGTCGCCTGGCATCAGGGGGCTTGGCACTGGGATTGCCTCTATGTGAGCAGAAGAGAAGGTGTTGTGATAACTCCATATCTCTAAAGCCTCCAGGAGAAGCTGCCATGAACGAGGCGGCCCTGAAGAAAAGGTTGGTGGAGCTGAGCGACGCCCTGTCGCTGCCCAAAGGTCAAGCGGCGGGCACGGCCACGGCCAAGGACGCCTCAACCGACTACCTTGGCCGAGCCCACACCAGCCTGGAGGAGACGCTTGACTATCTTCGGCTCCAGGTGAAGTACCTCGTGTTCGACCTGGAGGCGACCAAGCGAGAGAACAGCTACTTGCGGCGGATGCTGGAGAGCCGTCGCAGGCCGGAAGACGACGCCGACGACCGCCCGAAGTGGTGATCGTCGGCTGCCAACAGCCCTTGGACGGTTCCTTCCGACTCGCCGCCAGGTGAGCCCTCGGACGGAGCGCGATGCAGTGAGCGGCGTGGCTTCAATGCCCTTGGAGCCATGCCGTCCTTTTGCGCCTTTCGGCCGCCTGCCGGGCCCGTCACGGGCCTTCCTGCGGGCGGCCTCAAGTTGTCTCGCGGACCTGGCCGATATCACACATCTACTCAACCCATGGAATCGCTCGGCCGTCGGGCCACTATATGTGGGCCAAATCCCCCAGGCGGGCGCTGAGGCCGCGGGTCGGCGGAAAAACTGGTCCCGTTTGGGGAAAAAGGCTCACGAGCGCCTTGACGTTAGGCCGATGTTAGCCTACGATCGCCGCTAACAGAGGCCAAACAGCCGCCCAGACGTGGCGGCGGCGTGGTGGCCCCGGCCGGCGGCAGAAGAGTCGGGAAGGTCAGCGAGATGAACGACGACATGCCGCTTTGCCAGTTCGGTCCGGGTGGTGACTTCGTGCGGACCTGGCCGGCCGGCTCGGCCCCACTATCGCGGGCGATCCCGGCGGGACAACGCGCCGCGGATGGCCGCGTGAGGGCTTCTGCCTCTGTGGCGATCGAAAACCTGGCGATGCCGGCGCTGCTGGCTGCCCAGACCCTCGCGGTCCTGGCTGAGTCGCGCCGCCGGCAGGCGCCGCCGGGCGGACTGCAAGCAGTCCGCCTCGCGGGCGCGGCAAGCAAGGAGGCCGACGATGGCGAAGGACGTGACAGTCACCCCCAGGCAGATGGAGATCATGCGCCTTATCCGCGACTGGCGGAGACAGCGTGGCTTTTCCCCGACGATGCAGGAGATCGGCGACCTGCTGGGGCTAAGCAAGGTCACGGTCTTCGAGCACGTCGAGGCGCTGGTCGAAAAAGGCCTGCTAAGCCGCGGGCCGAAGCACAAGGCACGCTCTTTGCGCATCTCGGGTAGCTTCCCCTTCCCCGACGAACGCCCCACGCTCATGCCGCTGGTGGGCCGGGTCGCCGCCGGCGAGCCGCTGGAGGCCATCGAGGACCCCCAATCGCTGGACCTGGAGCAGATGTTCGCCGCGCCGGGCGAGACGTTCGTGCTCGAGGTCGCCGGCGACAGCATGATCGACGAGCAAATCCGCCACGGGGACTACGTCGTCTGCCGCAGCGGGCGCGACGCCCGCAACGGCGAGACCGTGGTGGCCGTCCTGCCCGACGGCGAGGCGACGCTGAAGAAGTTCTACCGCGAGAAGGGGCGCATCCGCCTCCAGCCCGCCAACCCGAGCTTCAAGCCCATCTACGCCAAGGAAGTCGACATCCGCGGCGTCGTCGTGGGACTCGTCAGGAAGATGTGATGAATGGGCGCCGTTGCTTGTGCGTAGTGGAGTGGCGTAATACAATTCGGCGAGCCGCAAGGCACGGATATGGTTCCGGACAGGGAGGTGGGATGTGCGATCGATAGAGCTCTTTGCAGGCGCGGGTGGGTTGGCATTGGGGACCGCGCAAGGAGGTCTCCGGCATATCGCTGTTCTTGACTGGGATCGGCACGCGTGCCAAACCCTCATGCGCAACAAGGAATCAGGCGTGCGCCATGTGCGCGATTGGAGGATCGTGGAGGGAGATGTCCGGCAATACGACTTTCGACCGCATGAAGGGCAAGTCGACGTACTCTGCGGCGGCCCCCCGTGTCAGCCGTTCTCGATTGGGGGAAGGCACCTTGGGCATAATGACGGCCGTGACATGTTCCCGGAGGCCGTGCGCGCGGTACGGCAGATCAAGCCCAAGGCGTTCATACTTGAGAACGTGAGGGGTCTGCTCCGACGCGGGTTCGCAAACTACTACAACTACATCATCCACCAGCTCTGTTTTCCTGACGTGACACTGCGAGGGGATGAGGAGTGGCCGCACCACCTAGCCCGCCTCGAACGCTTGTGCACGGGGGGAAGACACAAGGGGCTTCGCTACAATGTCGTGTACCAGATTCTGAATGCGGCTGACTACGGAATCCCGCAGCGGCGCGCGCGGGTAATTATCGTTGGGCTACGCGCTGATCTGGGGATAGAGTTCTCGTTTCCCGCACCGACGCACAGTGAAGATGCGCTTCTGCATGACAAATGGGTAACTGGACTGTACTGGGAGAGACATCGCATATCTCGGAAGAAGCGCCCTGAGGCCCCGGCTCGCCTGAGGGGGCGAATAGCGCGATTGGCTTGTCTATGGACCGATGCTTTGGGCAAGCCCTGGCGGACGGTGCGAGATGCGATATCTGACCTCCCCCGGGTGGCCGTTGGGAAGTCGGGCCCTGGCATCCCCAACCACTACCTCAACCCTGGGGCGCGAAGCTATGCAGGCCACACGGGGAGTAGCCTTGACGAACCAGGGAAGACCTTGAAAGCTGGGGATCACGGTGTTCCCGGTGGGGAGAACACGGTGCTTCCGGACGACGGGAGCATACGGTACTTCTCCGTGCGGGAATGCGCGCGCCTGCAGACATTCCCAGATGACTGGGTCTTTGAAGGCTCCTGGACGGAAGCCATGAGACAACTTGGGAATGCTGTCCCTGTTTCTCTGGGTGCCGTCGTAACGAGGAAGCTAGTGCGCCTCCTCCGTCTGGCCGACGTGACTGCGAAGGGTCTGAAGCGGGGAACGCGCAATCAAGCCTTGAATCGTTCCTTGACCCAATCCTGATTCAACAGCTTTGGCCACCTATCGGGCTCTGCCTTGCACAATCCCAGAAAGTGGAATTCTATGGCGCGCGTGATCCTGTCTGCGGTCTGCCCGGATCTTGAGACTTGCGCGTCTGCCCATGATCGTCCGGGGTGTAGCACGTCCCAGTCGGATCGCTCCCTCCGCGCGGTGTCCCCATGCTTCCCTATTCCCGAACACACTGCGATTTCGTTGTTCCACACAGGTTTGTAGGCATGAATCAGGTAGTCCTCCGCAGCCTTCTGCCAACCACTCTGGATGACCAGATAGCGGCACGAGAGATCTCCCAGACAAAGGTTCTCAACGCTGCGGATGGTCTTCACGTGCTCGTTCAGGCGAGCGCATATCCTGGGTCCTTGCTCTTTCGGAGTCTTGGCCTTGGGGTTGGACGGGTCAGCCTTCCCCACATAGATTGGGACAGAAGTCCCCCGGATGGCGCGGTATGCCGGGAAGGCGCCACAATAGTAGAGTGCGTAGACCCCTGAACCGTAGAACATCCCGAGGCCCTCGAACCTAACAGGTTCCACTTCCTCCAGGAGTCTCCCGATGAGCATTCCCGTCGTCTTGGGGTCAGTCGGGTCCAGCACGTAGTTCGGCGGGCGGATTGGGTCAAGCTTCTCGCCCAAGTCCCCCAAGGCCTGTCTTGCAGACCACACTCTCGCCAAGAGCTTGCGCGACTGGGCCTTCCCAGGACTCGCTTCGTGCTCCCTCGTTGACGCTTCCCGAACGGCTGCCTCGAGGGCATCCAAGGCCTCAAGCAGCCTAACGTACTGGTCTGCCTTCCGCATGTGAGGTACAATCGGGATTGTAGCTCATTGTTCTTTAGGCTTCCATTGTCCCGTGGACACACTCACCCCAACTGAACGAAGCCTGCGGATGGCGCTCGTCCGGAGCAAGAACACCAAGCCGGAGCTGCTGGTGCGGCATATTGTGCACTCCATGGGGTATCGGTACCGGTTGCACGTCGCGGGCTTGCCGGGTTGCCCAGACCTTGTGTTCCCCTCAAGGAAGAAGGTCATCTTCGTGCACGGGTGCTTCTGGCATCAACATGCCTGCCACATGGGCAATCGTATGCCCAAGTCACGCGTGGAGTTCTGGAGGAAGAAACTAGAGGGGAACAAGCGCCGAGACGCCAAGCACAGGCGACAGCTGCGGCATCTTGGATGGGGGGCCTTGACCGTATGGGAATGTCAGTTGCAGCCGAAGGCGCTGCTGAAGCTCATGGCAAGGCTTCATCACTTCCTCGATACCCCGAACCCTCTTGCCCGAAGGAGACGCTCCCCAAGGAGGCGGTGAGCCCGCTTCCGAGTGATGGGTCGCCCACGCTCTCAGTCCAGCAGGCGGTCGGCGACGATGCCGGCGATCATGGTTCGGCTCACGCGAGGTTGGCCTAGCTTGACGGTCGGCTTGAGGGAGCCGTGGAAGTCCGACCCGCCTGTTACCCCAAGATTCAGCTCCCGCGCGATATCCAAGTACAGCCGTGTCTGGGCGGCGTCGTGATCGCTGTGATACACCTCGATGGCGTCCAGGCCGGCGTCGGCGAAGCGGCGGACGATCTGCCGCAGCTCGTCGGCGTCGCGGCAGAGCAGTTGGGCCGGATGGGCAAGGGCGGCGAGGCCGCCGGCGGCGTGGATAGACTCGATCACCGAAGCCGGCGGGATCTTGTCCTTCTCCACGTAGGCCGGGGCGTCCGTGCCGATGTACCGGTCGAACGCCTCGTCGATCGAGCGGGCCAGCCCCTTCACAAGCATCGCCTGTGCGATGTGCCCGCGGCCCAGGACGTACTCATCGCCACGGGCGGCGGCGGCCTGTGCGGCGACGTCGTCCATGTCGATGGCCAGGCCGAGCGACTGGAGGGCGGCGATGATCTTGGGGTTCCGCTCCTCGCGTGCGTCCCGCAGCTCGCCTGCCAGGCGGGCCAGGGCACCCGAGTCGGCGTCCACGCCCAGGCCAAGGATGTGCAGCGTGCCCGGGGCGAATTCAGCGGATACCTCCACGCCGGCGATGAAGTGCAGGTCGGGGAATCCCCCCGCCGCCTGCCGCGCCGCAGCAAGCCCGGCCGTGCTGTCATGGTCGGTCAGCGCGACGGCCAGCAGCTCGGCCGCGTCCGCACGGGCGATCAGCTCCGCCGGGGCAAAGCTCCCGTCTGACGCGGAGCTGTGCGTGTGCAGATCGACGAACCTTCTGTCACTCATGGCCTCAGTCTATCCGATCCCCGCCCACCGGCCAAACTGACTTGCGCTTGACTCCCCCTTCGCCCGCACATCCGCCCCGCCTGCGGCGGGCTGGGTGAGTTCAAACCGAGCATCCAGTTACACAGAAGGCCCCCCCCCCCGCGGGGCGGGGTGTGGAAATTGGCTATACCGATTAGGTGGCCACCCCGCCCCA
>CAYUYH010000099.1:9224-9537 GCA_964449175.1 uncultured Planctomycetaceae bacterium
GTGTGTACAACCCGAGCACCCATTAACACAGACGCCCCCGCCCGGGGGGGGGCCTTCTGTGCAATTGGGCTATCCGTCTTCGGTCGCCACGGCGACCTACGCCGGACAAGTGAGATTCGCTCGAGGCTGCGCCTCTGCGCGGCGCCCCTCGCGTTGCTCGGGGCGTTGAACTCACGGGCCATCCCGCCTGCGGCGGGCTGGGTGAGTTCAAACTGAACATCCAGTTACGCAGAAGGCCCCCCCAGCGGCGGGGCCTTCTGCGCAATTGGGCGATACGTATTAGGTCGCCACCGCGACCTACCCCGGACAAGTG
>CAYUYH010000100.1:0-9485 GCA_964449175.1 uncultured Planctomycetaceae bacterium
GGGGTGAAGAGCGGGGAGGGCAGCGGGGAGCACTGCTTGAGCTTGCCGGGCAGCTTCACGCCGCAGACGGTCTTGCTTTCCTTGTATTCCCGCCAGCCGCTGCCGGCCAGATACCCTCGGACGACGCACTCGATGGGCACGACCTCGGCCTTGCGGCAGAGCATGAACCGCCCGTCGAGCTCTTCCTGGCGGCAGTCGTCCGGCAGGTCTTCCATCCTGGTGGAGATCAGGTGGTTCGGCGCGGTCTCGGCGAGCATCTCGAACCAGAAGGCGCTGATCTGGGTGAGCACGCGGCCCTTGTCGGGGATGCCGTTGGGCATGACCACGTCGTAGGCGCTGATGCGGTCGGTCGCGACGATCATCAGCCGCTCGCCGAGGTCGTAGATGTCGCGCACCTTGCCGCTGCGCTTGGGGTAGTTGCCGATCGACGTCGTCAGCAGGGCCGTGGTTTTCATAGCAACCTTCTACCTCCGGCGCCCCGGCCAGTCAAGGCCCGGCGGGCGGCCTCAGCGATTGGCCAAGTAGGCCAGCATGAAGCCCATTTGCGTCAGCATGTTAGCGGCCAGCAGGGCCCGGCGGCACAGCCCGCCGCGGATGCGGCAGAGAACCGCCCCGCCGGCGCCGGCGACGATGACTGCCGTCGCCGAGATGCCCAGCTGCGTCCACGGCAGGTGGTTGAAGTACAGAACCGTCACCGGCAGGAGCACGGCCAGCACGGCCGTCGCGGTCAGCGGCCCGCAGCCGCGGGCGAAGGCGGCGACGGGGGCGGAAGTCCTCTCGCCGGGCTTGCAGAACTGGCAGGTTATCAGCATTGCCCAGCCGCCCCACAGCGGCGCCAGCAGCAGCGCGCGGAACATCATCCTGGGCCGCAGCCACTGAAGCATGTGCGGCAGGTAGTAGGGGAAGTCCGGGTCATAGGCCTTCAGGTCCAGCAGGAACAGCGTCCAGATGGCCACGATCACCGCCGCGGCGACCGATCGGCCGGGGCCCTCGCCGCCCAGCACCTCCGCCAGGGCCAGCACGCTGCGCAGATACAGCCAGCCCATGCCCACTGCCAGCACGATCGCCACGGGTACGAACGTCAAACCGGTCGGGCTCGCGAACGACCCCCACGTCCAACTGTACAGCTCCGGCGCGCACGCCCCCCAGCCCAGCGAGATGGCCATGATCTCCAGCCAGGCCAGGCGGAATCGCTCCGGCGGCTCGGCGGCAATGGCCTCATCGCCCGCGGTCAGGAGCATGTACCCCGGCCTGCGGGCCAGCCACCCGCCGGTGAGTCGCAAGGCAGTGATTATCTTGCTGGGCATTGTCGGGTGATGGGCGTCGCGCGGACGCCTACCTCTTCTTCGCGGCGCGGGCGTCGGCCACGATCCGCACGTACTTGCCGGCCAGGTCGCGGACCTCGCCGAGGCTGCCGCTGGCCAGGGCGCTCTTGGTCACCAGGGCCGAGCCTATGCCGAGCGTGACCGCGCCGGCGGCGATCCAGTCGGCAGCCGTGTTCAGGTCCACCCCTCCGGTCGGGGAGAGCTTCAGGTGCGGCATCGGCGCGAGGATGGCCTTGAAGTACTTCGGCCCGAACTGCCCGCCCGGGAAGACCTTTACTATGTCCGCGCCGGCATTCGCGGCGTTGAGGATCTCGGTGGGCGTGAACGCCCCTGGCACGACGGGCAGGTCGGCTGCGTGGGCGGCCTGGATAACCTCTGGGTTGAACACCGGCGAGACGACGAACTGCGCTCCGGCGTCGATTGCCCGGCGGGCGGTGTCGGCGTCGAGGACGCTGCCCACGCCGATCATCGCCTCGCCCACGGCCGAGCGGCAGTCGCCGATGACCTTCAGGGCATTTGGCGTGGTCATGGTGATCTCGATGCAGTCCACGCCGCCGGCGAGCAGGGCCTTGGCCACCTCCACCAACTGCTCGCTGCTGCTGGCCCGCACGACGGCCACCACGCCCTTGTCGCACAGCCGCTGAACCGCGGAACCTCGATCAGGCATCGGCTTGGTCCTTTCGTATTCGCTGTCAGCAGGGACATCTAGCCTACCTGCGGCCCCGTCCGGCCGCAAGCGTGCGGCGGGGCCGCACGGGGCAGTCATTCGTTGACTTTCGGGCTATTCCGGGAGACAATGCCACCTGTGTGGCACTGTCGTCCCGGGGCGGACCGCCATGTCACAAAAAGGATGGACAATAACAGAGCTGCTCGTAGTCATTGGGTGCATGGGGCTCCTCGCAGGCATACTCACGCCCAGCCTGGCCGCGGTACGCGACATGGGCAGGCGGATCCAGTGCGTCTCGCAGCTTCGGGGCGTCGGCTCGGGGCTGAACGCATACGCGGCGGCCAATCGCTTCCGCATGCCGCCGTTCAAGTTCTCCGGCATTCCCGGCGACCTGCCGGCCTCCGGGCACTGGGGCGGGTCGAGCCAGCCGGACCCGGTGACCTTCGGCTCGCCGGTCGACGTCAATCTCTGGTGCCTCGTAACCGACGGCATACTGAGCGCCGATGCACTGCGCTGCCCGAGCTCCGCCGACGAGCTGCGCACAGGCGACGACAGCCTGTTCCCCTACACCGACCAGTTCAGCAGCTACTGCCTGCGCTTCCCGCCCAGTCGCGACCTGTTCGACGCGTCTCCACAGCTGGCGGACTACAAGGGTCTCGGGCTGCTTGGCGTCTACATGACGCACGCGGGCGGGGAGAAGGCCTTCGTGTCGGCCGGCGGCAGCGGTGCGAACTACCAGACCGTGCCGCAGGTCATGCTGACCCGACGCTATGACTTCGACCCGGCTGCCGCGTTCACCAGCACGTTCTTCGACCCCGCGTCAGACGCCGTGGCCAGCGACATGTTCTGGTGGCAGGACCACGCCGCCGCCGCCCCGCCGCCGCCGGATGGGATCACCTCCTATCGCACGCAGGCCCGCTGGTGCCACGGGAGCGAGTTCAACGTCCTCTACGGCAGCGGGGCCGTGCGGACCATCTCCGACGACGGCACGGTGGCCGCCAACTCTGCCCCGCCCGGCGAGTCGCTGGTTGACTCCGGCCTGCACTTCGGCAAGTATGCCGAAAGGATCTGGCAGCACTTCGACGCGCCGAGATAGCCGCCGGGTGCTGGCGACCGATCCGCCGGACGGCTGGCGATGCGCATCCTGCTGAGCAACGACGACGGCATACTCGCCCCCGGCTTGGCCGCACTGCGCCGGGCGGTCGCCGACATGGGCGAGGTCACCGTGGTCGCGCCGGCCAGCCCACAGTCCGCCGCCGGGCATTCCATCACGCTCACCGCGCCGCTGACCGTCCGCCAGGTCCGCCTCGGAGACCGTGGCGAGCAGTTCGCCGGCATGTGCGTCGACGGCCGACCCGCCGACTGCGTTCGGCTGGCCGTCCGAAGGCTGCTCGCCGAGCCGGTTGACCTGGTCCTCAGCGGCATCAACGCCGGGGCCAACACAGGCATAAACGTCTTCTACTCCGGCACGGTGGCTGCGGCTGCCGAGGCCGCCATGCTGGGCCTGCCGGCTGTGGCGTTCTCCTCGGCCCAGACCGACCTTGACGGCGACTTTGCCCGCATCGCCGGCCTGTGCCGTCTCGTGCTGGACGAGCTGCTGGCCGCCGGACTGGCCGGCGGGCAACTGGTGAACGTCAACGTCCCGCGCCTCGTCCCCGGCCTGCCGCGCGGCGTCCGCGTCGTGCCGCAGTCCACCGGCGGCGTGGAGGACGTCTACCACCCGCACGACCACCCCCAGGGCCTGGAGGCCTACAAGCTCGGCGACGAGTACAACTTCCTCAGCGGGCAGGGCGCCACCGACGTCTCGTGCCTGGAGGAGGGGTACATCACCGTCACGCCGCTGAACGTTGACATGACCGACCACCCCCGCCTTGCCACCCTGGCCGAGAGACACTGGCCGACACTGCCGACGTAGGACTCGCCCGGCGGGAAAGGGCAGAAACATCCCGCAGCAGTGCTGCGGGCTTCCTGTTGGAGTCACGCGGCGAGAGGGTGGGGACTCACTGCGGGGGCTGCTGAGTCTGCGAGACGGCCCCGGCGAGCTGGTCGACGGGGCGGTCGCGCAGGCAGTCCTGCACCGTCCAGCCGCGGCTGGTGAGCAGTCGCGTGGGGTCCTCGGGCTGGCTGGTCTGGCCGGAGAGGTAGATCGCCTCTATCACGGCCAGGTTCAGCAGGTTCTCGCGGGCGGAGCACTCGTATGCGGGCAAGCCGGCGGCCACCGCCTCGGCGAAGGCCTCGGCCTGTCGGCGGCAAAGGTCGGCCGGACCGCTCTCGTCCCTTGTGCTGTCGATGACGTGCCCGTCGGGTGCCCGCAGCGTGCACCATTCGTTGTTGGCCGTCAGCGAGCCGCCCTGGCCGTGCAGGCTCAGCTCCTCGCTGACCGGCCCGGAGCAGCGCGTCGTGACGACCGTCGCCATCGAGTCCGGTGCGAACCGCAGGATCGCCGCAGCCGTGTCGTCCGTGTCGTGAATGCTCATCTCGTCGGCCACCGTGCCGGCGGCCAGGCCGTAAACCTCCTCCGGCATGCCCAGCATCCATAGCATCAGGTCGATGCTGTGGTAGCCAAGCTCCATCAGCGCCCCGCCGCCGGCACTGGCCTTGTCGCCGCGCCAGCGAAGCTCGCCGCCCCAGTTAAACAGGTAGTGCCCGCGGGCGAGGAACACCTTGCCAAGCTCGCCCCGCAGTTGCCACGCCCGGCGATAGCCGCCGGCGAACCGCCTCTGCGTGCCCACGGCCAGCAGCGCCTTGGCCTTCTCCATCGCGCCGATCAGCTCCAGCCCCTCGTCCAGGCTGCGGGCCAGCGGCGGGGCCTTCCACACGCAGATGCCGCGCTCGGCGCACGTGGCGATCACCTCCGCCGCGGCCGGCGGCGGCACGGCCAGGTACACCGCGGCGGGCCTGGTCTCGGCCAACATACTGCGGTTGTCGCTGTAGGCGGGCAGCTTCGCGGCGGCGGCGGCCCGTTCGGCGGCGCGGGCGTCGCGGTCGGCGATGCCGCCGACGGTCACCTTCTCGCTGGCGAGCAGCCCTTCGAGCACCAGCTCGCCGAAGCCGCCTACCCCGATCACCGCAACCGGCAGGGGACTACTGCTGGACATGTCCTTACACCTCTCGATCCCTCGTGAATCAGCGGACACTACGCCCCGCCCGGCGAGTTGTCAAGCTACCGCGATGCCGGCGGGGAGAAGCGGAAGTAGTCGAAGTCGGCGGACCCTGAGGCGCCGGGGTCGGCGGTGATGGAGAACAGGCCCACCTTTGCGCCTATCCACTTACCGGCAGCGGCCTGGAACTCCGGGCCGATTGGCTGAAGTGGGCCGTCGCCGGCGGCGTAGCTGAATTGGCACAGTCCGCCGTCGGCCACCTCCACGGCCAACCTGGGGGCAGACGAGGCCAGCGGGGCGGCGGAAACCTCCTTGCCGTCGACCAGCATCACCAGCCGCACGCCGCTGCCCGCGGGGCAGACGGCGATGGCGGCGTGCTGCTCGCCCATGACAACCAGCCCAGCTCGGATGTCGCCTGCGGCGAGCCCCGTCGAGTCGTCGCTTGGGGCCAACTCCAACGTCGTCTCGACGGCGAACGCGCGGGCGGGAAGCTTCTGTGCGAGCAGGCAGCCGGCCTGGGCGAAGTCGCTGCCGGGGACGTGCTGGGCGATCAGCCTCAGCCAGCCCGGCCGGGCTGTGAGCGAGTACCACTCGCGGCGCCAGTTGGCGTGCCACTGCCACTGCAAGCCCAGGGCGGGCGAGTCGAACTCATCGTTGGTCTGCGGCGCGGCCGCGGAGCTCTCGCCGCCAACCTCCGGCTTGCGCCATCGCAGCACCGGCTCGCCGACGCCGTCGCCGTCGCGGTCCTCGCCCATCATCGGCCAGCCGTCCTCCCAGCGGGCGGGCTGGAGGTGCACGATCCGCCCGTACGGCCCGGCGTCGGAGAAGTGCACGAACCACCACTCGCCCGCGGGCGTGTCCACCAGCGCGCCCTGGTGCGGGCCGTTGACGGGCGAACCACCCTGGGCCAGCACGATCCTGTCCTCGTACGGCCCGTAGATATCGCGCGACCGCAGTGCAACCTGCCAGCCGGACCGCACGCCGCCGGCCGGGGCGAGGATGTAGTACAGCCCATCCTTCTTGAGGAACTTCGGGCCCTCGATAGTCGGGTGGCGGTCCGGGTCGGCGAAGACGACCTTGCCCTCGCCCAGCAGTCGCGAGCCGTCGGCAGCCATCGGGCAGACGCGCAGCCGGTGCTTGATGCCCGTGCGCGAGCGGGCGTAGGCGTGCACGAGCCAGGCTCGTCCGTCATCGTCCCACAGCGGGCAGGGGTCGATCAGCCCCGCGCCTTCAGCCACGCAACGCGGCGGCGACCACTCGCCCGCCGGATCGGCGGCGGTGACCACGAACAGCCCCTCGTCGACCAGCGGGAAGAAGATGTAGAACAGCCCGTCGTGGCAGCGGATGGCCGGCGCCCACACGCCGCTGCCGTGCTGGGGCGTGTCGTAGCGCGCGAATAGCAGGCGGGGCAGCGCGTGGTTGATGATCGTCCAGTTCACCAGGTCGTAGGAGTGGAGGATGGGCAGACCGGGCGTGCAGTTAAAGCTGCTGGCCGTCATGTAGAAATCCTCGCGGACGCGGATGACGTCCGGGTCGGAGTAGTCGGCCAGGATGATCGGGTTGCGGTATGTGCCGTCGCCCTGGTCCGGAGACCAGGGATACGCCTCAACCGCCCGCGGATCGTATGCAGTGCTGCCCATCGACCGCTCCGTAACGTGCCGGCCTGCCGGCTACGTCGCCAGCTTGACGAGTATCTCCAGGCCCTCGGCGAGCTTGTCGTCCGTGGTGGCGTAGGAGATGCGGAAGTGGGTGTCCCGCGTGGAGAAGACGTTGCCGGGGATGATCAGCACGTTGCTGGCGATGGCCTTGGCGACGAAGGCGGTGGCGTCGCCGCCGGGCGCGGGGCAGAAGGCGTAGAACGCCCCGCCCGGCTTGACCAGCCCCATCGCCGGGCCGAGGGCGTCGTAGACCATGTCGCGCTTTCGCTTGTACGCGGCCACCTCGGCTGACATGTCCGAGGCCAGTGCGGCCAGCCCGGCCTCCTGCGCCATCGACGGCGCGCAGACGAAGCTGTACTGCTGGAGCATGGTCATCTTCTCGATGATCGCCCGCGGGCCCGTGCACCAGCCCATCCGCCAGCCGGTCATCGCGTAGCTCTTGGAGAAGCCGCGCATCAGCAGCGTGTTGTCGTAGAGAGACACCATCGACACGTACGGCTGATCGTAGCAGAACAGGTTGTAGATCTCGTCGGAGATGACCAGCAGGTCGCGCCGCCCGGCCAGCTCGGCGATGTCGCGGAGTTCGGCGGCGCTGTAGACCGCGCCGGTCGGGTTGGCCGGGGAGTTAATGATCAGCAGCCGCGTGCGGTCGCCGATCGCGTCGGCCAGGCGGTTGATGTCCGGGCGGAAGTCGTCGTAGGTGCTCGCCGGCACGGGCACGCCGCCGCAGATTCTCACCAGGTGGGAGTACATCACGAAGTACGGGTCGGTGAACACGACCTCGTCGCCGGGGTTGACCAGCGTCAGCAGCGCGAGCATCAACGCCCCGCTGACGCCGCTGGTGACCAGGTAACCGCGATCGCCAATCGCCTCGGCGCGGTAGGGGTCGCCCCAGCCGAACTCCTGGCGGCAGGCGCGGGCGATGGCCTCTCGCAGCTCGGCGGTGCCCTGGGTCTGCGTATACTTGTTCTTGCCGGCGCGGATCGCCTCGATGGCGGCGGCCTTGACCGGCTCTGGCACGTCGAAGTTGGGCTGGCCGATGGAGAGGTTGATGGGGTCGGCGAGCTTGGCCGCCAGGTCGAAGACCTTGCGTATGCCCGATGCGTCCATCAGTCGCATCCGCTCGGCGATGTTGTGGCTTTTCCTGGTCATGACGGCTTGGCCGGGCGCGAGCCCGGCGCAGCGAGGTCGGCGCATCTGCACTTCTGCCCGCCGGCTCCGGCGGCTGGGCTGGATGCCCTTGCCATTGTGCCGCCAGTGCAGGCGGGCAGCGATGTGTCGCTGGCACCGGCCTCGGCGCTACTTCTTCTTGCCTTCCGCCCTGGCGCCGGCGGCCTTGGCAGGAGCGGCCTTGGGACTGGCGGCCTTGGCGGGGGCAGCCTTGGCGGCCTCGCCCGCGGCAGCCTCGCCGGCAGCGTCGGCCTCGCCGGCGGGGGCCTCTTCGGCGGCGGCCTTCTTGGTCTTGGTGCCGGCCTTGGAATGCCTTACGCGCACCTTCGGCAGGGCGAAGGGGCTATCGGTGTCCGGGTCGAACTTGCCCTCGTCAATCAGCCGGGCCACTCGCTCCGCCCTCGTGAGCACGCTGCGCTGGCGAGTCAGCCCGCCGTGAGTCTTCAGTGTCCTGTCCATCGACATAGAGTCTTACTCCGCCGCGGGCGAGTGAGCCCGCAATATCCGCGTTGTCACCACTTCACAAACCAGCCATCCTTGCCCTGGCTGAAGTTGTATCGGCCGCCTTGGGCCATGTAGCTCCTGCCGAGGACCTCGATGGTGTGCACGTAGCTCTTGGCCTCGTCGTTGCTGGGCGAGTCGAACCCGGTCAGCGACAGCACGATGTACTGGGTGGGTTGGTCTTGAAACTCGTTTATCGTGACGCGCTCGCCCTTGCTCCTCAGGAATTCCGCTATGCGCCTGGCGTCGCGCAGGTGCTCGTTCGTCATGCCGCGCAGGCCCTGGATCACCAGGTAGTACATGCCCTTCACTCGCTCAGGCTCGGCTGCCATCGTCCGGTCGGCGCCGGCTGCTGGCCCGGGGGCGTTTCCACCGGCCGTCGGCGTCGGCGCCTGGGCTCGGTCGGCTGCCGGCTTCCGGCCGAACTCCGCTGCTGCCGGGACGGCGTTTCTGTCGCCCTCCGTTGCCGCCGGCGCGCCATCGCGAGGCGACCACGCCAGCTTGCCCAGCACGAACACGCCCGCCAGCACGACGATCAGCGCCACGCCTATCGCGATGCAGTGCCGCTGCGTCAGCGAGACGCGAAGCCTGTTGCCCTGCTTGGCCACCGGCCTTTCCGCCAGCCTGCGAGCCGCCGGCACGGGAGGCAGCGGCACACGAGGCGGCACACGCGGCGCCGCTGCCGGCTTGGGCGGCGCCACGGCGGCGGAGTCCACCGGCTCGGCGGCAGGGGCGGGCGCCTTCTTGGCCGGCGCCGGCGCGTAGCTGCCCTGGCCGGGCGGAGGAGTCTTGTCCTTGCCCTCCATCCACTGCGGAACCGTGAATATGTCGGTGCGGCCTTTGGCCCGGTCTCTGTCGATCACCTCGAACAGGGCCAGCGAGTTCTTCTTCTTGCCCACTTGTATGCTCCTCGCCCGCTGGGCAAATGCGCAAACCCACCCCCAGGCAAGTACGGAATGCTACAGGCATTCCGCCTGCGTGTCAAGGCCCGCGTGCCGCCCGTGGCCCCGGGGGTGCGTGTCTCGATTGTGGCGGTCATGCGACGGATTGCCAGTGGGTGTCC
>CAYUYH010000101.1:0-9427 GCA_964449175.1 uncultured Planctomycetaceae bacterium
ACCACCAGACGTTCCGGTAGGCCGCCACGCGGGCGATGAGGTACTTGAGGTATCGTTCCTCGGTGTCGGCGTCGAGGTTGGCGAAGCCCCAGCGGTCGTAGGGGTGGAAGAGGATCAAGTCCGCCTCTATCCCCATGTCGCGCAGTTGGCCGATGCGCCTCTCCAGCAGCCGCCAGAAACGCACGTCGAACCGCTTGAAGTCCCAGGAGTACTTGCCCTTTCGCCTGGGGCCCTTTCGCGGGAAGACGTAGCGGTCGGGATCGTTGGCGTTGTAGACATAGTGCTTGGGGAAGACGCACATGCGGATCTTGTTGAACGGTCCCTTGGCCAGCGTTCGCAGCGTCTGTGCCTGTAGGGCCGGCGTCTGGTGGATCCACGCGTAACAGGTCGTGCCGAACGAGTAATGCTGCGTGCCGTCGGCATACGCCAGGTGGTGATAGCGGTAGACGTCCACCGGGCCGTGGTTGCCGTTCCCCGGCGGCGTGCAGGTGAACTTGCCTTCGACGCCCGCCAGGGCCTTGCGGTTGGATCGCGTGGTGTACGTCCACGTCCCCTCGTGGTCGGGCATGAAGCGGACGCGATAGACGCCGTCGCCGTCGTAGAAGCCGTCGACGTCCATCGTGCGGTTCCGCTGCCTGAAGGTCGCGCCGAACTGGACGCTGGTGAACGGATTCCCGCTGCTCGGGCCGGTCAACTTCAGCTCGAATACGCCCCACTTCTCCACGTTCCGTGTGCTTCTGCCGCGTGCCATTCCACGTCCTTTCGCTTGCGATGACTGCACGAGCGCCCTGCTGTCCGGCGGTCCGGCCTGGCCGGGAACGGGGATAATACCCCAAGCCCGCCTTCCGGGCCAGCCTGCGTTGCCGCCCGCCACGCCCCGGCCACCGGCGCGGCATGGGCATCCTGCCCATGCGTATCACGGGCGAGACGCCCGCACCACGGCCGCCCGGTCGCCTTGACTCCGTCCGCCCCGGCGGCTGATAATGGCAGGCCAGGACTCCACTCGTGCGGACTGAAACCATCAGAGCAACGTCGTCCTCTCAGCAAGCTGCGGCCGCCAGGCGCGGCGCCGAGGCGATCAGAGAGGGCAAGCTCGTCGCCTTCGCCACGGAGACCGTCTACGGCGTGGCGGCGATGGCGTGCAACGCCGAGGCGATGGAGCGGCTGCGGCAGCTCAAGGACCGGCCGAAGCGGCCCTTCAGCATCCACCTCGCCACGCCGCAGGATGCCAAGCTGTACGTCTCGGACCTGCCCCCGGCCGCCCGGAGGCTGATGGCCAAGGCTTGGCCGGGGCCGGTGACGATCGTCCTGCCCGTCGGGGGGCAGCTCGCCAACCGGAGATTCGCCGACGCCGACCTGTACGACGTGCTGTGTTGGAATGGCTCGATCGCGCTGAGGTGCCCGGACCATCCGCTGGCCGCGCGGATGCTCTCGGCCATCGACTGGCCCGTCGTCGCGCCCAGCGCCAACCTGGCGGGCGCGCCGTCCCCGAGGAACGCCGAGGAGGTCCTGGCCGGTGTGGGCGGGCGGATCGACCTGCTCATAGACTCAGGGCCCACCTGCTACGGCGGCGACAGCACGGTCGTAGCCGTGGAGGACGACTCGTGGCGAATCCTCCGCGAGGGGGTCTACTCCGCCGGCGACATCGAGCGGCTGATGCGGCGGACGATCGTGTTCATCTGTAGCGGCAACACCTGCCGAAGCCCGATGGCTGCGGGCTTGGCCGGAAAGCTGCTGGCCAAGCGGCTGGGCTGTCGCGTGGGCGAGTTGCCGAGTCGCGGGTGGGCGATCGTCTCTGCCGGCACGTGGGCCGCAAACGGCGGCTCGGCCAGCGCGGAGGCCTCGGCCGCCGCGGCCGCGCTCGGCGCCGACATATCCGCCCACCGAAGCCAAAAAGCGACGAAAGAGTTGATTGAGGGCGCGGAGATGGTATTCTGCATGACGGCCGATCAGGTCGAGGACGTGAAACGACTGGCCCCTTCGTCGACCGGCAAGGTGCGCCGGCTGGCCGCGCGGCAGGACATCTCCGACCCTGCCGGAGGAGGCAAGAAGGCTTACGAGCAGACGGCGGCCAGGCTACAACAGGCCTTGTCGCGAGAAATCGATAGGATGGTCAATGAGAATAGCGCTGGCAGCTGATCACAGAGGTCATGGAGTGAAAGAGCGGATAGCGATCCTGCTGTCCGAGCGGGCGCACGAGGTGCTCGACATGGGCACCAACAGCTCCAAAAGCTGCGACTATCCGGACTTGGCGTGGCCCGCCTCCAAGGCTGTCAGCGAGGGCAAGGCCGACTGCGCGATCCTCATCTGCGGCAGCGGCATCGGCATGACCATCTGCGCCAACAAGGTCCATGGCATCCGGGCCGCCCTCTGCCACGACGAACTCACCGCCCAGATGTCCCGCCACCACAACAACGCCAACGTGCTCTGCCTGGCCAGCGACGTGCTGGGCGAGGAGCTGATGCGGCGGATCGTCACGAGCTGGCTCGACACGAGCTTCGAAGGCGGCGGGCGCCACGAGCGCCGCGTCAGGAAGATCGGCCTGATCGAGCAGGGCAAGGATCCGACTACCTACGACAAGGCCAACGGCCTGGCCAATAACGACAATTGCCCAGCGTAGATCGCACGTTCCCTGCCGCGATTGTGCCCCTGTCGGCCTAGCGCCCCTTGAGCTTGGCGGCTGCCTCGGCGGCCAGTTGTGACTCCGGATACTCATCGGCCAGTCGCCGCAGCGCGGCCCTGGCGGCCGCAGTGTGCCCCATCCGCTCGTGGGCCTCCGCGCCCACCATAAGCAGCTCGGGGGCGTAGACGCTGGCAGGGTTCACGCCCAACAGCACGTTGACCTCCTCGATGGCATCGCGATAGCGCGACCGCGCGAGGGAGACCTTGGCCTGCAACAGCGACCAGTAGCCGCCGAGCATGTCCATCGGCAGCTCCGCCGCCCAGCGCTGGAGGTAGTCGTCGGCTGCGTCGTGGTCCTCGCCGCGAAGGTACGCCTCGACGTGCCTGGTCATGTCGCCGCGGATTATGGCCTCGTCGCCGCCCGACCTGCCGGCTGCCAGGCCGGCTTCAGCGTAGGCGGCCTGCGCTTTGGCGTAGTCTCCGCGCACACGCCACACGTCGCCGATGCCGACCCGCGCCAGGCGGGCCAGCCCGGCTAGATTGGGGCTGGTGAACGTGGAGATTATTTCCTGGAATATCTCCATGGCCTGCTCGTCGCAGCCTGGGGCGCGGGCGAATCGCTGGCCGGCCCGGAGCATGAGGTGCGCCCGGACCAGGCGCGAGTCGGCCAGCCGCGACGCCCGCAGCATGGCCTGGGCGGCCTCTGCGTCTCTGCCCGCCGAAGCCAGGATGTCCGCGTACATCAGCACCACGGTCTGTAGCGGCTGAACCGCTACCTTGTCGCGACTCAGCAGCGCCTGGGCGGCACGGACAATGCGCCGATCCTGCCCCGTCCGCTCGAACAACTGACACGCCACGGCAATCGACTTGTCGCTCAGCGCGGCGAAGTCGTAGCCGGACACCGTCGCGGCGTATTGCTGGAGGCTGTCCAGCGCGCTGTCGGTCACGCGGTCCCACGGGCGGGAGACGACCAGGCGGTTGGTCCGAGTGTATCGCCCGCTCGGCGCGCGGACGGTGAGCGCGACGACGTACTCGCCGTCGGTCAGGTAGACGTGATCGACGCGCCTCTCCGTGGAAGTCTGGCCGTCGCCGAAGTCCCACTCGAACCGCGCCTGCTGGGCCGGCCGCCCGTCCAGGAGCGCCTCGAACGTGTAGCGCTGGATGTAGAAATCCTTCATGAACGCCTCGCCGGCGTGGACGGGGATAAAGTCCGCGGTCATCGCCTTGAATCGCTCTTCCATCGCTCCCGGCCTGGCCTCGACCACCTCCGCGAAGGCCGAAGACGGTATGGGCCTGATCCGCTCCTGCCCCGGCGGGCGCCACGCCGCCACCGCCACCGGATCGCCGCTCCAGCAGGCGTGCAGGAACGTCACCTTGTGCAGCCCGGAGGTCAGCTCGATGCTCCCCTGCATGCGGACGTCGCGCTGCGGGCCATGTCTGTTGGGATTGCCGACGACGAGCTGGTCGTCTATCAGAAGGAAGGATGCGTCGCGACTGGACGAGCAGAAAACGTACTGCCCCGACCACGGGCACCGCAGGAAGCCGGTGTAGACAACCAGGATGCGGTTATCGCCGCTGAACGGGTTGTGGCCCTGGAATATCCGCGGGCGGAAGCCCCGGCCTATCAGCTCGGGAGCTTCGGCGAGCTTGGCGCGGACTTGCTGGAGGCTCTGGGCGACCGGTCGGGTGTATCCATAGACCTCCATCAGCACGCCGCGCCTGATGTCCAGCTCGTTCGCCGGCGGGTCGGCGGCGCGGTTGCCGAAGTAGACGTAGTACGTGCTCACGCCCGATCGCCGCGCGAAGGCCACCGTCGCCTGGTCGCCCGGGCCGGTCATCAGCACGCGGCGGGAGACCTCCGCCCCGGCCTGCGTGGTCACGCGGATGTCGCCGCCGTCGGGCCTGGTCAGGCCGCCCGTCGGCATGGTCACGACCGCCACTTCGTCGCCCGGCAGGCGCGACGCCGGGCGGATCGGCACGGTCACCGCTCGCCGATACGGCCAAGCCGCGTTGTACCACGTGCCCTGGGCGCCCGCGCTGCCGGCGCCAAGCACGGACGCCAGCGCCGACGCCGCCAGCCAACATTTGCGGACAATGCCGATGCGTTCCATGGTATAAGCTCGTCCATATTAGCATAACGCGCGGGGCGACGCCCTGTTGCCTGCTATGACAGACGCCCGGAGCAATCACAAAGCGGGAGAATCCCAGATGCCCTTCGAGGCGGTCGTCTTCGACATGGACGGCACGCTCGTGGAAGCGACGTTGGACTTCGCAGCCGTCCGCGCCGAGCTGGACGTGCCGGCCGACGCGGGGATCTTCGAGACCATCCTGGCCATGCCGGCCCGCGCGGCCGCCGACGCGCTGAGGCGGCTGGAGGATATGGAGCTCGCGGGCGCCGCCCGCGCCCGCCTCAACGACGGCGCCGTCGAGGTACTGGCCGCCGTGCGGGCCGCCGGCCTGAAGACCGCCCTGCTCACTCGCAACAATCGCCAGGCCATGGAGACCGTGCTGCGGCGATTCGACCTGGCGTTTGACCTGGCGTGGTCGCGCGAGGACGGCGCGGTCAAGCCCTCGCCCGAGGCCGTGCTGCGGGCGTGCGACTCACTCGGCGTTCGCCCGGGGCGGACGGCGTGCGTGGGCGACTTCCGCTACGACGTCGAGGCCGCAAACGCCGCCGGCACCGTCAGCATCCTGCTTGTCAGGCCGGACAGTGTGCCGCCCTTTGCGGCTTCGGCCGCTCGCGTGGTACACTCCCTCCGCGAGTTGCCTGCCATATTGGGTATCTGAGCAATGGCCTATCTGCCGCTGGCGAACATCCTCCACCACAAGCTCCGCAGCGCACTGAGCGCGCTGGGCATCGGCATCGGCATCTGCATGCTGGTGACGCTGTCGGGCCTGTCGCGCGGCAGCCTCAGCGAGATCGCCGACCGGTGGGAGTCGGTCGACGCCGACCTGATCGTCATGCCCCGCGGCTGGGGCGAGAACGCCTCCGACAAGAGCGGCTCGGCCCTGCCGGACCGATACGCCGAGCGGATACTCGCCGAGCATGGCGACATCGTGCGGCGCGTGGTGCCCGTGTTCACCTGGCCGATGAAGTTCGCCGGGCAGGACCAGATGACAGTCGGCGTGGACAGCGAGAAGTGGGCGACGTTGGCCGGCGGCCGTGAGCTGGTGTCGGGCAGGCTATGCGACCCGAGCAGCCGATTCGCCCGTTGGCTGACTGACAAGTTGCTCGCCCAGCCGGACAACGCCGACGGCATCCTCGAACTCACTCAGCAGGACCTGGCCGATCCGTCACACAACGGCCTGGAGCTGGTCATCGACACGCGCCTGGCCAAGGCGGGCCGCTTGAAGCTCGGCCAGACCGTCCGCGCCGCCAACCATGATTGGACCGTCGTCGGCATTGTCCGGGCCGGCGCGATGTCAAGAGTGTTCATGCCGCGGAGGACGGCGCAGTACCTCTTCGGCAACGGCGACGTGACCAAGAGCACGCTGATGTTCGTCAAGCTCGCCGACGGCGTGGACGTCGGCCCGGCGGCGCGGGCCATCGCCGCCACCACCGGCCAGGACGTCGTGCCCCTGGCGCGATACCGGGGCATGCTCGTCGAGAAATTCGGCATCATGTTCGTCTACGTCGATGTGGTCAACGTCGTCGCCCTGGTGATCGCGTTCCTGTTCATCATGGTCACGCTGTACACGATGGTGCTCCAGCGCACGCGAGAGATTGCGATCCTCAAGTCGTCGGGCGCGTCGAACTTCTTCCTGCTGCGGCAGGTGCTAGCCGAAAGCATGCTGCTGACGGTCGCGGGGGCCGCGGCCGGGGTGGCGATGAGCTTCGCAGCCGCCTGGCTCATCGAGGCGGCCCGACCGCTGCTGACCGTGACGATCACGTGGCGGTGGATCGCGATTTCAGCCGGCGCGGCGCTTCTCGGCGCGGTGGTCGCGGCCGTCTACCCGGCTTGGCAAGCGACGAGGGTGGACGTCTGCGAGGCGCTGACACTTGAGTGACGCCACGGAGAGAGCCTTGGCCGACAGCGAAGACATTCTGGTGGCCGGCGGCCTGGAGAAGTCCTTCGGCACGGGCCCGGCCCGCGTGGACGTGCTCCGCGGGCTGGACCTGACGGTGCGGACGGGCGAGTTCCTGGCCGTGATGGGGCCAAGCGGGTGCGGCAAGAGCACGCTGCTGCACGTGCTCGGCCTGGTCACGCCGCCCGACGCTGGCAGCATTTCTCTTCTCGGCCGGGCCGTGCCGCGTCGCGGCGGCGAGTTGGACCGGATGCGGCGCCGGCATATCGGGCTTGTATTCCAGCGGTTCAACCTCATCGGCGTGCTGAGTGCGGCCGACAACGTGGCCATCTCGCTGCGGGTACGTGGCATGGCCGGCCGCGACGACGGCAGGACCGGCGAGCTGTTCGAGCAGATGGGCGTGCGGCACGTGATGCATCGCAAGCCCGGGCAGATGTCCATCGGCGAGCAGCAACGTGTTGCGGTGGTCCGCGCCATCGCGCACAATCCCGACATCGTGCTGGCCGACGAGCCGACCGGCAACCTGGACAGCGACAACACAGGCCGGCTGCTCGCGCTGTTCCGCGAGCTGAACCGCTCGCGCGGGCAGACAATCGTGATGATAACGCACAGCGCCGAGGCGGCCGGCCACGCCGACCGCATCGTGCGCATGAAGGATGGAAAGCTACTCTGACAGCCTGGCCGAGCCGCCCGCGCTGGTCGGCGGCGACGACCGCATGTCGCTGCGGGTGTGGTTCGTTATTCACGCGATCTGGCTGCTGGCCCTGGCGGCCGCATTTGTGTATTTGGTGCGCGGCGAGGGCGGCACGTGGCGCCAGTGGACGGACAACCCGGCGGCGGCCTTCACCGCGACGAGCCCGGCCGTCAAGGTCATCGGCTTCACGCTATACGTCACGATCTGCTGCACGTTCCTGCCGCTGCCGACGGGCTGGATCGTCGCCGCCCTGGCCACCCGCGAGGCGAACCTCACAGGCGGGCTCGCCTCCACAGTGATCCTGGTGTCCTTGATCGGGGCGTTCGGCTCGATGATGGCCAACCTCAACGACTACCACGTCTTCACCGCCCTGCTTCGCCACCATCGCATCGCCGCCATCCGCCGGACCCGCAGCTACCACGCCGCGGCGAAATGGTTCGCCAAGGGGCCGTTCTCGCTCGTACTACTGTTCAGCATACTGCCGTTGCCGATGGACGTCGTGCGAGTGGTGGCGGCGATATATCGCTACGACAGGCTCGCGTTCGCCGCGGCTAACTTCGTCGGCAGGTTCGCCAGGTACGCTGTGATCGCGTTCGTGACGTACTACTGGAACCTCGGCTGGATCGCACCGGCGGCGCTGCTGGCGCTGGCGGGCGTGTTGGGAGCAGGCAGACTGACGCTGCACCTGGTCAAGAAGCTGGTCGGCAACTCCACGCCCGCGGCCGGCCAGGAGGAGCCGCAATGAAGGATATCCGAATGACAATGCGGATTTGCGTGCTGCCGAGCATGCTGGCCGCGGCGCTGCTGGCGGCGCCGGCCTGCGTCGCGGACGGTGCGATCCAGCCGACCGAGCCTGCCGCCGCGGCAACCGAGCCTGTTGCGGAGCCGGCGACCGCATCCGCCGACCCCTGCCAGCCCGCACCGGCGACCGAACCAGCCAGCACCACGCAGCCGACGACCGACCCGGCGGCCATGCAGATACTGCTGGCCCTCGAGCGGGCCGGCGAGAAGTACCACACGATCCGGGCCGACCTGGAGATGGTCGTCCTGCTGCCCCAGCTCGGCGACAGCGAGCGCCGCACCGGCTGGGTCGCCTATCAGCGCCGCACGGACGAGGCCGGCGAGAAGATCCGCGTGCACTTCGAGACGCTCGCCCTCGGCGAGGGGCCCAACACGCGCCAGCGAGAGGACTACGCCTTCGACGGGCAGTGGGCGGTCGAGGCCAAGCACAGCGTCAAGCAGATCACGCGTTGGCAGGTCGCCGCCGAGGGCGAGCGGGTGGACGCGCTGCGGATCGGCAAGGGCTCGTTCCCGCCGCTGCCGTTCGGTCAGAAGGCGGCCGAGGTTCTGGAGTACTACGAGGCATCCACCCGCCCGCCGGCAGAGGGCGACCCAAGCGGCTGCGATTATGTCAAGCTGCTGGCCCGACGCGAGGAGCGGCGGGACCTACATTTCGTGACGCTGGAGATGTGGGTGGACCGCGAGACCGGCCTGCCGGTCAAGATCATGGGCGCCGACAAGGACCGGAACACCAAGACCGTCGCCCTGACCAACGTCAAGACCGACGAGACCCTCCCGGGCGACGTGTTCGAACTGAAGGGCGGCTTCGGCTGGACTACCAGTATCCGCCGGCTGCCGCCGCCCGACCAGGCAGAGCAGCGCTAACTGCCGAGGCGCCGCCGCAACAGCATCACAGCGCCCGCGGCCAGAAGCGAGCCGGCGGCGATAAGACCCGTTACGCCAGTCGGCACGGCCGCTTCGCCGCTCGTTCCATCCAGCCGCTATCACCTCTTGCTGCTCGCTCAACAGCACGGCCTCCAACAGGGCAGTGACGCCGCGACGAGTCCAGTCCTGCACGCAGGTCCAGAAAGCCTCTTGCCTGTCGCCGGGGCGGCCTGATAAAGACAATCCATCCATGGGTACGTCGCTCCTTTCGTCTTCTTGGTGGAGACCAAGGAGTACGTACCCAACTTATCGCGCCGTGTCATGGGGCTTCCGCTTCGGCTCGCTACGCTCGCCTCCGCTCCGCCCCATGACAACCCAACGCCCACGAACTTACACACAACTAAGCGGTCTTGCATAAGT
>CAYUYH010000102.1:0-9316 GCA_964449175.1 uncultured Planctomycetaceae bacterium
AACATATGGTATGGCGCAAGCTTATATTCAGAAAATAGTTATGAAATAGACTCTATTGCCTCCTGGCCAGTGGCTGTTGCCTGATGCCTTCTGCCTAATGCCCATTGCCTAATCCCTGTCGCAATTGCCCGCACGCCGCGGCGATGTCGGCCCCGCGGGACTTACGCAAGTGGGCGTTGACCCCTCGCTGCCTGAGCCGCTGGAGAAAGTCCCTAGCCGCCGCGGGCGCAGGGGCAGAGTACGGCAGCGACGGCACCTCGTTATAGCCGATCAGGTTCACGTTACATCGCAGCCGCTTGGCCAGGCGGGCGAGGGCCTCGGCGCAGAGAGGCGAGTCGTTCACGCCGCCCAGCAACACGTACTCCAGCGTGACCTCCCGCTTCCGCGCCGCGAAGAACTCGGCCGCCGCAGCCAGCACCTCGTCGATGCTCGCCGCCGTGGCGGCCGGGATGAGCTGCCGCCGCAGCGCGTCGTTCGGCGCGTGCAGCGAGATAGCCAGCGTTATGGGAAGGTCCTCACGGGCCAGGCGGCGAATGCCCGCGGGCAGGCCCACCGTCGAGACCGTGACCGATCGGGCGGAGATGCCGAACCGCCGCGGATCGATCAGCGCGCGGACCGCCGCGACGGTGGCGTCGTAGTTAGCCAGCGGCTCGCCCGTGCCCATGAAGACCGCGTTGGTGACGCGTAGCTGAGTCGCCTGGCGGAGGTGGACGACCTGCTCGAGTATCTCGCCGCAGGTCAGATTCCGCCCCAACCCGCCCAGGCCGGACGCGCAGAACACGCAGCCCATCGCGCAGCCCGCCTGCGTGGACAGGCACACGGTCACCCGCTTGTCGGCAGGTATCAGCACCGTCTCGACGCTCTGGCCGTCGGGATACTCGATCAGCAGCTTGGCCGTGCCGTCCCGGCTGTCGGCGCGGGCGGTGACGCGCGAGTTCAGTATGTCGAACCGCCCGGCCAGCCCGGCCGGCAGGTTGGTCATCTTGCTCGGCTCGGTAACGGCCTTGGCGTAGACCCAGTCGGCGAGCTGGGCGGCGCGATATGGCTGCTCGCCGAAGCCGGCTAGCGCGTCTCGCAACTGCTCGATCGTCATGTCCAGCAGCTTCGGCTTCACCGTTGCCTTCCGTCCGATTGCCCCGCGCGTTCGCCGCCTGTCTCGTCCAGTGCGATGCCTCTCTCGTCCGCGAACTGCCGCGCCTGGGCGACGACCTCATCCAGTGACGGATGGCTGGCCGTCAGCCGCTGCCACCACGCCGGGCGATCGGTCGCTCCGATGTGCTCGGCCAGCTTGGTCATCGCCGAGATGAACGCCTGCGTATCGCCGGAGGCCTCCAGCGCCCAGCGGTTGGCCCGCCGCTCCTGTCGCCGGCTGATCGCCGCCACGGCAGGGGCAAGCAGCAGCCCCGACAGGCACAGTGTCAGCGTCGTGCGGGGCAGGTACAGCGTCGTCTGCCCGGCCCATGCGGGGCCATGATCCACGCTCCACATCCAGACAACCCCCAGCGCGGTCATCCGCAAGATCAGCGTGACAGCGTTCACAATCCGCAGGCGCGACAGGTGGCCGAGGCGACTGTGCCCCAGCTCGTGGGCCAGGACAGCCCCCAGTTCCCGATCGTCGAGCAGTAAGAACAACCTGACGCTGATGAGTATCTGCTCGCCCTTGCCGAACGCTGACGCGCAGCCGGCCAGCGGCTGGGCGTATGCGCTGTCCACGACGTCGATCGGCATGTCTTCCCTGCCGAGTGCGGCAGCGGCGGCCTGGAGCCTGGCCAGGCGCGGCGCAAACCGTTCCCGCGGCAGGAGCATCCCACGGTTCGGCCTGGCGGCGTTCTTCCATCTGGCCAGCCACCAGGACAACGAGCCAAGCACGACGACCGTTGCGGGTATTCCCCACCAGCCCAGCCAGTCGCAGCTCGCGGCGACGGCCAGAAACACACCAAGCGCGAGCACCGGGCGAACCGCCAGCCCGCGCAGGCTGTGCCTGACCGCGGGCCCGGCGATCTGCCGCATGATCCGCGCGCTAAGCCTGGCCGTGAGAATGGTCAGAGGCGCCAGGACGATCAAGTAGGCCACGAAGGCGATCACAGCCGCGATCAACAGTGCCTCGCCGCGGTCATTCTCGGCCGGGCCGGCCCAGCGCGGCAGCAGCGAGCGCTCCTGGAGAACCATCCATGTCGCGATGAAAGCAATCTCCGCGCTCCGCCATGCGATGGACCATCGTCGCAGCGCGGCATGGGCGGCGGCAGCGTCGTCGGTTGGGCGGTCGCGCGACATGGAGAGGATTCTACAGCGGTCCGGCGGCTCGTCGAAGGGCGCATCCGTCTATGATTCCGCGGCTGACTTGCGGCGCTTGGCATGCCGTCTGCCGTCGCCGAACCACCGAACAACCAGTATGGCCACGCCGACGACCAGGTATGCGTCGGCGAGATTGAAGATCCACTTGTACCCTAGCTGCGAGCAGTCGACGAAGTCGCGCACCTGCCCGCGGATGGGTTCCAGGCCGCCCAAGACGACCTCGCTGAAGAGCCGATCGTACAAGTTGCCCAGGGCGCCGGCGACGATCAGCGCCAAGGCGACGTGCGTCCATCGCGCACGGGCGGGCGAGGTGGCGAAGAACACCCCCACCAGCACCGCGGTCAGGCCCGTGGCCACCGATATCAGCGGCGAGTACATCGGCGTGCCGAACACCACGCCCGGATTGGTCGACAGCGTGAGTTGTACGCCGGGGACGAGCTGCCTCTGTACGTGCAGTTGGGCGAGCACCTCGCTGGTCGCGGGCGGTGTCGAGCCGTAGCTCTCGGTCAACTCCTCCAGCCGCGACCTGACTGACGGATCGGCCAGCAGGGAAATGAACGCGCAGTGCTTGGACAGCAGGTCGCCGGCCAGGCCCGCGGCGGCGATCAGCAGGAACACGGTGACGGCTGAGATGCTGCGGAAAGCCAGCGGGTGGGTAGAGTCTGCGGCGGGGACGGTTGAGTCGGCCGACGTCTCTTTGCCGGTTTTGGGCAATGGCGGCTCCGTCCCTGGGGCGCGGCCGGCGGATCCCTAGTCGTCGTCTTCGTCGGCGTCTTCGTCGTCGGCTTGGGCTTCCTGGGTCCGCGGGGCCAGGCCCTTCTCTACCATCTTGGCGTATTCGATGCAGTACCTTGCCCAAGGCTTGGCGCGGAGTCGGGGCTTGGCGATGGCTTGCCCCGTCCCCTCGCAGATGCCGTAGACACCTCTGTTGATGCGGTCCAGCGCCTCGTCGATCTCGCCCAGCAGGATGCGCTCGCTTTCGAGCAGGCCCAGTGTGAACTCCTGCTCGAAGTTATCCGTGCCGACGTCCGCGTCGTGAGTGGGGATCTTCGACAGGTCGCCCGTGCCTTCCTGGCGGTTCGTGCGCAGGGCCTCTGCCTCCATGCCGTTCATGTCGCCCACCAGCGCCCGACGCTTCTCGAGGAGCATCTGGCGGAACTCCTTCAGCTCGGTCCTGGCCAGCGGGCTCTTCCTTAGGCGTCGCGGCCTGGGGGCGGGCTTGGCCTGCGGCGCCGGCGGCTTCAGCGCGGCCGAACGCCGCCTCGCGGTCTTCTTGACGACCTTCTTGGCAGCCTTCTTGGAAGCGGCCTTGGGCTTGGCAGTCTTCTTGGCGCCCTTGCCGCCAGTGGTCTTGGTTGCAGCGGTCTTGGCCAACGCTCTAATCCTCTTAAAACCGGCCGCTCTTGCGGCTTACGTTCCTGTATCCCCCCATTGGGGCCTCAGTGAAGCGAGGCAGTATATGCCTGCCTATCCCTGTTGTCAAGCGAACTTGCACACGTGGGCTGAGCGGGGGAAAGATACGATACGCGGGCGGTCCGGACTCGCCTTGGCGAGCGGTTTCGCCGCGGGAGCAAGCCTAGCCGTCAGCCGATGACCCCGGCCGCCAGCCGCTGCGCCTGGTCAACCAGGCCACGCGCCGTCCGCTCGTCGGCCCCCTCGGCCATGATCCGCATGATCGGCTCGGTGTTGGACGCTCGCACGGACAGCCAGCCGTCGGGCAGCTCCACGCGCAGCCCGTCGGCGTCGTTGAAGCCGGCGCCCGCCCGCCCGGTGAACTCCCGCCGCACCTTCGCGATCACCTGCTCTGCCGCGCCGGGCGGGCAGGGGAGCTTGGTCTTGATCATCACGTATCGCGGAATCTCGGCGACGAGCTGGCTGACCGTCTTGCCGGTCTCAGCCATGAGCTGAAGCACATAGGACATGCCGACCAGGCTGTTGCGGACAGGCACGACGCGCGGCTCGATGACCCCGCCGCCGCCCTCGCCGCCGAAGATGCAGCCCTCGCGCGCCATAGCCTCCACGACGTTCGCCTCGCCGGTCGGCGCGCGGACGACATCGCAGCCGGCTGCTGCGGCTACGTCGTCGATCATCCTGGACGTGGCCAGGTTCGTCGCGAGCTTGCCCTTGCGGTGGCGCAGCACGAACATCGCCGCCAGCGCGAGCGTGTATTCCTCGCCGATGAACCGCCCGGTCTCGTCGACGATGGCCAGGCGGTCGGCGTCGGCGTCCTGGGCGAAGCCGATCGCGGCCTTGTGCTTGCGGACTTCGGCGCACAGGTCGGCGAGGTTGGCCTCGACCGGCTCGGGCGGATGAGCGAATACGCCCGTCGCCTCGCCGTTGAGGTGCCTGACCTCGCAGCCGAGCCGGCCCAGCAGCATCGGGCTGACGACGCAGCCGGCGCCGTTGACGCTGTCCAGGACCACCTTGAAGCGCTGGGCGGCGATTCTCGTGCAGTCGAGGACCTCGCAGACGGTGTCGATGTGCAGCCCGTGGGTGTTGCCCTGGCGGCGCCGGCTGCCCTGGTGGTCTGCGTCGGCGAAGGTGAACTGCTTGGCCCGCCACGCCGCGGCGAGCCGCTCAGCCGCCGCTGCCGTCAGGCCAGTGCCCGTCGGCTGGAGGAACTTGATGCCGTTGTACTCGGCTGGATTGTGCGAGGCGGTGACGACGACCCCGCCGTCGGCCTTAAGCAGCTTGGTCATCAGCGCGATCCCCGGCGTGGTCGCCACGCCCAGCTCGACCACATCAACCCCGCAGGCCAGCAAGCCCGCGGTGACCGCCTGGGAGACCATCGGTCCCGACAGCCGCGTGTCTCGACCGATGGCGACCGTCTTGCCCCCGGTCGGGCAAGTGCCCCCCAGCATCGTCGCGAACGCGCAGCCGAACTCGCAGGCAACCAGCGGGGTCAGGGTCCCCCCGACCGTCCCGCGCACGCCCGATACGCTGACCATCAACCTGTCTTCGGCCATTGGCCGCTCCTTGAACAGTCACAGCATTATCGGCGGCCGCGGCGGCAATGCAACCGATGATCAGCGCGACCTTGGGGCTGGCCGGGGCGGCGGGGGCGTTTGCGCCGTGGTTCTGGGAGATCGTCGAGGCGGACATCTGGCGGCCCAGGCGCTTCATGGCCGTCTGGGGCGTCCACCTTGGCGGCTACATCGGCTGCGCGGTCGGCGGCGTCGGCGTGCTCGTTTGGATGCTCCTCTGGCGGTCGAGGCACAGGCAGCCGGCAGACTTGGGAAACCTGTGAGAGCCAGGTCAATCCCCATTGCGGATTACGGGCTTGCCGCTCCTGACGACGACGTCCTTTCTTTGGTAGACAGCCCTCCCGCGCAGCTTCGTAGCGGGATTCTTGACGCCGAATGTATGCGTTCTTCCCCCGCCCGCCTCGCCTGCACTGCTTCTCTCGTACTTCCAATCGGACTTCTCGAGGAACACCACGTCCACGCGCCAGATTAGGACAGATCGTCCTGGCTCCAGAGACTCCGTGGGGTCAACCAGATACCGCCAAACGACGTACCACCCGGGATGGTCGTAGTGCGACTGGATGGCCCAGACGCGCTTGCTGGCCTTGCTCTCCAGAGACTCGTTGGGAGGCGGAGGTTGGGATGACCCGCGGCGATGCAGGTCCGGGAAACGCTGTTGGGCAGTATCCACGTTGCGGTGCTTCTCATAGCAGCTTACTGAGTCGAGGGCGCGTGTCCCCATGATCCCCACGATTGCGCTGAACACATTGGACTGCTCGAAGTAGATCTCCACCAGATCCGCCATTCCCTTCTCGATGTGCTCCACGGCACGGCGAACGGACGCGCAGTCCATACCAGGCGGGAGAGGGACGGAGGGGTCAAAGTCATCTCTGCTGGCCATTACCTTGGCCTTCCTTCGGAGTGAAGGCGGCGAGCAGGGGGATCGCCCTGGCTGCCATCGCGCAGTACTCTGGATTGACCTCAAGCCCAATACTCCGCACCCCACATGCCGTTGCGGCGGCTATCGTCGAGCCGGACCCCATGAATGGATCCAGCAGGACTCCCTCTGCGAACGGCAGCGACGCGCGCACAAGCTGCCTGAGCAAAGCCTGCGGCTTGAGCGAGGGATGAGGGGCCAGACGGCGCTCGATACCCCGCGCGGGCGAGGAGTAGATAAGGTCCTTGAATGGTTCCCGATCGGATATCCGGCGTAGACCCCCAGTGCTCCACCTTCGCAGGTTGTCCTGGACCCGGCCCTCACAGGGCTTGCGGAACAGGCCCCAGGGCTCCCAGCAAGATTTGGGCATAACCGACACGAACGGGAATTCCTTGTGCGCGTTCTTGGGGCGGTCCCCGCCACGAAGGGTGTGCACCACGCGGATGACCTCTCCTCGCTTCTCGAACCCGCCCTGGATGAACGGTTCATACACGTTTTGCGAGACGAGAGGGTTGGTAGCGATGAAGACGTGGGCGCCGGGAACGAGCACGGGATACAGCGATTCGGCCAGCCTTTTGAAGAAAGCCCGGAGTGAGACATGTCCCTTCTCGCCAAGAGTGGTGAATCGCGGCAAGGGCCTACGCGTGCAACCATCAAAGGAGGGTGGAATCCGCCAGACGCCGCCGTTTCCGTTCTTCATCTTGTCCAGTTGTTCCGGGGAGTACTCAACAAGCCCGTATGGCGGGTCAGTCACAACAGCATGGATCGAGTTTGGTGAAGCAGCCGATAGCCAGTCGAATGCGTCGCAGCAGAATATCGAATAATTGCCTGGTGCAGTTTCTTGCCGTTCGCATCGGGCGCTCCGTCGTCTGGCTCTGCTTTCACTTGTTGGCAAGCGTACTCCCATGCTCATTCCCCTGGGCAACGCTAGAAGATCTCGATGACTCGCCTTCTCCACATTCGCCATTCATATACCATATTGACAGATTGGGGGCCAGGGTGGAAGAGTCCTCCAGAGCACCCCCACAATTCCGGCTCTAGCCCCGGCCCCTTGAACTCCGACGGCCGGGGACATATTCTGTGCGGCGCGTTGCTGATGGTCCGTGAAGGTGTCGCAAGTAGGGGACGCAGGACATGAGACGCGGGATGCTGGCCAATCGAGACGAGTTGGCCGCCCTACGCGATCGGATCAGCAGGAAGCCCTTCGACGGCATCTACGATGCCCTGTGTCGGCGGTGCGCGCTGGTGCTGGAGAGCGCCCCCGTCACGGAGGCGCAGTGGCGGCGCCTCGCCGAGATGGGGCATTGGTCGTCGGCCGTCGTCGCGGCGCGGACGGCGCAGGGGCGAATCATGGACCTGCTGATCGCCCATCACATCGACCGCAACGCCGCCTACCGCGACCGCGCGATCGAGGAGCTGAAGACCCTCATCGGCTGGAGCGCCTGGGTCGACCCGTGTCACAATCACCTGCCCGCGGACCTGTGCACGGCGGAGGCGGCGGTGGCAGCCGTCGTCGGACTGGACTGGCTGTGGGAGGATCTCACCGAGGCCGACCGACTCCGCGTGGTGCAGGCGATTCGCCACAAGGCCATCGAGCCCTACCACAAGGCCGTCGCCGAGCAGGCGTGGTGGTACACCTGCTACCACAACTGGAACGCGGTGGTGAACTCAGGCTGCGGACTGGCCGGGCTGGCGCTGGGCGAGGACGAGCCCGCGGCTGCGGAGGCGTACAAGCTTGCGATGTCCGGGCTGAGGCGCTTCTTCGACGCCCTTGGCAGGGAGGGCGGCTGGGACGAGGGCATCGGCTACTGGGGCTGCGCGCTGAGGTACGTGCTGCTGCTGGCCGAGGCCGCCAGCCGCCTGGACGACGACCGGCGGATCCTCCACGAGCGCGGCATGGACGCGACGGGGCACTTCCCGGTCTACTTCACGCCGAACGGCCAGCCCGCCAGCTTCGGGGACAACCCGACGGTCCCGCTGTTCGGCACGTTCTATCTCCTGGCCAAGCACTACGGCCAGGCCGAGGTCACGCGCTGGCTGGACACCTACGCCTTCCACCGTGACGCGGCCACCACCGGCTGGGCGTCGCTGGGGCTGGCGCTGCTGTTCCGCCCGGTGGACGCCGAGGCGCCCGGCAAGAGCGAGCTCGTGCCGGTCAAGATCTACCACGAGATAGGATGGGCGGCGATCGCCGACCATTGGCCCCGGCCAAGCCTTTACGTCGCCGCCAAGACCGGCGACCTGTCCGCCAACCACTCCCAGCACGACATGAACTCCATCCAGCTCCAGGTCGATGGCGAGATGATGCTGATTGACCTGGGCCAAGGGCCGCTCAGCCAGAAGTACTTCTCCGACGCGCGCGGCGAGTTCTACCAAGTCCAGGCCGCCGGCCACAACACCATCACCACCGGCGAGCGCGACCACCAGATCGATGCCCAGGGCGAGATCGTCGAGGCACAGAGCGGGCATGACTATCGCTGGGTGGCCTGCGACGCCGAGGCCGCCTGCGGCGACAACGTGCACTTCATCCGCCACGTCGTGATGCTGGTCAACCCCGCCACGCAGGAAGGCCACTCCGTCGTCGTGCTGGACGAGCTGACCGACCCGGACAGCGAGGAAGGCGATCTGTTCTGGCACACAGCCGGCAAGGTGCGCCTGGCTGCCAAGACCAAGACCGGCTCGATCACGGGCCTGAAGAGCCGGCTGCATTTCGCCCTCGGCTGCACCGCCAAGGCCGTCGCGACGAGCGAGCAGAAGCGCGTCGACGCGCACGACGCGCACAGCATCCTGCGGCTGAGCTTCCGCGCGGGCGGACGGCGCTGCCTGGCCAGCGTGTTCTCGCGGCAGGAACTAACCAGCCCGGTCAAGCTCGCGCAGACCGCCGGCGGGGAGGTCCGTGTCCAGGCCGATGTCGCAACGCTCCGCTTCAAGCCCCACGGCCGGCGCCTGCAACTAGCCAACGTGCGCATGGCCTAGGCCCGCCCCGCGCCGGGCTCGTAAGTCGCCGCGACACAGAGACGCGGAGAGCACCCGCGATCTTCCCGACAAGCCCCCCCCGAAGCGACGATTCCGCCCTTGAAGAACGGGGGAAAGCTGATATCATCTCAGGTCAAGGCGGCGG
>CAYUYH010000103.1:0-9288 GCA_964449175.1 uncultured Planctomycetaceae bacterium
ATCGGCTGCTCGACGCCCTGCTGAAGCACCATGTTGTCGCTGATCACCGCCGGCAGGCGAGCCTCGCCGGCGGCCGGGCCGGCCAGCATGGCTGCGGCGACGATCGACAGCACAATTGATCTAGTCTTCATCGCAGTGTGACCTTTCTGTTTCGCAGATATCAGGGTCGCGCGGGCAGTTGTCCGCAGACGGCCCGGAGCCAGGCATCGGCGATGAGGCTGTGGCCTGCGGGCGTGGGGTGGACGCCGTCGCCTGTCCAGTGCTCGGCGGGCTCGGTGCACGCGGCCGCCGCGAAGATGCCGTCCAGCGGCACGTAGACCGAGGCGAACTGCTGCGCGACCCGCCGGGCGGCGTGAATTCGCGGGTCGAGGTCTACTCGCCACTCGGCCCGGTCCGGCGGCGTGTGCAGCAGGAACGGCTCGCAGACAATCAGCCGGGCGGCCAAGTCGCCGGTGATCCGCCGGCAGATTCGCTCGTAGGTCGCGGCGAACTCGTCGAGTGGGCTGGCCCGGCCGCGGTCGAACTTGTGCCACGTGTCGTTGATCCCGATCATGACGGACACGACGGTGGGCTCCAGGTCGATGACGTCGGTCTGGAGGCGCTCGGCCAGGTCGCTGACGTGGTTGCCGCTGATGCCGCGGTTGGTGATCCGCAGATTCAACTCGCCGTGCCGCTCCCGCAGCGCCTTAGCCACCATGGCCACGTAACCGTCGCCGAGATAGTCCTCGCCCTTGCCCTTACCGTTCCGGCCACAGTCGGTGATGCTGTCGCCGAAGAACAAGATGTGGTCGTCTTGCCTCAAGAGCATCTCACGAAACCTCACTCGTAGCCGGCCATTATCCAAACCGCACGCCCCGCCCGCAAGCGCGGTGGCATAGAGCACATGTCAGCAGAATTGGGTAGCCCCCCGAGCGAGATATGAACACGCCGCGGCACGCCAAAGGAATACTGGGGAGAGCCATCAAGAAGGACTGTCAATGTGTCAGCAGCAGTCTATCAGCCACACTCTCGTCCTCAAGACTGCGCCCGTTCATCTGGAACCGCTTCAGCATCGACCGCCCGCAGCTAATGAAAACCTCACGGTCAAACAGACCCTCCGGTATTGGGAGTGCACACACGCGACTCCCCGATCGCTTAGTGCCGTCAATGCTCAATGCGACGTGTACCCCACGAGACTTGCACCTCTCAATTGACTCGAGAAGGTTCCCAAGGTCGAAGTCCTGCGCCCCGTAGAGTATGGGCTGGCTATGGTGGTACGGCGGATCACAGTAGACCAAGTCGCCTTCTCTCGCCCTATCCATGGTCTCTTCGTAATCCATGACGAAGAACTCCGCGCCGGCTGTGCGCATATGCCACTCGTCGACGCGACGGGCGAATGCTTCGGGCTTGATCGGGGCATGAACGCCAATTGGCGTTGACATGTATCCGTCGGCTTTGCGGAACCGGACTACTCCGCCGTAGCAGGCCCGGCACAGGAACAGCAAGTCCGGGCCGTTGGGGGAGGCATTGTAGGAACCCCTCACCTTCTCGTACTCTTCCGCCCTATCGCCCTGGGTAAAGGCATGCCAGCGATCCGCGTACCACGTCTTCAGTGCGCCGGGAGAGTGCTTGAGCGTTTGCCATATCTCCATCAACGGGGCGAAACTGTCGGAGCCGATGGCCACTTGAGGGTGAAGCGTAGCAAGCACTGCCCCACTCCCCAAGAAGGGCTCAATGTACCTGCGGAATTGGGAAGGGAAGTACGAGACAATCTCCCCCGCGAAGCGCTGCTTATTCCCAATCCACTTCAGAAGCTGGCCCCTGAGGGGCCTGGGGAGAACTGTATCCCGGAAGAGAACCTGCTGCATAGGTGATGCGCGTTTGGCAGTGCTCATACTCCGGTGTCCTCTACACCCATGATATCCGGTTTTGGGATATATTTCAAGCCTCAGTACTATCCCGCCTGTGGGCAAGGACCCTTATAGCTACCACCAGACGAGGCTACAAGAGCTTCTTCGCCGTCTCAGGCTAGAGGCCGGGCTCCGCCAAGAGGACCTAGCCAATAACCTTGGCGTGCCCCAGTCGTTCGTCAGCAAGTACGAATCAGGGGAGAGGCGCCTGGACTTGGTGGAGGTCAGGCACATTTGCCAGGCCATCGGCATCTCCCTTCCAGACTTCGCCCGCATGTTTGAGGAATCACTCGAATGAAACCAGATCGGAGGTTCCTCAAGCAGCCCAAGCACTTCTGGGCACACGTGCGCACCATCAGCCAGCAGGCGGGATACACCGAGCGGGGAACCGGGCGGGTAAGGGTGCTCTCATTGCAGGACATCGTGTCCGCACTGAACAATGTTGGCCTCAGCTCGAGCCACATCGTTGACTCGCTGGGGAGACCGACGCCATTCGGAAGGTCACTTGTCGGATACTTCTGCTACCGCGCGGAGATACTGAATGCCTTTGTCGAGCCGCGATTGATGGACGTAAGACAGGCCAAGGCACTGTATCAGGAGGTGAAGAGACATGGTAAGCATACTTGCCCGATGCCCATGAACAAGCAAAAGGGACGCAAGAAGGCTCCCGCGTATCTCACGTGCATCGTCAACATGCTAATCGAGGCCAATGCCGGGGGCCTGTCTTGCGACTACGACCCGCGCGAGCTGACAACTGCGACACGAAACGGAGTCCCTCTGCGGACCTTGGCCCGGCGGGTCGATGGCGCCTTTCCAAGCGCCATCAACCCCGTGGCTGTCTGGGAGATCAAGGAGTACTACTACACCACGACTTTCGGGAGTCGCGTAGCAGATGGCGTATATGAAACGCTGCTGGACGGGATGGAACTTGAGGAGTTGCGCGAGCACGAGGGTGTTCACGTTCAGCATTGCCTGATCATCGACGCTCACTACACCTGGTGGGATTGTGGCCGCTCGTATCTTTGCCGGATCATCGACATGCTCCATATGGGATACGTTGATGAGGTGCTCTTCGGGCGTGAGGTGGCGGACCGCCTGCCGGAGCTCGTGCGGGAATGGGCTGTTGTCGTCGCCAAGGCACATGCAGAGTAGCAGGACCAGCCAGGCAGTCCATACCCAGGTTGCTGTTTCCGACCAAGATCGGCCCGTTGCATGGAGGGCGCGGTGCGATATAGTCTCGGGACGGCAGCAGCCTGCAGCTCGCCACGGCGAGTCGCCTGTGGAGACGAGTCGCCTGTGGAGACGAGTCGCCTGCGGCGATCCGTCGTTGCATTTCGCGTCTTCTGGTCCGTTCGCCGCATGATCGTGAGGAGATCGGGCATGTTTGAGATCAAGTCTCGCGGCAGCACCGTCACACGTGAGGTACTTGGCGGGCTGACAACCTTCCTGGCGATGAGCTACATCCTGTTCGTTCAGCCGGCCATGCTGTCAAAGGCGGGCATGGACAGCGGCGGCGTGTTCATGGCCACGTGCCTGGCGTCGGCCGCGGCGTGCATACTGATGGGGCTGTGGGCCAACTACCCGATCGCGCTGGCCCCCGGCATGGGGCAGAACGCGTTCTTCGTGTTCACACTGTGCGGAGCGGGCGTGGCGGCTGGGGCGTTCGCCCTGGAATGGCCGGAGGCGCTGGCGCTAACGGTGGTCGTGGGGCTGATCTTCCTGGCGATGTCGATGGTGGGCTTCCGCTCTCGCCTGCTGAACGCGATACCGGACGCGCTGAAGAGCGGCATCGCGGCCGGGATCGGCCTGTTCATCGCGCTGATCGGCTTCGAGTGGGGAAACATCATCAGGATCGACCCGGACACGTACATTTCGCTGTGCGACATGCGCGGCAACTACGTCGCCATACTCACGATGGCGGGGTTGGCCATCACGTTCGCCCTGGCGGCGTGGAGGCTGCGCGGCGCGATACTGCTGGGCATCCTGGCGACGACGGCGCTGACGTGGGCCGTGGGCAAGCACTACGGCCTGGAGACGATCGAGCTGCCGACGCGGCTAATGGCCCTGCCGTCCGGCCTGGGCGCCACGGCCGGCCAGTTCGTCCCCGGCCTCGGCGAGCTGTGGGACAAGCTGATCGGGCCGCACTGGGCCGACGTGCTGGCGCTAGGGTTCATCCTGCTGTTCATGGACATCTTCGACACGGTCGGCACGCTGGTGGGCGTGGCCAGCCGGGCCGGGCTGATAACGGGCGGCAAGCTGCCTCGCGCCGAGCGAGCACTGGCCGCCGACGCCATCGGCACGGTGGCCGGCGGGGCGCTGGGCACCAGCACTATCACCAGCTACATCGAGTCGGTCACGGGCGTTGCCGCCGGGGCGCGCACGGGACTGGCCGCCGTCGTCACCGGCTTGTGCCTGGCCGCGGCGGTGTTCTTCCAGCCGGTGGTGGACATGGTGGCTGCGGGGGTCACGCTGACGGTCGGCGACGCGGAGGTGGTGAAGTACCCGATGATCGCGCCTGCCCTCATCCTCGTCGGAGCGCTGATGATGCGCACGATGAGAGACATCCAGTGGGACGACCTGACCGAGGCCGTGCCCGCCTTCCTGACGATGGTGACCATGCCGTTTGCCTTCTCGATCTCCGCCGGCATAGCCATCGGGTTCGTCAGCTACGCCTTCGGGAAGATCATCACCGGCAAGCCCGGCAAGTGCCCGGTGCTGGTGTACGTCTTCGCCGCCCTGTTCGTCATCCGCTATGCCCTGGGCAGCTAGCGGGGGCGGGCCGCCGATCGTGTTGACGCTCAACATGTAGGCGGCTATACTGCGTGGCATCCCACATCTGGGAGACGCATCGATCTCCAGAGGCCGACATGCAGTGCCCCTTCTGCGGACAGAACAACGACAAGGTGGTGGACTCCCGCAGCAGTGAGGGCGGGCGGGCCGTCCGACGACGGCGCCAGTGCCTCGCCTGCGAGCGCCGTTTCACCACCTACGAGAGGCCGGAGGAGGCACTGCGGCTGACGGTGACCAAGAAGGACGGCTCGCGCGAGCCTTACGACCGGCAGAAGCTGATCGCCGGGCTGGAGAAGGCCTGCTTCAAGCGGGCGGTGAGCAACGAGCAGATTCGCATGATCGTCGAGGCGTGCGAGGAGGACATCTACCGCGGGTTCGACCGCGAGGTGCCGTCGACCTTCATCGGCGACGCGGCCATGGCGCACCTGCGTGAGGTGGACAAGATCGCGTACCTGCGATTCGCCAGCGTCTACAGGAACTTCGCCGACGTCGGAGAGCTGATAGAAGAGGCAACGGAGGTTAAGGATTCCCCCGCCGCCGGCAAGCGGCAGGGTGATCTGTTCCGTCCGCCGGACAAGACCGACGGCTGAGGCGCCGCGCCGGCGCCGCCAGCCAGCCGTGATGGGAGTGATGATGCCCCGCACAACCTCCAAGGTCGCCGACAGGATCGTCGCCGAGGCCGAGACGGTCGCCAAGCGGATTCGGCTGCGCCGCAAGCCGCAGATGAAGCTGCCGATCCGCGCACTCGGCAACGTCAACTACAACCCACGAAGCGGCTATTTCCGCCTCAACGGCAGACAGAAGATCCGCACGCTGACCGTCGGAACCGTCAAGACCTTCGCCCAGACGCTCAAGATGCTGGCCATGAGCCTGGAGCTGATCCGCAGCGGCAGGCACTCGACGAAGCGGGAGGCCTACTACCAGGCCTACAACTGGCGGGAGGCGGCCTTCGCGGCCCAGGAGGAATCCGACACGGTCATGGACGACGTCGAGGCCATGCTGGGCGTTAACCGCGAGCAGCTCCACTTCCGGGCCGACGAGCACGGCGGCGAGGTCGCCGGGGAGCTAGTCGTCATCGACCGCGACCGCCGCACCGCCAAGCGCCTGGAGATAGACTGCACGCGATTCGGCAGCGGCGCATACAGCGTGCCCACCGTGGTCGAGCACCTGGGCTTTCGCACGAAGGCTAGGTTTATCCTCGCCGTCGAGACCAAGGGCATGTTCGAGCGTCTGGTGGAGGAGAGCTTCTACCAGACGCACCACTGCATTCTGGTGTCGATGGGCGGCGTGCCGAGTCGGGCATGCCGCAGGTTCATCCGCCGCCTGGCCGACGCGCACAAGCTGGCCGTGCACGTGTTCACCGACGGCGACCCATACGGCTACTTCAACATCTACCGGACGCTGAAGGTCGGCTCCGGCAACGCCGCGCACCTGAATGAGTTCTTCTGCGTGCCGCAGGCGCGTTTTCTAGGCGTGACTCCCGAAGACATCATCGAGTATAAGCTGCCCACGCACCCGCTGAAGGACATCGACCGCAAGCGCGCCAACGACGCGATGCGGAACGATCCGTTCATCCGCCATCACAAGCGGTGGCAGGCGGCGGTGATGAAGATGATGGAGATGGGCGTGCGCGTGGAGCAGCAGGCGTTGGCCAAGCACGGGCTTGAGTTTGTCGCCAAGGAGTATCTGCCGCGCAAGCTCAAGCAGGCAGGCGGCTTTCTGCCGTAATAGCACAGCAGGCGTGTATCAATGAGCAAACGCAAGACCGCAACTCCTGTCGCGGTCGCCAGCGGCGACCAGCCGGGCGACCGCCGCGGCGGGTGGGGCCGACTGGCCATTGGCCTGGTGGTCGTGGTCGTCTCCGTCGCCACGATCTGGGGCGAGCCGCGACCGATAGGCGACCTGTTCGCGGCATTGGCCGTCGGACGTGACGTGATGGACGGCAAGCTCGGCGGGCCGGACGACTGGTCGTTCACCACCGAGGGACGCGTCTACGTCAACCAGAACTGGGGAACGCACTTCGTCCACTACATGGCGTACCAGGCGGGCGGCGACACGGGCCTGCTCGTGGCAAAGGCGGCGACCCTGGCGGCGATGGCGCTGTTCATCTGCCTGGCGGCCAGACAGCGCGGTGTGAACTGGCCGATCGCGCTGCTCGTAGCCGCCGCCGCGATTGCGGGCGGGCGAAGCTACATAGACCTGCGCGCCAATCTCACCACCCTGCTGTTGGCGCCGCTGGTGATGTGGTTGTTCTACATGACGCGGAGGAGCGTCCACTGGATCTGGCCCGTGGTGGTGATCAATCTCGTGTGGGCCAACTCGCATGGCGGGTTCATCTTCGGGCTGGGCATGATGGGGCTGTGGGTGGGCGTGCTGTGCGTCGAGCGGACGATACTGCTGCTCAAGGAGCACAAGTGGTCGGCCTCGGCCGTCAAGATAGCGGCGGCCAGGCTTTGGCCGCTGCCGACAGCGCTGGTGATCTCGGTGTTGCTGGCCACCTTCGCCAACCCTTACGGCCCGATCAACCTGCTGTTCCCCGTCAGCATCCGAGACCCAGCCTGGCGCGAGCTGAACGAATGGATGCCGCTGCTGGCCAAGTCGGGCTTCGGCACGACCTGGGAGTTCTTCCTCGCCATGGGCATCATCGCCGTCATGTTCGTGCTGAGGGCGGCAGGCGTTTCGAGCAAGTCGCCGGACGCGCAGCGTCGCACAGCCGACTACCCAGCCGTCGCGGCCTTCGAGCTGCTGCTGCTGGCCGTGCTTGTCTACATGACCTTCACGGCCAGGCGGTTCGTCCCGCTGACGATCATCGTCGCCGCCCCGATGGTTGGGGCACAGGTGCAGTGGCTGCTCGCGGTCCTCGGCCTGTCCAGGAAGACCTGGCCGCTGGTGATACCCGCCGTCGCGCTGCTCGTACCGCTGTGCGTGCACGCGCATTGGCTCTACAAGCGCTACGATCCGAACAATCCGCGCTACCCCTACGAGACGCTCTTCGGGCGAATGCACGGGCGAGACGTCCAGCCCGTCAAGGCCGCCGAGTTCCTGAACGCCAACAACATCACGGGCAGGGTCTTCAACGAGTGGCGGTGGGAGGGCTACCTGCATTGGCAGTGCCCGCAGTTGAAGCTGTTCATCGGAGGCCGGGCACACCAGGTCTACGCCGGCGCCACCGACCAGTTGAACAGGATAATCCTGAGCGACCCGAACATGCCGAACTGGAGGCCTACCGACCTCCTGCTGCGTGAGAAGGTGCACCTGGCCGTCATCCCCGGGCACTCGGACAGGTATGGCTTGCTCGTCCGCAACCTCGTGGAGAACCCGGAAGCCACCTGGGCCTACATATACTTCGACGGGAAAGACGTGGTACTGGCTGACACCAAGAATGCCTACACGCGGGAGCTGATCGAGCGGGCGGCGGCCGGGCAGTTGAAATACCCCAACGACACGATTGCCGCCCTGAGCCGAGCCAGAACACTTATCTCACCGGTGATGAGGCGTCCGGCGAATGAAGTGCTGCCGGCGTTTATCGACGCTGCGAACAAGTTTCCCGAGCGGTCCAACTACAACTGCATCAGCCAGTTGGCCGGCCAAGGCGCCGAGGGGATGCAGTGGCTAAAGGAATACTACGAGCGGGAGTACGAACGCCTGTCCAAGATAGACATCAACCACGCCCGCGGGCTTGAGATCGTCGCCTGCCGAATCTACATCGCGGGGGCGCTGGTGGGAATCTACCATAAGGAAGGCAACCGCGCCAAAGCCGCCGAATGGAACCAGAAGGCGCAGGAATCGGGCGCACTGGCCCAGCGCATCATGGACGAATGGCCGTGATGGCCGGCTGACCGGCGCCGCGGCGTCGCCTACTTGGCGTCCATCCAGTTCCGCGCGACGCCAACGTCCACCTTCAGCGGAACAGACAGCTCGATCGCCCCCGACATCTCCAAGACGATCATCTCACGATCGGCTGCGACGTCTTCCGCCGGCGCCTCGAACAGCAGCTCGTCGTGAATCTGCAACAGCATCTTCGCCCGGCGGCCGTCGGCCTTGATCCGAGCAGCGATGTTGACCATCGCCTGTTTGATCAGATCGGCGGCTGAGCCCTGGACCACCGAGTTGATGGCCAGCCGCTCGGCCTGCGCGCGGATCGCGCCGTTGCTGGAGTCGATGCTGCCGATCCGCCTTCGCCGCCCGAAGATCGTCTCAACGTATCCCTGCGCCCTGGCGGCTGACTTGCACGCGCCCAGGAAGTCGGCGATCTTGGGGAACCGGCTGCGGTATCGCTTGATGAAATCGCCCGCCTCGGAGCGGCTGATCCGCAGCGTCGTCGCCAGGCCGAAGGCCGTCTGCCCGTAGATGATCCCGAAGTTGACCGTCTTGGCCGTGCGGCGCTGCTGGTCTGTGACTTCCGCCGCCGGCACCGAGAACACCTCGGCCGCGACGATCCGGTGGATGTCCTGGTCGTTGCGGAATGCCTCCACGAGCGTCGGGTCGCCGCACAGGTGCGCCAGCACTCGCAGCTCGACCTGCGAGTAGTCCGCCGACAGCAGCACGCAGCCGTCGGCGGCCAGGAACGCCGAGCGAATCCGCCGGCCCTCCTCGCTGCGGATGGGGA
>CAYUYH010000104.1:0-9239 GCA_964449175.1 uncultured Planctomycetaceae bacterium
CATATTCCCGGCGGAGTCAGGCGCTCCTCCACCAACGGGCGCCTGGGGTGCGCCCGCCAGGGCGGGGGGTTGTTCAACCCCCGCGGCGCCATACGGTACTCCGGCATTCAGGTCATCCGGTATTCCGATAGGCCCGCGCAAGCCCCCTACTTCTTCTTCTTCGTCTTCGTCGTGCAGGGGTGCTTCTTGGCCGGGCCGTGGCACTTGGCGATCTGGCTCGGCGAGCAGTCCTTGGGCTTGCCCTTGAGGCTAGCCGGTTTCTGGCAACCACTCTTCGCGTCGCAGCAGCACATGGTCCAACTCCTTTCCTATGGGTTGCGGCGGAATCCTAGTTCTTCTGCCTTGTTCTCGCCCGCGTCTGGCAGCCGGCCCGCTTGGCCGGGACCGGGCCGAGGAGAGAGTCTATCTGCCTTCGCCACCTGGCGAGGGTCTTCTCGTTGAGCCGGTAGTGGACGTAGTAGCCGCGTTTGGCGTCAACGACCAAGCCGGCGTCTCGCATGATCCGAAGATGTTGCGACACCGCGCCTTGCGTCACGTCAAGCCGGGCGGCCAGGGCGTTCACGCACAGCACCCGCCCCTTGAGCAGTTGCAGTATCCGCACGCGCGTGCCCACCGACAGCACGCCAAGCAGCCTGGCCAATTCGTCCGCTCTACGGGCCATTTATTAGTCTCCGCTAATATACTATTATGGATATCAGGCTCGGTCAAGCTCAAATCGAGGATTTCTTCTGCTTTCTCGATGTGACTCAACTGCAGCCCCGCCGGTCAGCCGGTGGGCTACTGCTGTAAGAGGCAAGCTTGGACGTGGGTCGGGTCGTCGGCCATCGGGGCAAGGTGGGGCGACTGGCACATGCAGCGGGTCATCACGCGGACGTGGGAGCCCTCGGACAGGATGTTGGTAGTCTCGGCGGCGGGTGCGTCGGCGGCGAGCCGGCGCGTCAGCGGGCAGCGCGGATGGAACGCACAGCCCGGCGGCGGGTTGACCGGCGAGGGCACCTCTCCGGTCAGATGGACGCGTTCGCTCCTGCGCGACGGCGCCGGCTGCGGCACGGCCGACAGAAGCGCCCGCGTGTAGGGATGCGTCGGCCGACTGTACAGCTCGTCGCGTCCGGCCCGCTCGACGATGCGCCCGAGGTACATCACGGCCACCTCGTCGGCGAAGTGCTCGACGACGGCGAGGTTGTGGGCGATAAACAGGTACGAGATGCCCATCTCGTCCTGAAGGTCGCTGAGCAGGTTGAGTATCTGCGCCTGGATGGACACATCCAGGGCGCTGACCGGCTCGTCGGCTATGATGAAGTCCGGCCCGGACGCCAGCGCCCTTGCGATGCCGATCCGCTGGCGCTGTCCGCCGGAGAACTCATGCGGGTAGCGGTTGGAGTAGGTGGGCGACAGGCCCACGCGCTCCAGCAGCTCTCCCACCCGGCGGCTACGCTGGTGCGATGGGACGATGTTGTGCACGGCCAGCGGCTCGCCGACGATCCGCCCCACCGACATGCGCGGGTTCAGCGAGCCGACGGGGTCCTGGAAGATGATCTGCATCCGCCGCCGCATGGCGCGGAGACGGGCGGCGTTCAGGGCAAAGATATCCTGCCCGTCGAAGATCACGCTGCCCGCCGCGGCGGGGATCAGCCGCAGCAGCGTTCGGCCGACGGTGGTCTTACCCGAGCCGCTCTCGCCGACCAGGGCGAGCGTGCGCCCGCGGCGGACGGAGAAGCTGACGCCGTCGACCGCCCGCACGTGGCCGCTGACGCGCGACAGCACGCCCCGCCGGACCGGGAAGTACGTCCGCAGGTCCGTGACGGTCAGTATGTCGCCATTCATGTCGGGCATAGTCATTGTATCTCGCCAGCCGTCTCGCCCGCGGGCTTGCCATCGTCGGCGCTGGGGTCGGTTGCCGGCGCGTCGGCGTAGCCGGGGCACTCCCAGCACGCGGCCCAATGCCCAGGCCGAACCTCGCGAAGCGCGGGCTGGTCGCCGCGGCAGCGCGGCAAGTCGCGCCCGACCGGGCAGCGCGGATGGAACTTGCACCCGCTCGGCAGCGCCAGCCCGCTCGGCACGTTGCCGGGGATGGTCTCCAGGCGGCGGGCCTTGGCGCCCAGTCGCGGCAGCGAGCGGAACAGCCCCTGCGTGTAGGGATGCAGCGGCTCGTCAAACAGGCGGTTCACGTCGGTCAGCTCGGCCATCCGCGAGGCGTACATCACGCCGACGGTTTGGGCGGTCTCGGCCACCACGGCCAGGTCGTGCGTGATCAGGCAGATGGCCAGGTCGCTCCGCTGCTGGATCTCGCGGAGCAGGTCGAGTATCTGGGCCTGGATGGTCACGTCGAGCGCGGTGGTCGGCTCGTCGGCGATCAGCAGTTGCGGGTTGCACGACAGCGCCATGGCGATCATCACCCGCTGGCGCATGCCGCCGGATAGCTGATGGGGATACTCGCCGAATCGCTGGGCGGGCTCGGGGATGCCCATCTTGGCGAGCATCTCGACGGCCAACTCACGGGCTTCCGCCGCGTTGACGCGCCGGTGCAGCCGGATGGCCTCGACAATCTGGCTGCCGCAGGTGAAGACGGGGTTCAGCGAGCTCATCGGCTCCTGGAAGATCATGCTGATCTTCGCGCCGCGGACGCTGCGCATCGCCTTGGCCGGCAGAGTCAGCAGGTCCGCCCCGTCGAGCAGCACTGCCCCGTGGGCGATCTGGCCCGGCGGCGTGGGGATCAGCCGCATGATGGAGAATGCGGTGACGCTCTTGCCGCAGCCGCTCTCGCCGACCAGCGCGAACGTCCGCCCGCGGTCGATGCGGAAGCTGACGCCGTCGACCGCCTGGACCAGCCCCTCGGCCGTGTGGAAGACGGTCCGCAGGTCGCGCACGCGCAGGAGCGTATCGCCGCCGGCGATCATGTCCTCAACCTCGGGTCCAGGGCGTCGCGGAGTCGGTCGCCGAAGATATTCAGCGCCAGCACGAGCAGGAAGATGGCCACCACCGCCGCGCTCAGCTCCCACCACCGCCCCACTATCAGGTCCATGCGGGCGGCGTCGATCATCTTGCCCCAGCTCGGCGTGCTGCCGGGCACGCCCAGGCCGAGATAGCTGAGGATCACCTCCGCCGTGACCGCCCCGACGAAGCCCAGCGAGAAGTTGATGATGCCCAGGTGCATGACGTTCGGCATGATATGCCGCAGCAGGATGGCCAGCCGGCCTCGCCCCACCGCCCTGGCCGCGACGACGTAGTCCAGCTCGCGCAGCTTCATCACCTCCGCGCGCACCAGACGGCAGGTGCCGATCCAGCTCAACAGCCCCAGCGCGATGTATATCCCCGCCAGGCCGCTCAGGTCAATCGCCGCCCACGTGCCGTCGAACAGCACCTTGCCCTGGAAGGCGAACTTCAGCGCGATCAGGATGATGATGCCCGGGACGCTGGCCAGCGTCGTGTACAGCCAGACTATCGCGTCGTCGATGTATCGGCCGAAGTAGCCGGCGATCGCCCCCAGCAGCATGCCCAGCGGCACGGCGATGATGTTGGACATGAAGCCGACCGTCATGGACACGTGCGCGCCCAGGAACGTCTTGATGAGCACGCTTCGGCCGAACTCGTCGGTGCCGAGCAGGAACTTCCACTCGCTCGGGTGGGCAAGGCAGCTCAGCGAGGGCTTGGCCTGGATGTTGTCGTAGTCGTACTGGTTCTCCCAGTCGCCCCACAGCAGCGGCGCCGCGATGGCGACAGCCGCGTAGACGCATATCACCACGAAGCACGCGACGGCCAGCGGGTCGCGCCTCAGCCGCCGGACGGCGTCGGCGGCAAGGCTTCGCCCGGCCCGGTCGGCCTGCTCGAGCGTCTGCGGTGAGATTGCCTTGGCGTCCATGTGCCGCTGTCCTATCGCAGGCGAACTCGCGGGTCGAACACCGCGTAGAGGATGTCGGTGACGAGCAGCCCGACCGTGTAGATCACTGCCGTCAGGAACGTCAGGCCGGTGACGATCGGCACGTCGCGGTCGGTGATGCTGCTGATCATCAGCCCGCCCAGGCCCGGGATGCCGAAGAACCGCTCCAGCAGCAGCGAGCCGAGGATCAGGAACGGTATCGCCAGCACCAGGTTCGTGAGGATCGGCAGCATGCAGTTCTTCAGCACGTGGCGGAACATGACGGCTGGCATCGGCACGCCCTTGGCCATGGCGGTGCGAACGTAGTCGCGGTTGACCTCGTCGAGGATCACGGTGCGATAGAAGCGCACGCTCGCCCCCAGCCCGGCCGCCACGGCGATGATCACCGGCACGTAGATGTTCACCCGGCTGCGCAGGCCGAACGCCGTCGGCGGCGACAGCTCGAACATGATCCACTGCCCGATGATCATGTACGCCAGGTACGGCACGCACATGCCGAGCACGGATATGAACACGGCCGTGTGGTCGATCCACGTGCCGCGGTAGTAGGCCACCAGGCAGCTGACGATCATCGCAGCCGCCCAGCCCATCGCCAGCGCCGGCACGGTGATCGACAGGCTGTAGCGCGCACGCCGGCGGATAATGTCGATCAGGCGCAGGCTCTCGTTGCGGTAGCTGCGGCTCTGGAAGGTGATGGAGTCCCGGAGGTGGTAGCCGAGCTGCTCATACCAGGGCTTGTCCAGGCCGTGACGTTGCAGCCAAGTCTCGCGGGCCTCGGCGCCCAGCTTGGGGTTGACGAAGTTGGCGGAAACATCGCCCGCGACCACGCGGAACAGCACGAACGTCAGCAACATCACGCCCAGGATCGTGAGGATGCTCTGAAGCAGTCGCCTGATGATGAACGCTGCCACGCCTTGCTAGCCTTTCATCGTTCGCCGCCGGCGGTTGTCCGGCTGCGGCGGGCGGTCAATACTCTCGGCCCTTCAGCTCGCGGCGGAGGTCCGTGTCGATCCGCCGATACTTCAAGAAGCCGTACCCGAACGGATGGGCCTTGATGTTGCGCACCCAGTCGTAGGTCAGCAGGAAAGACAGCGGCTCGGAGAGCATCAGCACGGGGCAGTCCTCGCTGATCATATTGACCATCTTGGCATAGATGGCCGTCCGCTCGGGGCTGTCGTCCATCGTGCGAACCTGCTCATAGAGCCGGTCGAATTCGGGATTGGAGTAGTTGGAGTTGTTCGTGCCCTTGGCGATGTTGGGCGAGTAGTACAGTTGCAGGAAGTTCTCGGCGTCGGGGTAGTCGGCGTGCCAACCCATGGTGTAGAGCTGCACCTGCTTGTTGGCGACCTTCTGCTGAAGCGTCGGCCAGTCCATCAGGTCGGCCTTCAGCCGGACGCCGACCTTGGCGAACTGCTGGGCGGCGAACTCGCCCATCCTGGCGGCGGAGCGGTCCGTGGAGCCCATGCTCAACGTCAGCTCCGGGATCTCGCCGCCTTCCAGCAGTCCGGCCGCGGCCAGCTCGCTTCTGGCCTGGGCGAGCTTGGCCTTGGCGGCGTCGAGGTCCAGGCGGAAGTACGGACCGGGGCCGGCCTCGTCGTGGCCTGCGATGCCGCTGGGCAGGATATTCACCGCCCGCACGCCTCGCCCGTTGTAGAGCACCTTGATGTGACTCTCCACGTCGTACGCCAGGCACAGCGCCTGGCGGAGCGATTTGCTGGCGCCGAGGATGGGGTCTTCCATGTTGAACACCAGCCAGTAGACGACCGGCTGGGTGTACTTGTGCAGACTGATGCCGCGCTGCCGCCACGCCTCGGCCAGGTCCTTGTCCGGCGTGATGACGAACTCGAACGTCTCCTTGGGGATGCCGGCGGCGTCGCACTGGCGCGAGAGAAACAGCTGCCAAGCGGTGTAGGACTCCGAGACGTAGTCCAGGTGCTGGACATCGATGAATGGCACGCGTCGGCCGGCGTCGTCGAGCAGGCCGGCCTCGGTGTCGCCGGGGGCGCCCTCGGAAGGGTAGTAGTCCTCCCGGAATTCCGGGTTCCGCTCCAGGACGATCGCGCCCTGACGCCGGCACTCGGTGAGCACGTATGGCCCGGTGCCCACCGTCTGCTCGGCCTGGTGGAATTCGGTGGACCGCTTGGCCAAGGGGACGGGCTTCCTGCCGCCGGCGCCGTCGTCGGCGCTCGCCAGCCAGTAGTCCACCGCCTCGCGCGGGATCGGCGCATAGACGTGCATCGCCAGGACATAGATCATCTGCGGGAAGTTGGCCCGCAGGCGGATGCGGAGCGTCAGCTCGTCGACGGCCTTGAGGCCCTCGACCGGCAGGTCGTAGCGGCTGAAGTCGCCCGCCTGGTAGGCCTTGCTCTTCTCGCGCCACTCGTCCAGGCCGACGATCCTGCCGGACAGGAACGCCCACGCCAGGCCGGTGTTGACGTGATAGTCGGCTACACGCTTCAGCGCCAGCACGAAGTCGGCCGCCCGGACGGTTCGCGTGAGAGGCCGGCCCTGACCGTCTCGGCCGAAGCACGGGTTCCGGGCATACTTCACGCCGGGTTTGAGGCGGATGGTGTAGGTCAGGCCGTCGGCGCTGACCTCGGGCATGGCCGCGGCCAACTGCGGAATCACCTCCACCGGGCGCTTCAGATAGTGGTAGCAGTACAGCCCCTCGTAGATGTTGGCCTGGATGCTGGAGGATGTCGTGTCGCCGCAGGTGGCCGGGTCGAGGCTCTTGATCTCCGCGCCGTACGTGTCGAAGGAGACGATCTTGCCCGCGTAGCGCGCATCGTCGGGCTTGTCCAGCAGGAACAGCGGCGAGAGCACCAGCACCGTCGCCGTCAACGCCGCGATGATGTAGAACGACTTCATCCGCCGGCTCCGTCACGAGCGGCAGCAACCCGCTGCCGTCACGGCGACATTGTGCACTATCCACGCGGCGGGTCAATCGCGTTGTCGCCGGCGAGGCATTTCGCCAGGCGATCGCCGAGCATCTCCTCGATGGCCGGGCGAACGCCCCAGTAGTCGCGGAGCTGGGTGTATTCGCGGACGAACCGCTCTCCTCCGGCGGGCAGGCCGGCCTCGGCGCGGATCATCAGGTTCTTGGCCGTGTGGGCCGGCGAGACGAACTCGACGACGGCGGTGCGGTAGCCCATGATCCGCAGGACGGCTGCGCGGAACGTGTCGGTTAGCAGGTCGGCCAGTCGCTCCCGCAGGATGCCCTGGCGAATCAGCGGCCTGAACAGCGGCGCGGCGAGTTGGTGGTGCAGCTCGTGCTGACAGCAGGGGGCGGCCAGGATGACGCGGCTGCCCCACTGCACGCCGCGGGCGATGGCCTCGTCGGTGGCGGTGTCACAGGCGTGGAGACTAAGCACGGCCGTCGGCCCGGGCGGCGGGTCGAACTCGGCGATGCGGCAGGCCGCGAACTCCAGGCCCTCCCAGCCGAGGCGCTTCTGCAGCGAGCGGCACTTGCCGACAAGGGCGGCCTTGGCGTCGACGCCGGCCACGCGGACGTCCAGCCGCCTGGCGTGCCGCAGGTAGTGATAGGCCGCGAACGTCAGATACGCGCTGCCGCAGCCGCAGTCCACGATGGTCAGCGGGCCGTCGGCGGTGTCCGCCTGGCCGAGCGTCTGGTCGACGATCCTGAGGAACTCGTTGACCTGGTGGAACTTCGCCTGCATCGATGGGCGCACTCTGCCGCTCGCGCCGGCGATGCCGACGGCCCGGAGGAAGTCCTCGTTCCCCTCGCCCGGCAGCAGGTAGCTCTTGGCGCGATTGTGTGCCAGGTCGATCTCCCTCGGCTCGGCGGCCGGTCGCCCGCGGCTGATGAGGACCTTGCCATTGCGGGTGATCCGCACGTGGATGCCGCCGCGAGTGGACCGCAGCTCGACGTGGCTGAACGGCATGTCCAGGGCCTGGCCGAGCGGCTCGGCGAGTGAGTCGCGGTCGAAGTTGGCGATCGTATGCTTATCCGGCGTGTGATAGGTGAACTGCCAGTGGCGCCGCTCGCGGAGTGTGATCGGGCGGACGGTGATCCTGGTCCACGGCGGCTTGTCCGAGGTGATTGCCCTGCTGAACGTGAGCGCGACGAATGCGTCCTCGTCGAGTATGGCCGAGGTGATGGCGGCCTTGTAGTCTGACGGCGGCTGTCGCCGGTCGGCGTCGCCCATGGCCGAACCTGTTGGCTCCTCGCCTGCGGAATTGACGTTATCCTTCGGTCGGCGCGCCCGGGCGCCGGGGCGGCTGGGGCCGGAGAGGCTCTAGCCGGTCGAGGCGGAAGGGGCGGATGTCGCTGACGGCGGCGCCGGCTCTGATGCGCGCTCCATCGACGGGTCGGCGACCTGCCAGCCGGCGTCCTCCAGCTCCTTGAACCACTGATGCACCGCGATCTCGACGGCAAGGATTCGCTCGCCCGCGCCCTTCTTGTCGAGCGCCGTCGTGAAGTGCGTCTTGCGAAGCTGAGTGACGGTGTTCATCGCCCCCTCGCAGTCGCGGATGAGCGCCGCGGCGGCGGTCACGGTCTGCCCGTTGGGGTCTTCGCTGAAGGCGTCGGCATAGGCCTTGGCCGTGGACCACATCATGTCCAGCAGCATCTGCGCTACCGCGCCGGTCACTTCCCTGGTCTCGCGCACGTCCTTCTCGGCCTCCACGGTCGCCACGATCTGACGCAGCGCCTGGAGGGCCGGGGCCGTCGCGCGGATCATCTCGACGTCGCCCGCGCGAGTCTGCTCACAAACGCGAGGCCACGCCTCATGCAATATCTTCAACAGGTTCGCCCGAGTCTTTCTGTACAACTGCTCTGAGACGAACTCCGGCCGCTCGCCAGGCAGGACGAACACCCTGAACACGGCGCTCAGGACCGGCCCGCACGCCTCTTCCTTCGTCGCGGTGGCGAGCGACTTCAGCATGGTCGCCACGAACTCCGTGCCCTGCGCCAGCACGAGCGTTTGGATTCGAGAGTACCCGCGCCAGCCATACAGCCGAAGGGCGGGGTTCCGGCTGGCCACCATCGCCTCCAGGGCCGGCTGAATTGTCACCTGATCCATGCGCGACAGCACGATGCCCAAATTGACCTGCTTGAGCATGTCGGCCGACGCAAGCAACGGCGTGAGTGCCTCAGCCGCCTGCCCGGCATAGATGGTCTGGTATGTCCAGTCGCTGTAGGCGCCGTAGCCGGCCATCAGTTGGCCGCGGGCGGAGGTAAGGGCGCTGGGGTCTTCCGCCTTGGCGAGCTTGTTGCCCCAGTAGTCGATGTAATCCCTGACTTGCTTGATGTCGTCCGACAGCAGCCCCGCCCGCAGCGCCACCGCCGAGATGTTGATCTGCGGGCCGGCGCCTTCCGCGCCCCTGCCCAGCAGGCCGCCGG
>CAYUYH010000105.1:0-9230 GCA_964449175.1 uncultured Planctomycetaceae bacterium
GGTCATTGCCGATTGCCGAATCCGCCCTTCGACCATGCTCAGGGCCCCGCGCGGTGCGCGGGGCAATCCGCTCAGTCGATGTTCAGCGTCATCAGGAATTCGGCGTTGGACTTGGACTTCTGGAGCTTGCTGATGAGCAGCTCCATCGCGTCGGTCGGCTGCATGTCAGCCAATGCCCGGCGGAGTCGCTGGACGAGCTTCAGCTCATCCGGGTCGAGCAGCAGCTCTTCCTTTCGCGAGCCGGACCGGCTGATGTCGATAGCCGGCCAGATTCGGCGGTCCACCAGCCGGCGGTCCAGGTGCAGCTCGCTGTTGCCGGTGCCCTTGAACTCCTCGAAGATCACCTCGTCCATCCTGCTGCCGGTCTCGATCAGGGCAGTGCCGATGACCGTCAGCGAGCCGCCCTCCTCGATCGCGCGGGCGGCGCCGAAGAACCGCTTGGGCGCCTGGAGGGCGCTTGCGTCCACGCCGCCGGTGAGAATCTTGCCGGAGTGCGGCGCGACCGCGTTGTACGCCCGCGCCAGTCGCGTGATGCTGTCCAGCAGGATCACCACGTCCCGGCCATACTCGACCATCCGCTTGGCCTTGGCGGTGACCATCTCGGCGATCTGGATGTGCCGCGTGGCCGGCTCGTCAAACGTCGAGGAGATCACCTCGGCGGTGGTGTTCCGCCGCATGTCGGTGACTTCCTCCGGCCGCTCGTCGATCAGCAGGATGATCACCAGCACGTCCGGGTGGTTCGCGGCGACTGCGTTGGCGATCTTCTGGAGCAGCACGGTCTTGCCCGTTCGCGGCGGGGCGACGATCAGCATGCGCTGGCCGAAGCCCACGGGCGTGACCAGGTTCACCACGCGCATGTTGATCTCCTGGGGCGCGTGCTCCAGGAATATCCGCCGGTCGGGGTGCGTGGGGGTGAGGTCCTCGAAGTTGACCTTCTCGGCGAGCCTCTCGGGCTCCTCGAAGTTCACTGCCTCGACCCTCAGCAGGGCGAAGTACTTCTCGCTCTCCTTCGGCGGGCGGATCTGCCCGGCGACGATGTTGCCCTGAAGCAGGCCGAAGCGGCGAATCTGACTCGGCGAGACATAGATGTCGTCGGGGCTGGGCAGGTAGTCGTAGTCCGGGCTGCGCAGGAAGCCGAACCCGTCCGGCAGTATCTCCAGCACGCCCTCGCCGTACATCAGCCCGTTCTTCTGGATGCGGGCCTTGAGAATCTGGAAGACCAGCTCCTGCTTGCCCAGGCCGATGTAATCCTCTACGCCCTCGCCCTTGGCGATCTCGTGCAGGTCGGCCACGCTCATCCGCTGGAGGTCGGTTATGTGCAGATCGCCTCGCTTGACCCGCTCGTACTTGGCGTGCATCTCGCGGTCGAAGTCCTCGACGGTCTCAGTGGCCTCGACGGTCTCGGTGGCGCCCTGGTCAGGTGAGTCCTGCCGCGGCGGCGAGGAGGCGGCCTCGGCCTGGGCGGCAATCGAGTGCTCGACCGGATTGGCGCCTGGGTTTGCCCGCGGGCCGGGGTTATCGACGGCCTGCTCGACGGCCTGCTCGACGGGATCGTCGGCTGCCACGCTGCTCGGCGCTTCCGCCGGCTTGGTCGCGGCCGACTTCTTCCTGGCGGTCTTCTTGGCTTTTCTCACTGTCTTGGCCATGGTCACGGCTCCACATCGGAAAGGAAAGCGTCCATCCCGGTTGAACTGACGTGTCGGGCGCGCAGGTGAGTCAGGCTCGCGGGCCTGTCTCGCTTGCCTCCCTGGTTCACATGCACCCGAATCTGGGGTCCGCGTTGGGGATTCGACGCGAATCGCAGTCGCGGGGGTTGCCCGGTGGGTTGGTACCGCAAAGCCCGTCAGCGTCTCCGCCGGCCACAGCAGGCCAGCGACCCGAAATCAGGAACGCTCCGCAGCCCGAATGATTTCCCTGAAAATACCGCGGACGTGCTTGCCCAAGTGTGAGACGCTGGAGCTGTTATCGACATAATACTGACATCTTTCCCGCTTTTTGTCCAGTGAAATCTGGGCTTTTTCGCGGGCCAGCCACGCGGCGCGGTCCCATCCGCGCCCGTCGGCGACGCGTTTGAAGCGGGTCTCGTCGTCGGCGTCGACGTACACCAGGTGCGTGCAGAGCCCTTCCAGTCCGGCCTCCAGCAGCACTGCCGCGTCGAGCACGACCGCGGCCGCGGCGGGGTCGTCGCCCGCTGCGGCGATCCGCTCGACGATCCGCCGGCTGATGAGCGGATGCGTGATGGCGGTCAGCTCGGCCAGTTGCCCGCGATCGGCGAAGACTTCTTTGCCCAGGCGCCGGCGGTCGACCGCGCCGTCCGGGGCGAACACGCCGTCGCCCCACCGCTCGCGGACGCGCTGCCGCACGGACGGCTCATCCAGCACATCATGGCCGATGGCGTCGGCGTCGATCACCGCGCAGCCGAGCCGCCCCAGCTCGGCCGCCACCGTGCTCTTGCCGGCGCCTATCCCGCCGACCAGGCCTATCACAGGTTTCGCACTGCCTGACGTGTTCATGAGTAGAAGCCAACTCCCCCACTGCCGATCGAGCTGCGCCTGGGCCTATTGCCCGCCCACGCCACCGGCGTCGATGACCTTCTCGAGCTCCTGAATCAGCGAAGGCAGATCTTGGCTGACGACATTCCACAGAACATCAAGGTCGACCTCGTCATATCCGTGGATGAGCCGATTCCGCATCCCAATAATGCCCTTCCATGGAATCGACGAGACCCGCGTCCGGGTCTGCTGTGACACGCGGTTGGCTGCTTCGCCAACAATCTCAATCAGATGCGTCAGCGCCCACCTCAACTGCCTGTTCGTCTCCAGGTCGCTCCGCTGACCGTCGCCGAGCATCTCGACGGCCTCGGCGGCGTGGTCAAGCATGTGTCGCAGGCTCACCGAATCGTCATGCCGCGTCATATTGCACCACCGCTTCGGCCAGTACTTCGTCCCTGAAGTACCTGCTAAGGAAGCCTGCCGTGTTCAGGTCCACTCTTCGGCCAAGGATGTCGCATAGCTCCGCTTCCATCTCGAAGAAGCGCAGCCCGACGCACGTGCCCGGCTCGAACTCCACCAGCACGTCTACGTCGCTATCCGGGCCGAAGTCGTCGCGCAGGACCGAGCCAAACAGGCTCAGCCGGCGGATGCGGTTCCGCCGACAGAACTCGGCAATCCTATCTTTCGGCATCTCGATGCGTGGCTTGACCATCGGTCGATCCCAAATGCCGAAGGTGGTTATGCTCGCCTCGGAGTCCGTTGGGCAACATCTTACATACCATGCCCCCTGCCCAAGTCAAGCGCGGTGGCGGTCCGTGGCGCGGCGGGTCAGACGATCTCGTATGGGTCCTTGTCGCGGGCGGAGACGGTGACCCTTAGCTTGCGGCAGGTCAGGGCCAGTCGCTCAGCCAGGTGCGACAGGGCGATGCGTTCGGTGTTGGAGTGCCCCAGGCATACGACGGCCATGCCGGCGGCCGCGGCTGCGAGCGCGTCGTGGTGCGGCATCTCGCCTGTGACGTAGAGCTTCGCGCCGGCCGCAGCGGCCTGGCGATGCGCGACGCGCCCGGCCCCCACGCAGCAGGCGGCCATCGCGATCCGCGCCTTGCCCGTCCGGCCCGCCGGGCGGGCCAGCAGCACGTTGCGAACGCCGACCGCCCGCTTGATCCGCGTGATCAGAGTGTTCAGAGCCGCCGGGCGCGCCAGCCGCCCCACGCGCCCCTGCCCGCAGCCCTCGGGGAACTCAGCCAGCGGATAGACGTCTATCGCCGGCGCCTCGTAGCTGTGGGCCGAGCGGATCGCGTGGCAGACTTCGGCGGCCTTGGCCAGTGGCGCGATCACCTCCAGGCGCAGCTCCTCGGTCGCCTCGTGGTGCCCCGGCTGACCTATGGCGGGATGCGTCGAGGGGTCGCCGCAGAACGAGCCGATCCCGTGCGAGAAGAACGCGCACTGCGAGTAGCTGCCGATCTGCCCGGCGCCGGCGTCGAAGGCCGCTTCGCTGACCTGGTGCAGGCCGTCTGGCGGCACGAACACGACGATCTTGCACTGGCTGTGTCCGTCGGCGGGAATCAAGGGCCTGCGGTCCGACAGCCCCAGCACGTCGGCCAGCGCGTCGTCCGCGCCGCCGGGCGCCGCGTCCAGCGCGGTGTGCATGCAGTAGACAGCGATCCCCTGGCGCGCGGCGTGGTAGACGATCGCCGCGTCCTGGGCAGTGACGCGAGAGACGGGCTTGAAGATCACCGGGTGGTAGGCCATCACCATCTGGGCCTTTGCCCTGGCCGCCTCGGCGAGCACCGCCTCGGTCAGGTCGATGCACAGCAGAAGCCTGTTCACGTCGGCCGAGCCGTCCCCCACCAACAGGCCCACGTTGTCCCACTTAGCCGCCAGTCGCGGCGGCGCGATCCGCTCCAATGCCGAAACAACCTCGCTGACCTTCATGACGTGCTCCTGAACGACAGGGACCAGGGACTAGGGACCGGGAACCAGGCAGCACGCACCAAATGCCAGCAGTTGAATCCGCAATCCGAAATCCGCAATCCGCAATTCGATGTGTCTATGCCGGGCATTCGCGGTCCAGCAGCTCGGCGTAGGCGGCCATGATCTGCTTCGTGATCGGCCCGGGTTTCTCGTCGCCCACCGCGTGCCGCTCCACCCGCACGACCGGGCGGACGCCCGAGCACGACGACGTGAGAAACATCTCCTCCGCCGCGAGCATCTCGCGAACGGTGACAGGCCGATTGTCTGTGCATTCTACGCCCCGCTCGCCGCACAATTCCACGACTGCCTCCCGCACGACCCCCGGCAGCACGGGTGTATCCAGCGGCGGCGTAACGACTTGCCCGCCCAGCACGCAGAATACATTGCAGAAGCACGCCTCGGCCAAAAGGTTGTCCGTCGTGAACCACAGCGCCTCGGTCATGCCCTTGGCGGCCGCGGCCTGGCGGGCGAGCAGGCGGGGGAGGTAGCAGCCTGTCTTGTAGCCGCACAGCGGGTCGTCGCGCGACTGCTTGAACTGGGTGACGATCACGCCGATGCCCTCGCTGTACCACTGGGGGGGATATTCCGGCAGCGGGTCGGCGGTGAGGAGCGTGGTGGTCGGCCCCTCGCCCTCGGCCTGGCCGGGCGAGAGCGTGATCCGCACGCGGGCGTCAGCGAGCGAGTTGGCGGCCAGAAGCTCGTCGACCGCAGCGGTGAGCTGCTCGGCCGTCGCGTCCGTCCGCAGCGCGAACCGCCTGGCCGTCGCCGTCAGCCGCGCCAAGTGGCGATCCAGGCGAAAGACCCGCCCGTTCCGCGCGAGCATCGTGCTGAACACCGACGCGCCATGGACGAACCCGGCGTCGGAGACGCTGATGGTCGCCTGCGAGGCGGGCACGACCCGCCCGTTGAGATGCACGTTCAGCTCGCCCATGGCGGCTGAGTCTAGTACAGCGTTCGGGTGATGGCAATCTTCGGGCGCATGCGGTTGATGAAGAAATACCGCAGCGCGTCGATGGCGTGGTCCGGGCCATCCTTCACCGGCGTGTCGCGGTCGGCGGAGCTGGACGGCGGGGGGTAGTGGTAGCTGGCGAACGCGTCGATCAGGTGGGCGCAGCGCGGGTGAATCGTCAGGCTGGGCTCGCCGGCCGCCGGCGCCAGCGCGGCGCGGACAAGCTCCAGGCCCTCGGCGATGGTGCTCCCCCGCCAGGTGCACGGGATCCCCGCGGCCGCGAGCATCTCCGTGCAGGCGGCGCCGCTGGTCGCCTCGCGCGCCCTGCCCGCGGGGTCGACATATGTGGCCACGACGGGCCCGCGGTCGCGCTTGATGATCTCGGCGGCGTGCAGGCCAAGCGGGCGGCGGGTGGCGACGTACTCGTCCAGCACGCATACCTGCCCCAGCGGGCTGACCTGAATCCACAGGCACACCAGCGGGCTGCGATAGCCGAAGTCGATCGCCCGGTACGCCGGCCAGTCGCCCTGGTAGTCCATCTCCGCTACGTGGCGGGCGGGGTCGAACTCCTCGAACACCAGGTACTGGCGGTGCGCGCCGCGGCAGAGCATCTCCGCCTCCCAGGCCGAGCGGCTGGAGCGGGCCTTGATGGCGATCGCGTCGTCGATGCGGAAGAATCCCGTCCCCCGCCGGGCGATCCCGCGGCAGTCGTCGGCCAGAAGGCACTGGTCGCACTGGCGCTCGACGCACGGCTCGATCACGTCCCACAGGCACCACTGGATCAGCCTATAGCCTGCCCCCTCGCGTGCCCGCCGCGCCGAGGCGACCAGCTCCTGCATCAGCCCGCCGGGGCGGTGCAGCGTGGAGAGCACCTCGATGGACCCGCGCGCGGCCTCGGAGCTGCGAGTGGCGAACTGCACGGCCCGCCAGACCTCCGCGTCGAACAGGTCCACCTCGTCGCAGCGGATTTTCTGGACGTGCTGGCCGCGGACCGCGCGCTGGCTCTGGGCGAGCATGCGGATTTCGCTGCCGCCCACCAGGCGGACTCTCTTGCGCGTGAACGGCCCGTCGAGCAGGTAGGGGTGGGCGGCGAGCATCTCGCGGATGTGCTCGGCCAGGCGGTCGGACTGGTCGAAGCTGCCGCCGAGGACGCGGATCTTGGCCGGGCTGTGGAAGACCGCGTCGAGGATGGCCGCGACCGCCGCCAGCATCGTCTTGCCGCCGCCGCGATTGGCCCAGACAAGCAGGTCCGACTGGTCGAAAAAGCTCGCCGCCAGGTAGTCAAGCGGGCTGTGGTGGTGCGGGCAGGGGCTCTCGTCGGCCAAGACGAGTGAGAACTTCTCCCTTACGAGCCTGGCGAGTTGGCCGGCCGTCTGCGGCGGGCGTTTGGTCCACTTCGCTTCTTTGGCTTCACTGCTGATGGCCACTTATTGCGTCCTCCTAGAGGTGGTTTCATAATCCGGTCTGGAGCGCGGCGGGGATCCCGCCCCGCCGCGCAAGACATTCACTTTCAAGGCCTTGTGGATGGCGTGGCGGAAGCCCCGCCGCCCTTCAGCGCAGCCTTGAAACCGCTTTTGGCTTGGGTTTGCCGCGGCGGCGGCGACCCTTGGCGCGTTTGGCGGCGCGGCGCGCGCGGATGTGATCGTAGTAGACATACTTGCCCTCGCCGCCGACGTACCAGCTCGTCATCCCGGCCAGCTCGAAGAATGGGTGCACCCTGCCCATGACGGCCAACGCCTCGACGACGGGCGCCGTCGAGGTCCGCAGGATGTGTCGGACGAGTCGCACGCTCAGTCCGCACGAGCGGTAGACCGGGTGCACGATCACGCGCGAGATGCACTCGACCTCGGCGTTGAGCCTCGCGACCGCGGCGCGGCGGTCGCGGTCGACGTATCTGCCGCCGGTGGCAAGGTTCCGCCCGGCGACGGCGATCACCGGCGGCGAGACGACCGCCACCGCCACCGTTTCCGCCGAGGCCGCAGCCTTCCACCGGCCGGGGCCCGCTCGGCTGGACGCTCGCGGGCGGCGGATCACGTACACGCGCTTGTGGGCGGCCGGCGGGCCCGTGAGGTAGTGAAACCGCCCTAACGCGCGATAGTCCCGGATGCTGCCGCGCCCGATGCGCCAGCGACGGGCGGCGTGGGCCTGGCGACGCCCTGGCTTCCGCCAGAGAGGGAACACCTTCCTCGCCGCCCGACCCAGCGGCTTGGCGACGACCACGTCCGGCCGAAGGTGGTCCAGCACGCCCGTCCTGGCCGTCGCGGCCACCAGCGCCACCCGCGAGCCGCTGATGGCCCGGCGGACCTGGCGGCAGAGCAGCTCGGCCGTCTCGTCGTCCAGTGTCGCGGCGAATTCATCGGCCACGATCACGCCCGGCCGGCCTGATCGCCGCGCCCGCCACAGCGCCCTGGCCACGGCGAGCCGATAGACCTGCCCGCCCGAGAGGCGACGTGCCGGCGTGACCAGCACGGCCGCCTCGGCCAGACCGCAACGCGACAGCGCCTCCAGCCGCCGCGCCGCCGGGCCCTCGCCGACGGCGTTGATGGTTGCGCTCCGCTCCCGCGACAGCTCCGCGATGCCCAGGTCGCGCGCGCAGCCGACCTGCGCCAGGACCTTCCGCAGCAGCACGCTCTTGCCCGCCCCGGAAGGCCCCACCACGGCTATGATCTCCCCCGGCGAGATGTCTAGCTCGAAGTCCTCGTAGAGCGTCTCGACCGCCCCGTCCGCCAGGCCGAACATCCGCAACAGGCGGCGGGCGTCCGCTCGTCTAGCCCGCGGGCGGCGAACCGCGGCGTTGACGGTCACGGTCCAATACGGTTTACATGACTCTGGAGACACTGAGATGCTCCTGATGAAGAAGGCGTTCTTCGATGCGATCCGCCGCGGCGCGAAGACCACGACGCTGCGCTACTGGGACCGCCGGCGCGTCCGGCCCGGCAGCGTGCATCTGGTTCCCGGCTTGGGCTTGGTTCGCATAGACTCCGTTGAGGTGGTCGCCGCGCGCCGCCTCCGCGCGGCCGACGCCAAGGCCGATGGCTTTGCCGCCCTGGGCAAGCTGCGGGCTGCCCTGCGTGAGATGTACCCTCCAGGAGAGCGCAACGGCAGAAGGCTGTTTCGCATCACCTTCACCTACCTCCCCGCTGGCCGACGCGGCAGGTCAGGCGACGGACCGTCTCTATCTGCGCGGCGATCGCGTCCAGACGCCGACGCAGCCGGTGCCACGTGAGGCCGAACCGCTCGCACAGCTCCTCGTGCGTGGCCTGTTGGCAGAACCGCAGCCGCGCCAACTCCGCATCCTTCGGCGCGAGGTAGGGCAGAGCCCGCGCCGCGTCCAGGAACCGGCTGCTGCCCACCAGCCTGCACAGCCGCCTGACGCGCCTTCTGACCACCGGCGGAGGCAGTCCCATCATCCTCGCCACCGCCGCAGCCGACAGACCCCGCGCCACCACCGCCTCCAACAGCGCCCGGTCGCCTTCCGCCAGCAACTCCGCCCGGCCCATGACCACCTCGTCGATTCTGGGGGGCTTCTCCGCGAGACAGATGTCTTCCCTCAAAGGCAGTCTCATAGCTAACCTCCGTACTTATGAACTGTTACAGCCCGTCCGCCCTGTGGGTTTCTTGTCCTCCGATGTGAACCGCAGTCTTCTGTGCGGTATATCCCCCGCATTATATGATAGCTAGTAAACCTCGCAAGTCAAGGAAAACTGTGCCGAGAAGTTCACTTTTTTGTGAACTTTGGGCTTGCGTTGCCCGATCGGTAGACAGTACGATGTGAGCATCGGAGGGTCGGAACTCAACAAGGGAGATGACAAATG
>CAYUYH010000106.1:0-9199 GCA_964449175.1 uncultured Planctomycetaceae bacterium
TTGCACGCCCCACGGCTATGGGCCCCTATCGGCGGCGTTTCTTCTTCTTCTGGCGGGTGCGTTCCTTCTTGGTCAGGCGGTGGGATCGCTGCTTGACCTTGAACCGCGGCACGCCACCGGCCATGCCCATCTGCCCCATCTGCTTGGCGAAGCTGGCCCGGTCGCGCGTGCCCATCCCGGCCATCTGCTTCATCATGCCCGAGGCCATCGTGAAGCTCTTGACCAGTCCGGAGACGTCCTGCGGCTGGGTGCCGCTGCCGCGTGCGATTCGGCGGCGGCGGTTGGCCTCGATGACCGAGGGGGTCTCGCGCTCGGTTGGCGTCATCGAATTGATGATCGCCTCCATGCCCTTCAGCTCGTCGCCGTCCATCTGCATGCCGGCCATCTGCTCGCTCATGCCGGGCATGAGCTTGAGCACGTCCTTAAGCGGCCCGAGCTTCTGCATCTGCTTTATCTGCGAGAGGAAGTCGGTGAGCGTGAAGCGGCCCTTGGCCATCTTCTCCTGCATCTTGGCGGCCTGGTCGGCGTCGAACTGCTGCTGGGTCTTCTCGACCAGGCTTACGACATCGCCCATGCCGAGGATTCGCCCGGCCATGCGGTCGGCGTGGAAGGCCTCCAGCTTGTCCAGCTTCTCGCCGACGCCGATGAACTTGATGGGCTTGCCGGTGACGGCCTTGACCGACAGCGCCGCCCCGCCGCGGGCGTCGGAGTCGAACTTCGTGAGGATCACGCCGTCCAGCTCCAGCCGCTCGTTGAATTCCTTGGCGGAGTTGACGGCGTCTTGCCCGGTCATGGCGTCGCAGACGAGGTAGATCTGGTGGGGGTTGACGGCCGAGGCGATGTCCGCGGCCTGCTTCATCATCTCCTCGTCGATGTGCAGCCGGCCGGCGGTGTCGACGATCAGCACGTCGCAGTCGTTCTCGCCTGCCCAGGAGAGGGCCTTGCGGGCGACGCGGACGGGGTTCTTCTCGCCGGCGATCTTGAACGTCGGAGCGCCGACCTGCTCGGCGATGATGGACAGTTGATCGACGGCGGCGGGCCTCTGCAGGTCGCAGGCCACCAGCGCCGGGTGCTTGCCCTGTGACATCACGTGCCTGGCGAGCTTGCCGCAGGTGGTGGTCTTGCCGCTGCCCTGGAGCCCGGCCATCATTATGATCGTCGGCGGCGGCGTGACGTAGTAGATTCGGCTGTCGACCGGGCCCATCAGCTCGGCCAGCTCGTCGTGGACGATCTTGACCATGAGCTGGCCGGGATGGAGCGACTTGAGGACATCCTGCCCGACGGCCTTGGCGGTCACGTCGTCGCAGAACTTGCGGACGACTTCGTAGTGGACGTCGGCCTCCAGCAGGGCCGTGCGAACCTCCCGCATAGCCTCGGCGACGTTGGCCTCGGTGATCCGCCCGCGCCCGGAGAGGCGCCGGAAGACGCCGGTGAATCTCTCTGTCAATGACTCGAACATGGCGGAGAGGATAGCACCTCGATGCGGCCATTGGAAGCCGCCGCCGCGGCAGCGCCCCGCCCGCCCGGCGCAAAGAAGCGGGCCTCGGCCAGTCGTCGCCGGCCAGGGCCCGTCAGACCATGATTTTGCCCGGCAGCGGGCGCGCGGGCGCTTCCCGCCGCCCCACTACTCGATGCTCTGCTTCATGCCTTCAAGGTAGTCGGTTCCGCAGTACGGACACACATCCCGCTTGGCCCTGCGGTTGAGCAGTCTCGTCCTGACGAAGAACTTACCGCACTTGAAGCACTTCAGCATTTTCACGGCGCTGTGCTTGGCGCCGCACTTGGGACAGTCCGCCCTGGTGTCGTCTTGCTCCTCAAGCCGGTTCATGGCCTTCTGGTCGACGTGGAACTCGGCCCCGCAATTGAAGCAATGGTACATCCATCCCTCTTCCTTCTTGGGGCCGGATGGACCCCTGGCGATGAACGTGAAGTAGATGGTGAGCGCCAGCGCGCCCACGATCACCGCCGCCAAGGCAGCCGCGAAGAAGTACTCCCCCTTGTCTCCGCTGCCACGCCCGAACTCAAGGGCCTTGATCGACCTGCGAGGCCAGCCTGTCTGTATCATCTGAAAGCTCCTGCCAAATCCACACTTGCCCGTGACGGAACGCCGAGGGGCATCTTCACGGCCGCGGCCGCGCGCGCCTTCACTAATAGCACGTTAGCAGATGCCACGCGTGCTATCAAAAGTTTTTTTCCCGGACGATTTTCCGCGCTCCCGCCGGCCAACTCCTCGGAGAGCAGTGCCTTGCGCCTTCCGAACAGCCGAGGGCAAACGCGGACGCCCCGCGCATCTCAGCCCGCCATGGCAGAGCGGCCGACCGCGATGCCGCCACCGCGACGGTCAGCGCTTGGACCTGTCGCGCGGCGACGCCGCCTTCTTGCGAGTCTTGGTCTTGGTCTTGGTCTTAGGCTTGGGCTTGGGCTTGGGCTTGGGCTTGCCGGCGGAGGGGGGCTTGAAGCCGTCGCCGAAGGCCAGCTTCAGCACATCGTCGACGTTGTTGACGAACTGGAAGTCCAGGCCGCTGCGCGCGTCGGAGGGCACGTCGACCAGGTCCTTTCGGTTCCGCTCCGGCAGGACGACGGTCTTAATGCCCGCGCGCTTCGCCGCCAGCACCTTCTCCTTGACGCCGCCGACGGGTAGCACCAGTCCGCGCAGGGTGATCTCGCCCGTCATCGCCACGTCCGGCCTGACCGCGCGACTCGTCAGCAGGCTCGTCAGCGCCGTGAACATGGCCACGCCGGCCGACGGGCCGTCTTTCGGCACGGCGCCTGCGGGAACGTGCACGTGGACGTCGGTCCTGGACAGCTTGGCCGGGTCGAGATTGAACCAGGGGGCGCGGCTCTTGACCAGGCTGAACGCCGCCTGCACGCTCTCGCGCATCACGTCGCCGATCTGCCCGGTCAGTATCATGCCGCCCTTTCCGGGATAGGCGGTGGCCTCTATGAATATGATCTCGCCGCCGGCAGTGGTGTAGGCCAGGCCCGTGGCCACGCCGGGCATGGAGGTGCGTTGGGCGAGCTCGCTCTCGTACTTCCTGGGTCCGAGCATCTTGGCCACCAATTGGGGCGTGACCTTGCGTGTCTTTGCCTCGCCGCCGGCGATGGCGGCGGCCACCGCGCGGCAGACCGAGCCAATCTGCCTCTCCAGCTCGCGCACGCCCGCCTCGCGCGTGTAGTCGGCGATGATCTTCCGCAGGGCCGGGGCGGCCCAGCGCGCCTGGGAGGCGGTCAGCCCGTTCTCCTGAAGCTGCCTGGGCACAAGGTACTTCTCGGCGATGCGCAGCTTCTCGCGCTGCGTGTAGCCGGGCAGCTCGATGACCTCCATCCGGTCGCGCAGCGCCGCCGAGACAGTGCCCATGATGTTGGCCGTGCCGATGAACATGACCTTCGACAGGTCGAACGGCACGTTGAGGTAGTGGTCCTGGAACGTGTTGTTCTGGGCCGGGTCGAGCACCTCCAGCAGCGCCGAGGTGGGGTCGCCCCTGAAGTCGGCCCCCACCTTGTCCAGCTCGTCCAGCATGAACACGGGGTTGTTCGTGCCGGCCTTGCGGATCTCCTGGACGATCCGCCCCGGCATGGCGCCGATGTAGGTGCGGCGATGCCCGCGAAGCTCCGCCTCGTCGCGCATTCCGCCCAGCGACATGCGGATGAACTTCCGTCCGAGCGCCCGGGCGATGGACTGCCCCAGCGAGGTCTTGCCCACGCCGGGCGGGCCGACGAAACACAGAATCGGACCTCGCGACTCGGGCGCCAGCTTGCGGACGGCCAGGTACTCGAGAATCCGCCGCTTGACCTTGTCCAGGTTGTAGTGGTCCTCGTTGAGGATTCTCTTGGCCCGCTTGACGTCCATGTCGTCCTTGGTGGCCTTGGACCAGGGCAGCTCGGTCATCCAGTCGAGGTAGGTCCGAATGACGTTGTACTCCGGGCTCATCGCCGGGATGGTTTCCATCCGGCTGACTTCTCGCAGGGCCTCGGACTTCACCGTCGGCGGCATGCCGGCTGAGTCGATCTTGCCCTTCATCTCCTCGACCTCAGCCGACCTGTCGTCGCTCTGGCCCAGTTCCTTTCGGATGGCCTTGAGCTGCTCCTGGAGGAAGTACTCCCGCTGGCTCTAGTCGATGTTGGCCCGCACCTGGCTCTGGATCTTGTCGGACAGCTCGAGCACCTCCAACTGGTGCTGAAGCTCGACGATGACCCTTCTGAGCCTCTCGTCCACTCGCAGCTCCTCCAGGAGCTGCTGCTTGGTGGCGAAGTCCAGCGGCAGGTTGGAGGCCAGGAAGTCCGCCAGCGTGCCCGGGCCCTCGATGCTGCCGAGCACCAGGCCGGCCTCGTCGGGGATGTTCGGGGACAGCTTCAGAATCCGCTGGGCGACCGTGCGGGCGTTCATCACGAGCGCTTCGGTTTCCGTGGTCTTGGGCACTTCCTCGGCCAGCACGCGGACCTTGGCCCTGAGGTACGGCTCGCGGGCGATGTACTCCTCGATCGCCACCCTGGCCAGCCCGGTGATGATGATCCGGTTGTCCTCCTCGCTCCTGAGCAGCTTGAGGATCATCGTCGCCGTGCCGACGTCGTAGAGGTCCTTCGGGCCGGGTTCCTCGATCTCCGGGTCTTTCTGGCAGACCACAATGATGATCTTCTCGGTCGGCAGGACGCCGTGGATCAGACGGCGCGATCTCTCGCGTCCGATCGGCAGGGGCATGACGGTGCTCGGGAACAGCACCACGCCGCGGACCGGCAGCACGGCCGCCTCGTCGGGAATCGAGACCTGCTCGACGTGGCTGTCGTCGGCCTGGCCCGCTCTGCCGGGCGTGACGACGACCTCGCCTTCGTCGTCGGTGATTATCTTAGGCCTGAACAGTTCCGAGCACACCGGCTAGCCTGCCTTTCTGGGCAGATGGACCCAGAGGTACCCGTTGCCGTAAGAGGCCGACAACTCCGCCGACGCGTCCACGTCCACGTCCGGCGGCAGGGGCAGCTTGCGGCAGAACCGTCCGTGGTCTATCTCCATCATGTGCACCCGCGGCGGCCGGGGACAGTTCGCCAGCGTCGGCACGTCCCGCTGCCCGCTGATCATCATCAGACCCTCTTCGATGCGCAGGTCTATCTCGCTGACGCTGACGCCCGCCAGATCCACGACGACGCAATAGCGGTTCTCGTCCTCGTCCTCGTAGAAGTTCACCGCCGGCGTCCAGGCATCGCTGGCGGCAAACCTGCTGACCTGGTGACCCAGCACATGATTGACCCATCGCCCCATGTTTCGGGCCATGGAGGCGAAGCCTTCGTCGCCGGCGGATCTCACTTCAAGGGCCATCGCTACACCCCTTACAAGGTACCTCGATCTCAGCTGTGGACGGACTTCCTGGTCGCAACGGAAATGACAAGCCGGCGCGGGGCTATTGCTGCTCCCGCGCCGGCCTTATTCTACCAGCGAAAAGGCGGATGTGAAACTACTTTGCCTCGTCGGCGGGCCTTACGAACACGAATCTCTTGGCCCCGCCGGGCTCAAGGACGCGCAGGCGGACGCCCTTGGCTGCGTCCTTGGATGCCATGGCCTTGTCGAACTCCTCGACGCCGGTCACCTTGGCGCCCTGGACGTCCAGGATCACCATGCCGGGCCGCAGGCCTTGCGACTGGGCGTCGCTGCGGTCGGCCACGTCGGTTATGAGCACGCCTTCGGGCACCGTCTCGTAGCCCAGGTCCTTCGCGGCGCTTTCCGTGATCTCCGCGACCTTCAGGCCGAACCGCTCCGACGCAGCCGGCGAGGGCGCGGTCGTCGGCCCGGGATATCCGCTCATCGTCAGCTCCGCGGGCTGTGGCGCGATCGTCACGTCCGTGGCGCGCTTGGCGCCGTCGCGGTAGTACTCCAGCTTGACGGTCGTGTCCGGCTCGAGCTTGGCCACGATCTTGCGGAGCTCCTGCATGTCCTCCACGGCCCGCCCGTCGACGGAGACGATCACGTCGCCCGCCGCGAGCCCCGCCTTGCTGGCGGGCGTGTCCGGGTTGACTTCGGTCACGAGCACCCCCTTCGTGTCCGCGGGCAGACGCAGGCTTGCCGCCAGCTTGGGGTCCGTGATCTCCTGCATCCACACGCCCAGATACCCGCGAGTGACCTTGCCCTTTTCGATCAACTGGGTCATGACTTCCTTGGCCATGTTCGACGGAATCGCGAAGCCGATGCCGTCGTTGCGCAGGCCCATCTCCGTCGGGGAGATCGAGATGGAGTTGTTGATCCCGATCACCTCGCCGCGCATGTTCACCAGCGGCCCGCCGCTGTTGCCGCGGTTGATGGCCGCATCGGTCTGGATGAAGTTCTGGTACATGGGCCCGCCGTTCGTGACCCTGCCCTTGGCGGAGACGATTCCCGCGGTGACCGTCTCTCGCAGCTCCTGTGGCGCGCCGATGGCCAACACCTGCTCGCCGACCCTCACCGCGTCGCTATTGCCCAGCGGCACGTCCACCAGCCCGTCGGCCTTGATCTTGATCACGGCCAGGTCGGTGGCCGGGTCCTGGCGAATCCACTCGGCCTTGAATTCCCTGTCGTCTGCGAGCAGCACCTTCACCTCGTCGGCGCCGCCGACGACGTGCCAGTTGGTCAGCACGTAGCCCTTTTCCGCGTCGACGACCACGCCGCTGCCAATCCCCCGCAGTTGATACTCGCGAATCCGGTTTTGCGGCAGTTGACGCTGCTGCTCGTCGGGCGTGCCCCACTGGCGGAAGTGGAACTCGAACGGCGGGTTCGCGTCCTGGAAAAACCGCTTGAACAAGTCGTTCATGTCCGGCATCTCCGGCTGGCGGACCCACTTGACCACGCGGACCTCCACGACCGCCGGGCGCACGACCTCGGCGACCGTGGCGGACAGATCGGAGAGATAGTCCTGCCGGCTCAGCTTGGCCAAGTGTTCGCGCGCCGCGGCCAGATCGGCGGCGCTCGTCGTCTCGGCGGCCGCAGCCCTGGCCGGCGGCAGGCACAGGCCGACACCCAACACCATCGACAGCAGCAGCACTTTCCACACGTTTGCGGACTTGCTCATGAGCGTATCCTTTCCTTCACGCACGCCCCTCGGCCTCGCGGGGCTCCTGGAATCGTGCAACGCCGCCGCGTCAGGCCGGACGGACGGCATCAACCATTCTGTTTAGATACGACATGGGGGGGCGGTTGGTTCTCCCGTCGCCGGGAACGGATTCGCCCGATGACGGCGGCCGCCGCCAGGACCGCGGTCAGCCCGGCTACCGGCAGCGTCGCCGCCCGGAACAGCCAAGCCGGGTCCGCTCCTGCCCGCATCGACAGGTCCGGGGCGGCCGGGAGTCCGCAGGCCCCGGCCTGGTCGGCGGACATCCATCTTATCCGCTCGATGTCGGCCTCGTCGGCGGCAACGCGGGCCGGCAGCTCGCCCGCCGGCGGGCACAACATGTTCTCGTATATCGCCACCGGCGCGGCGCCGGGCTTCACCGGCGGCGCCTCCGCTGCCAGCCGATACACGCGCTCACCCTCCGCAAGCCGGCCGAGCGGGTCCACCGGCGTCTCCCAGCCCGCTGGCCGAAGCTGGACGTTGCGGACCTCGATAGGCCGCTCGCTCATCGTGAACACGCGGAAGCTCGCCTCGGCGGCAAGCTCCGCGGGCGCCCGGAACGTCCACTCGAAGTGCCGCCACCGCTCGCCGATCCGCTCGGGGATCACGGTCATGCCCAGCTCGTCGCGGCCTTGCCATCGGCCGTCGGGCGACGTGGCGAACACCTCGGCCCGCAGGAAGTTGCCCGCGCCGCGCCGCGGCCCCCTGGCGTCCAGGCTGATGCGATAGACTTTTCCCCCCTCCAGTCGGACGTCCTGGCCGGCCTCGCTGAGGCGCCAAAGGAACGGCGTCCGCAGCCGCAGCACGCCGTCTCCGGCGCGCTCCGCCCAGTCCAGCCGCCAGTGGTCGCCGAGCAGGTTATCTCCCACGGCCGGGGCGGGCGCAATCCGCACCGACTCGATCACCTCGCGGAACTCAGCGGCCGCGGCCAAGATGTACCGCACGTTGTAGAGGCTCAGCAGGTGGTTGCGCCTGACAAGCCAGGCCCAGTCGCGACATCGCCCGTACCGGTCGAAGCCCAGCGCGTGCGCCCGGGCCGGGCTGTGCCATATCCCATAGCCGTTCAGCGTGGCGACGCCGAGGACTTGCGCGGCCTTGGGCTGGAGCAGCTCGGCTGGGCGGTCGCGATAGTCGGCGCTGAGGCCATAGACCAGGTACGGTTCGGCCGGGGCGTTTGCAGCCAGCCACGTCGCGGCCGGCGAGTGGTAGGGGTCGGCGGGGACATCTCCCTTGGCCGGGGCGTCCAGGAAGCCGGACACGAAGAACAGGTCCACCAGCAGCAGGCCAACAAGCAGCGGCGCCCTTGCCTCAGGCCGGGCCAGCCAGAAGCGGATGGTCACGGCTGTGAGTACAACGAGGATCCACGGCACGAACACAGCCGGGTTGCCGGGCCTGACCGCCGCCAGGGCATCGCTGGCAGTGCCGACAAACGGCAGCGGGATCTCGCCGGGATAGGCCCTCACTGCCGCCGCCACGCCGGCCATCGCCGCCAGGGCGACCACCATGCCCGCCGGCAGCACGACCGCCGCCGCACGCAACACCGTCCGCCGCAGCCGCTCCAGCCGCTCGCCGGCGGATCCCAGCGAGATCGCATGGACGGCCGATGCCGCCAACGCCGCCAAGGCGAAATCCACCACCAGCAGCATCCGCGCCGGGCAGCGAATCACGCCCAGCACGGGCAGCATGTGCACCAGCCTGTAGCTCGGCAGGTAGTAGCCCAGCATCCAGACGCCGGCGGCCAGGCCCAGCCAGGTCCAGACGCGGACCAGCGGCGTCAGCGGCGGCGCGTCGGGCGGGTTGGGCGGCCGCCGCTTGCGATACAGCGACCACACGGCCGCCGCCGCCAGCGCCAACGTGCCTATCCCCACGTAGCCCAGCATCTCCCACAGGTGCCACGCCCCCCACCATCGCTGCGGGTAGAGGTTGGGAGTGGTGTTGCCCATGAGCATGGGGAAGCCGGCCAGCACCGCACAGGCCGGGAAGAAGCTGTTCTCGCCGACGGTGGCATAGCCGATGCCGCCGCGCGTGGCCTGGCCCATGATCGATACGGTCGCGCCGATCTGCGGCGCGGCCACCGCCCGCGCGAGCACGGACGCCCCCGCCGCCACGGCCAAGACACGCGGCAACGG
>CAYUYH010000107.1:0-9154 GCA_964449175.1 uncultured Planctomycetaceae bacterium
GGCTCAAGCGGCACGGCCTGGCGCCGTTCGGCGTGTACCGCGTCATCCTGGCCGCGGTCGTCCTGGCCTACTTCCTGGTCGTTACTTGAGCTTTGCCCTGATGGCCTCGGCGGCGGCTTGGGGGTTGGCGGCGCAGCAGATTGCCGACGAGACGGCCACCCTCATCGCCCCGGCGGCGACGAGCAGGTCCACGTTGTCGGCCGTGATGCCGCCTATCGGCACGAGGGGCAGCGATATCTCCCGCGCGACCTGCTGGAGCATCTGCGGGCCGACGGGAGCGGCGTCCTTGGTGGCCGTCTCGAACATCGGACCCACGGAGACGTAGTCGGCGCCTTCCATGACGGCCCCGTGCGCCTGCTCGACCGAGTGGGTGGATCGCCCTATGATCGCGCCGGGGCGAAGCAGCCCGCGGGCCTCGGCGATGGGCAGGTCGCCCTGGCCGAGGTGGACGCCGTCGGCGCCGACGATGGCGGCGATGTCCGGGCGGTCGTTGATGATGAACAGCTTGCCGGTCTCGTCGGTCAGCTCGCGCAGCTCGGCGGCCACGGCAAGGCGCTCGGCGTCACAGCCGTCCTTGTATCGCAGTTGCAGCGCGTCGGCCCCGCCGGCGATCGCGCCTCGGGCGACCTCGCGAATGCTGCCCTTGCACAACTGCGGCGTGATCAGCACGTAGAGCTTCACGTCCGCGAACTTGCTGGCGATTGCGAGCTTGCCGATCAGCCGACGCTCCAGCGTGTAGGCGTCGTAGCGCATCCGCTCGATCCGCAGCACTTCCTTGGGGGCGACGAACTTGCCGTATTCCTCGATGGTCCGCAGCGCCTCGGTAAGCCTCTTGCAGGCGGCCGTCGCCACGTCGGCCAGGCCGCCCCGCGCGGGCTCGGTCGGGCTGGCCAGCTCCGTGCCGATGTCGCCGGCGGTGTCGCGGCTGGCGAGCATCTCGGCGACGGGCATGGCGTCGTACGTTTCTTTGAGGTCGCTGCGGAGGTTCTTGGCCATTTGCGTGATGGCCGGATCGTTCAGCGCGAACCGCCCGCAGTCTTCCGCCACTCGCAGGGCCTCGCGCGCCCGGTTGAAGTTGGCGTCGAGAATCCTGTAGACCTCTCGCATAGCGTGCCCCTTGTGCCTTGTAGCTAGCTTGTTGGCGTCGGGAACTGGCTGCACAACTCCGCCACGCCGCCTCGGACGGATTTGACGATCGTCTCGCTGGCGCCGCCGGTGAGGATCTCGTCGATCCACTCGGCGATGAGTTTCATTTCCTTCGCGCCCATGCCTCGCGTGGTGAGCGCCGGCGTGCCAAACCGTACGCCGGAGGCGTCCATCGGCGGGCGAGGATCGAAGGGGATGGCGTTCTTGTTGGCGATTATCCCAGCCGACGCCAGCCAGTCGGCGGCGGTCCGCCCGGTGAGGTTGGCGTCCTTGCTGCGGAGGTCGATCAGCAGCAGGTGGTTGTCCGTGCCGCCGGAGACAAGCCGCCATCCCCGCTCCAGCAGCTCGCCGGCCAGCGTCTGGGCGTTGGCCACGATGGCTGCGGCGTATGTCTTGAACGCCGGCTGCATCGCCTCGTGGAACGTGACGGCCTTGGCGGCGATCACGTGCATCAGCGGGCCGCCCTGCAGGCCGGGGAATATCGCCCGGTCGATCGCGCGGGCATGCTCCTTGCGGCAGAGGATCACCGCCCCCCTCGGCCCGCGGAGGGTCTTGTGAGTGGTCGTGGTCACGAAGTCGCTGACGGGGACGGGGTCGCCGTGCACGCCGCCGACCACCAGCCCGGCGATGTGCGCGATGTCCGCCATCATGTAGCAGCCTACCTCCTTGGCGATCTCGCCGAACGCGGCGAAGTCGATCAGCCGCGGATAGGCCGACGCGCCGACCACCAGCATGTCGGGCCGCTCTTTCAGCGCCAGCTCGCGCACCTCGTCGAGGTCCAGCATCTCGCTGTCTCGGCGGACGCCGTAGCTTGCGGTCTTGTAGCAGATGCCCGACAGGTTGATGTCCAGCCCGTGCGACAGGTGCCCGCCCTGGTCGAGTCTCATGCCCATGATCTTGTCGCCCGGCTTGAGCGCCGCGACGTAAACGGCCAGGTTCGCGCTCGTGCCGGCGTGGGGCTGAACATTGGCGTGCTCGGCGCCGAACAGCTCCTTCGCGCGGTCGATGCAAAGCTGCTCGATCCTGTCGGACTCGCGACAGCCCTGGTACCACCGCTTGTCGGGGTAGCCTTCGGCGTACTTGTCCGTCAGGACGCTCGCCGTCGCCTCCAGCACCGCTGGGGAGACGTGGTTCTCAGAGGCGATCATCTCCAGTGTCTCCGCCTGGCGACGGGCCTCGGCGCGGACTATCTCGGCGACAGCCGGGTCGACCTTTTCCAGTGCACTCATAACCTCTCCAAAACGCAAAAGGGATAGCGACAAGCCCGCAATGTTAGCCGCTGCCGCGGGGGGAGGCAAGGGGCACGGGCCTAGGATTGTGTGAGGGCGATTGTGGGCCCGGGTGCGGGCGAGGCTGGACGCCGACGCGCGATGGCGTTAGGCTCACGGCCCTGCAAGTGGGCCCATCCGCGGGAGATCGACACATGTGCAAGCGACTGGTGCTGGCGGCGGCGATAGCGGCCGGAACCCTTGGCCCGGCGGCGGGCCTGGCACAGAGCGACCTGTTTGACCCATTGGGCAGTGGGCGGGCGTCTCTGCCCGGCCCGCGTTACCTCACTGTGTCCGTGACGCCGTCGCACACCCACGTCACCCCCGGCCAGGACTTCCACCTGGCCGTTGAGCTGACCGTCGCCGACGGCTGGGTATTCTACAGCCCCGCGCCCGGCGGCAATGAGGACTTCGCGCCCAAGGCCGCATCGCTGGCGGTTCAGGCCGGGGCGTTTTGCGTCGGCGAGGCACTCTGGCCCGCCGACCAGCCGCACAGTACGACCCTGGGCGACAGGACGATCACCAACCACGTTTACACAGGCAGGGCGGTGGCGTACGTGCCGGTCACCGCGCCGCTCACCGCCGACGGGCCGGGAGAGATCGCCGTCATCATCGACGGGCAGGTGTGCTCGGATTCCGAGTTCAAGTGCATCCCGGTTCTGGCTGAAGCGCGGGCGACGGTGACGGTCGCGCCCGCCGCGGTGGCCAATGAGGCGTGGACCGACGAGATGGCCGCCGGCCTGCCCTTGGCCATGCCGGCCGGGCAGCTCCGCGAGAAGGATGAGACGATGGCCGTCGGCGCTACCGCGGCGGGGCAACTGGCCACCTGGGCCGGGCTGGGGCTGGCCGTGCTGGCCGGACTGATCATGAACGTCATGCCGTGCGTGCTCCCGGTGATCCCCATCCGCGTGCTCAGCGTGGTCGAGCTGGCCCGCCAGTCACGCCGGCGGTTCGTCACGGTGGGGCTGGCGTTCGCGCTGGGCGTGGCGTCGCTGTTCATAGGCCTGGCCGTCGCCAACGTGGTTCTTCGTCTGGCGGCGGGGCAGGTGCTGGACTGGGGCAGGCACTTCCAGTCGGCGGCCTTCCGCGTGGGCATGGCCATGGTCGTCACGGCGATGGCCGTCAACCTCTTCGGCGTGTTCACTGTACTCGTGCCGCGTCGCCTGGCCGCGTTGGAGGGCAGGCAAACCGGCCAGGGCCACCTCGCCTCTTTCGGCATGGGGCTGATGATGGCCATCCTCGCCACGCCGTGCAGCTTCGCCATACTCGTGCTCGCCTTCGCGTGGGCGCAGATTCAGCCGCTGTGGCTGGGCAGCCTGGCGATCGTGCTGATCGGCGTCGGCATGGCCGCCCCGCACGCGCTGCTGGTGGCGTTTCCGGCACTGGTCGGTCGACTGCCCAAGCCGGGCCGATGGATGGACCTGCTGAAGCAGGCGATGGGCTTCGTGCTGCTGCTGGTGGCCGTGTGGCTGGTCGGCACGCTCAGCGAGCAGACGCGAGTCGCCTGGGTGACCGGCTACGCGGTGGTGCTGGCATTCTGCCTGTGGATGTGGGGCACGTGGGCGCGATACGACTGGCCGGCGGGCAAGAAGGTCGTGTTGCGGCTGGCGGGCGTAGTCCTGGCCGTCGCGGCGGGGTGGTGGATGCTCCGCCCGCCCAGGCCGCTGGCCGTCGAGTTCGCCCCGTTCAACGAGCAGCGGATCGCCCAGGCACGGAATGAGGGGCAGACCGTGCTGGTGGACTTCACCGCCGCGTGGTGCCTGAGCTGCAAGGTGGTCGATGCGATGATCTACGACAACGCGGCCGTGGCCGACGAGCTCGCCGGCCGGGGAGTGCTGGCGATGCGGGGCGATGTGACCAGCGCGGACGCGCCCGCAAACGAGATGCTCTACGAGCGATTCAAGGGCGCGCCGCCCCTGACGGTGATCTTCCCGCCGACCGGGCCGGCAATCCGCCTGGAGGGCAAGTTCTCCGCCGCCGACCTGCTCGCCGCCCTGGACGACGCCGAGGCCAAGGCCCGGGACTGACCCCACGGCGCGCCGAAAGCGCGACGCGCGCGGAAGGAAGCCCCGCCCGTGAGGCGGGGATAGGGTCGATCCGTCAATCGGCCAATCGGGGGGAGCATCCCGCGGCAGCGCCGCGGGCGTCCCACGCCATTGCCCGCTCGCCGCCGCGAGTCGCCGTGGCGACCTGACGGTGGGGGCTCCCCTCCGCGCCGCCTTGGGCTTGCAATACGCGGAGGCGCACATATACTGGGTCGATCCCGAGCGGGCGGCGCGGTGAGGCCGTCCGCTGATCCGCAAATTCGGATTCTAGGAGCCGCCATGGCACTGCAGTTCTTTCGTCGCCGCCAGAAGCTGGTGATAGGCATCATGGTAGTGCTGATGCTCACCTTCCTCGTCGGCGGCTACGGCGCGAATTATCTTACCGCCCGTCCCAACAAGGAGCAGAAGTTGGGGTGGATCAGTACCGGCGAGATCACTCGCAACGATATAAAGCGCGCGGACGCGGAGCTGTATATCCTCAACGCGATCAACAGCCGCGTCTTCGACCAGGACTACGCCGTCCTGCTGGGCAACGGGGGCAACGCCGCCCTGGCCTACGTAATGCTGTCGGCCGAGGCGAAGGCCTCGTCAGTGGCGCTGACCAAGCAGGAACTGGAGAGCCTCCTGATGCAGCGGGGGCTTGACGAGGTGAATATCGAGGCCCTGTCGTCTGCCCTCAGGCCGCGTCTGCCCGCCGTCACCGTTGCGAAGATACGCGACACCGCCGCCGCCTGGCTGCGGATCAAGAAGATGTTCATCCACTCGCTCCTCCACGTCGCCAGCGGGGGGGGGATGCCGCCGGGCACGGCTACCTCCGAGAGACAGCTGCGACGCCTGTACCGTGATCTCAGTGAGACGATAGAGCTGAGGATTGCCGCGCTGCCGGCCGAGGAATTCCTCGATCGCACAGCCGAGCCGACGACTGAGCAGATCGACAAGCAATTCGCCGACTACCGCGCCAACCCGCCCGGCATGGCCAGCGAAGAGAACCCCTTCGGGTTCGGCTACATCCAGGCGCACCGCGCGAGACTGCTTTATCTGCTGGTGCGTCAGGACGTGGTGGAGCGCGTGGTCCGTCCCGGCGACAAGGCCGTGCGCGACTACTACCGCCTCCACAAGGCCGAGCTCGTCAAGCAGGCGCCCGTTGCCGACAGCCAGCCCGCCACCGACGGCAATGGCGGCGAGTCATCGGCCAGCCGACCTGCCGCCCACCGCTCCGAGCCGATGACGTTCTCGGAGGCGAAGGAGCAGATCGTCGAGCTGCTGACAGCCCCGGCCGTCAAGACGGCGATGAACAACGCCGTCGGTCATATCCGGGCCACGATGGACGCGCATGACGAGACCGCCCCCGGCGCCGTCGACGCCTACCACTGGGCGCTGTCGAAGATGACCGGCCCGGCCGACAGCGTCCTGCGGCGCGAGATCGTCGGCCTGGACATCCAGGCCCAGCCGCTCGATGCCGCCGTCGCCTACTTGGCCGAGCAGGCGCAACTGGAGGCCATCGCGTTCCCGTGGGGCCGGGGCAAGGCGGTCGAGCTGGCCCCGGACGTGCGCGTGACGATCCAGGCCGACAGAATCACTCTGGCTTCGGCACTCGATGAGATATGCCGGCAACTGGAACTGCCCAAACTGCACTGGGCGACCTCGCCGGCGTTCAAGGGCGTGCTGTTCTCGGTGAAGGTTGGCGACGAGGGGATCGACTTCTTCCCCATCCAGGTCGAGCAGACGCCGCTGATGGACCCGTTCGAGATGTCCAACGACGAGATAGTGGGCAACTGCGCCACGTCGGCCGGCAGGTCGATGACGGATATTGTCTTCGCCGCCCGGCCTTTCGGACAGGCCAACACCTCGGGGATGGTCGAGGGTGACGACGGCCCGCGCATGGTGGTCACCGGTCCGCGAGCGGGAAGGCTGCTGTGGCGACTGGCCGAGGCAAAGCCCGCCCACTCCCCCGCGACGATCGAGGAGGTGCCGGGCCTAGCCGACAAGGTCAAGCGGGACATTCGCCTGCGAGAGGCCTTCGCCCTGGCCGCTGCCCAGGCCGCCAAGCTCAGCGAGCGGGCCGCCTCGGTGGGGCTGGCGGCCGCGGCCCGCGAGCTGGATGTCGCGACATTCGAGACCGGCCCGTTCACGCGCAAGGTCATGAGCTCGCCGCAACAGCAGTATCAGATGCTGGCGCAGTTGAGCGGCAAGGAGCCCTCGCAAATCCAGTTGGCGATGCTCCCGCCGTTCAGCTATCCGCTGTCGAACGTCAGCGGCGTGAAGCTGACCTCGCCGGAGCTGATGAAGTCGTTCATGGACGCGGCCTTCGCGCTTGCCCCGGATATCATCGAGCCGCCTTATCCAGATTCGCCGCGGGCGACGGGTGTCCTGCGCTTGCCGTCCATGGGCCGAGTGCTGGTGATGGAGCGGACGGATTTCAAGCCGGCGGTGATAGGCGAGTACGCCAAGGCCAGGGCGACCCTGGCAGCGCAGGCGGAGCTGAACAGGATCTGGCAGTACCGGATTCTGTGGTTCGGCGTCAACGGCATCGCTCAGCGGCTTGGGTGGCGGCCGGTGGCTGCCCAGTAGCCTCTCCGGCGGCATCCCGTGGCGGCGGGGGCTTGACAGGCTCCGGGCGGGGAGTACAGTCACTGGTGTGGCGCCGGAGGCGCAGCCCCGGCCCGGGCGATGCGACGGGCGATGTGCCGCCTTCGGGCAGGTAGCTCAGTTGGTAGAGCACATGACTGAAAATCATGGTGTCGGCGGTTCGATTCCGCCCCTGCCCAGTCTCTCCAGCAGCGTCGCGCCCGAGCTGCCGCCAAGTTGGCTCCTTCCGTGGGCGGACGACGTTGCGGGTCCGGCTCGGCCTGACGGGCCGGGACAGGGGCAGCGAGTATGACGAAGCGCAACCTCATCTGGGCAGGGGTGCTTCTTCTCGTATCCATTGCCGTGATACTGTTGACGCGTCCGCCGGCCCCTGGGACGGCAAACGTCGAGGAGTTTCCACAACTGCACCCAGTCGTGGAGACATATCGCCTGATCACCACCAGCGGCTACTGCCCGGGCGACGACGCGCAGCTCGTCCAGGGCGCGGTGGCCGGGATGGCAGAGGCGGCCGACGAATACTCGGCCCACATCCCGCCGGACGAGGCTGCGTCGTTCCGCCGGCGGATCGAGGGCGCCGACTGCGGCGTGGGGCTGGAGCTGGAGACCTCGGCGGGGCTGGCGAGGATCGTCCAGGTCGTCTACGACACGCCGGCCGGGCGCGGCGGGCTGAAGGGCGGCGAGGTGGTACTGGCCGTCGACGGCGCCCCGGCCGACGAGATCGCCACCGGCAAGCTCAACCGCGTGGTCAACCACGGCCCGGAAGGCAGCGAGGTGGAACTGGCAGTGATGGATCGCCGCGGCGAGGTGCGAACGGTGACGCTGAATCGCCGCGTGTTCAGGGTCGCCTCGGTTACCGGTTTCTACCGCGATGAGCAGGGGCGATGGACGTATCTGCTTTCGCGCCGCCCGACGATTGCCCTCCTGCGCGTGCGCGAGTTCGTGCGCGGGACGGCCGGGGACGTCCAGGCGGCCCTGCGGCAGATGGACGGCCTGGACGCACTGATCCTCGACCTGCGCGACAATCCCGGCGGGCAGTTGCCGTCCGCGGCGGCGGTGGCTGACCTGTTCCTGGCCGACGGGCCGATCTTCGCCCTGCGCGACAAGACCGGCACGCACCCCGGCCGGCACGCCCGCTCGCAGGGAACCTACAGCCGCGATCTCCGCGTCGCCGTGCTCGTCAACGGCAGCACGGCCTCCGCGGCTGAGATCGTCGCCGGGGCGCTGGCCTGCAACCATCGCGCCGTCCTTGTCGGCACGCGGACCAGGGGCAAGGGCCTGATCCAGAGCGTGCTCCAGCTCCCGGCGGACATGGGCGAGGTGAACCTCACGACCGCGGAGTTCCTGCTTGGCGACGGGACATGTATTACTCGCCGGCCGGGCAGCGACACCTGGGGCGTGGACCCGCACGTGACCGTCGAGATGACCCTGCCGCAGCGGGCGGGCGTGAGGCGGCTGTGGTTGCAGGCCGAGACGCCCCAGATAGTGACCGGCTGGGCGCCGACTCAGCCGGCGAATGGAGCGAGCGCCCGCCGACCCCCCGCGACCACCACATCCCAGGCCGCGCCTCTCCCGGCCAGGCTGCTGGAATTGGACACTCAACTCAGGCGGGCGATGGAGCTGCTCGGCAACGTCGAGGAATACGACGCCCTGCTTGCCCCCTCGCCCGCGGCGGCCGACCGAGCCGACGCCGTGGAGCGGTGACGCCCGCCCGTCCCCCGAAATCCATGCGGCGCCCGCCGTCTCCTTGCCGATCTATCCGTGGGCGCGACCGTTATCGCGCCCACCCACGGACCGCAGCTACGGTTGAACCGCCACGCGGCGGAGGCTATCATAGACCCGCCTGCCCGGCGTCAATCGCCAGGCCGGCGCCCGTACGACTGCCGCGACCGACCGAAGCGCCAACCGGCGAGCGTCAGCACGCAGCGCGCGTCTCGGCAATAACCAGTTCGACTGCAACGGAGCAAGAACGGCAAGGCACGGAGAATGGCCAGACAACCAAAGCAGCAGGACCGGCGGTGCATCGCGTTCGTGAGCGATTACGTCCCGCGGCGGTGCGGCATCGCCACCTTCCCCGGAGAGGCCTTCGTCGAACTGGGGCTGGAGGTC
>CAYUYH010000108.1:0-8982 GCA_964449175.1 uncultured Planctomycetaceae bacterium
GCCAGCGACGCGCTGGTCTTTGGCGTCCGCGCGCAGGTGAGCTTCTAGGCGCCGCAGGAAGACCTGGACCTGTTCACGGTCACGGACGACTTCGACAGGGTCATCTCGATCGTCGAGGAGGCCCGGCAGATCCGACAGGTCCGTCAGGCGGCTGCCGGCGGGCCCCACGGGCCTTCCGGGGAGGGCACCGTGATGGGCAGGCGGGCGACAGTCTATCTACGCGAGGAGAACGGCGGCACGGCCCCCCTGGTGAAGGCCCGTAAGACCCGCAAGTCCAAGCCGAAGGCCAAGCCCAAGACGAAGCCCAAGGCCGCCTCGCCCCGCTCCCGCCGGCCGGAGAAGCGCTGAGCGCGTCTACCGCACGGGATCGTATCCCCCTCGGCTGAACGGGTGGCACCGCAGCAGCCGCCACAGGCCCATGCATCCCCCGACGAGGGCTCCGTGTCTGTTGACCGCCTCGATGAAATACTCGCTGCACGTGGGCTGGAAGCGGCACTGGCCGCCCAGCAGCGGCGAGAGCGTCGCCTGATACAGCCGGACCAGCAGGATCAGCAGCTCGCCCGGCAGGCTGAGGAGTCCGCGGATGCCTCGCCGTCGGGTCATTTCCGCCCTCCGCCGGCGTTGCTGCCATCGGTCAGTCGCCGCGAGAGCGACATTATCGACGCCCGCAAGCCGCTGAGTTCATGCTCCCGGCCTGCCCTGGGGACGATTACGAAATCCCACCCGCGGGGGATCTCGCCGCGGCTCAGGCGGAACGCCTCCCGGCAGAGCCTCTTGACGCGATTGCGCTTCACCGCGCCCCCGTAGGCGGTGGAGACAGCCACGGCCAGTCGCGAGATGGCCAAGTCGTTGGCGATGGCCAGCATGGTCATCCTGCCGTCGCCAAGGCGCCGCCCCTGCCTGAAGACAAGGTCGATGTCCTTTCGACTTCTGAGCCTGAACTTGCTGCCTGACTTGCCTGGCATTAGCGTGCCCTCTGCATCCGAGGGCAGACATTCTAACGCCTGCCCTCCTGCCGCCAGGAGCACGAAATGCCGCTTGCCCCGGCCCGCGCCGGCCAGCGGCGGCTGTACTGCCGGGCGATGGGGATGTATGATGTCCCCGTAATTGTCTCGCTGCGGAATGACCTTGAAACCCGGCCTGGCCGGGCGGCGGGGTGCGATGAACCGAGACGAGCGGCGGCGGAGACTGCTGCGGCACAGTTCGATGGGCGTGGAGTTCACGTTCACGTTCGCCGTGCCGCTATGCATCGGCCTGTGGCTGGACGGCAAGACCGACACGCTGCCGGGATTCACACTGCTGGGAGCGGCTATCGGCTTCGCCGTGGGCCTGTGGCGGCTTATCAAGCAAGGCAAGCAGGTGCAGCGCGAGCAGCAAGACGACGGAGACGACGAGGGCGCCGGCGAGGGCAAGGGCTAGCCGCCGGCCGGCCGACAATGTCCTTGACCGGCGGGAGCGGGGGAGCTTATCATCACGTCGGCATCAAGAGTGCGCGAGGGTTCTGGCCCGAAGACCGCACGGCAACCTGTCGAGCCGATATTTCCTCGCGTGAGTCGGTGAGATAAGGTGCCGCAGCCAGCCCGGAAGGGACCGATGTGGCCCAGGGGGCGGAAGAAAAGCCTGGGCAACTCACCGCCGACGCAGCGGGAGACGTATCTGCCCGTCGGCGCCCCCCCGGGACTGCACCTCGCGACGGTCGGCCGCGCGCCGCAGCGCGCCGCCGACGGCGCCAGAAAGCGAGCCGGCCAAGAGATGAGCGAAGGTTTCTTTGAAAGCAGCGACAGCATACGAAGCGCCGCCCCGTTGAAGCACGCCCGGAGCGTCACCTTCGACGAGCCGCTGGCCCTTGAGCGGGGCGGACGGTTGGAGTCCACGACGGTCGTCTACGAGACCTATGGGCGGCTCAGCAAAAGCCGAGACAACGCCGTGCTGATCTGCCACGCCATCAGCGGCGACAGCCACGTCGCGCGCCATGACACCGACGACGCGCCCGGCTGGTGGGGCCTGGCCGGGATGGTCGGGCCGGGCTGTCCCATAGACACCGACCGGTACTTCGTGATCTGCCCGAACATCCTGGGCAGCTGCCGCGGCACGACCGGGCCCAGCAGCATCAACCCGGCCACCGGCAGGCGATACGGCGCCGACTTCCCGACCATCACAATCGGCGACATGGTGGCCTTGCAGCGGCGGCTGATCGCCCACCTGGGCATCAAGCGGCTGCTCGCAGTCATTGGCGGCTCGATGGGAGGCCACCAGGCTATCTGCTGGGCGACGCGGCACCCCGAGGCGGTGGACGGGGCGATCGCGATCGCCTCCTCGCCGCGGCTGACCAGCCAGGCGATCGCCTTCGACGTCGTCGCCCGGAACGCCATCCTGCACGACGCCAACTACCGCGACGGCCAGTACCACGACGAGGGCCCCAAGCCCGACGTCGGCCTGGCCATCGCGCGGATGATAGGCCACATCACGTATCTGTCCCCCGAGGCGATGCAGGAGAAGTTCGACGTCGACCGACACCAGCCCAGGGAGATCCCAACGGAGTTCGAGAAGACCTTCTCCGTCGGCTCGTACCTCGGCTACCAGGGCAGCAGGTTCGTCGAGCGTTTCGACGCCGGCAGCTATATCGCCCTATCGATGGCGATGGACCTGTTCGACATCGGCCACAGCCCCGCCGAGGTGGCCAAGGCGCTCGCGCCCAGCCGCTGCAAGTGGCTGGTGCTGAGCTTCACCAGCGATTGGCTTTTTCCCCCGAGTCAGTCGCAGGACATCGTCCATGCGCTGTTGTCGACCGGCAAGCGCGTGAGCTACTGCAACGTGGCCAGCGCGTGCGGGCACGATGCGTTCTTCCTGCCGGACGATGCGCCGAGGTACGGCGAGCTGATCCGGGCGTTTCTGGACAACCTCAATGGCCGGCCTAACGGCCAGCAGGAAACCGGCAAGGCGGCACGACACAGCCCCACGAGCATCTTCCACGCCGAGCGGCTGGACTACGACCTGATACTCGATCTGATCGGCGAGGACGCCAGCGTGCTGGACCTGGGCTGCGGCGAGGGGGAGCTTCTGAGCATGCTCAGCCGGCGGAAGCACGGGCGGCTGGTCGGCGTCGAGCTGAACGAGCAGGCCATGATCGCCTGCGTGGGGCGCGGGCTGGACGTGGTGCACGCCGACCTGAACGACGGCCTGGCCGCGTTCGACGACCGGCAGTTCGACCGCGTCGTGCTGTCGCGCACTCTCCAGGCCGTCCGGGATGTCGAAGGCGTCATCAGCGAGATCCTCCGCGTCGGCCGGCAGTGCGTCGTCAGCTTCCCCAACTTCGCCTACTACAAGCTGCGAAAGATGCTCGCCGAGGAGGGCAAGGCGCCCGAAGCGCCCGGCCAACTGCGGTTCAAGTGGTACGACTCGCCCAACATCCGCTTCTGCTCCATAGCCGACTTCCAGGACTTCTGCGCCGAGCGGGGCATCACCATCCATCGCATGATCGCCCTGGACACCGAGGCCGGCAAAGAGGTCAACGACGAGCCGAACTACTACGCCGACCTGGCCATCTTCGTCATAAGCCGATAGGCGCGGCGGCCGAGCCCATCCTGAAGCGCGGTGGGCCTCCGGTTCGACGGGCTCACCAGAATCCGCGCCCCCGCGCAACACGTTGGCAACCATGGCTTTGCAGATGGCGGGGACCCCGTCCTGGCACTGGGGCGACCTGGCGAACGCGGCGGAGCAGGATCTCCGCCGCGCCTGCCGCTGTCGGCCCGGGGGGCTACTTCGTCTTCGCTGGCCAGGGGCGGTGCAGGAGGACGGTCATGTGGGCGGGGATCTCTCGCGAGCGCATCAGCGGCGGCAGCGTCCCAGCCGTGGACATGAGAAAAGTCGTGCTGTTGCTGCGGTTGAGCCCGCCGTGCGTCGAGGCGACCTTCACGCTCTCACCGAACGAGGTGGACCCTGAGTAGTACTCGTCGGCCAGCGATATGATCACGTCGGGGACGTTCTCCGCCAGCGAGAAGTGCGCCCGCCACAGCCGATCGAGCGCGTCGGGGTATTCGCCCATGGCCGTCGCGTCGAACAACTCGCGGTCATCGTAATAGCCCTCGCTGTCGGGCGACAGAGTAGACAGCGCGTCGGCGAGCTTCAGCGGGTCGCCGGCGTCCGTGGCATACTTGTACCGCCCGCCGCGCTTGGTGATCTTGGCCCGCCCGCCGTCGCTACTGAGCACCACCACCGCGTCGCCGTCGACATAGCTGACGATCGTCACCCCTTCCGCCGCGGCCAGGTCGGCCGCAAGCTCCGCCGGCATCCGGCAGGCGAAGCTGGCATATGTCTCCAGCCCGAAGCGGATGTAGGCCAGGTCTTTGGGCTTCCGCAGGCTCTCTGCCAGGCGCCAGCCCTTGTCCTTGAGGTACTTCTCTAGGCCAATCCGTTTGGCCGGCGTATATGAATGCCCGTGGTCGGCCAGCAACGTCAACTGCACTAGCCCGCGGCTGGACTGCACGAGCTGGTGGGCCAGCCTGTCGATGCGCTTCAGCACGCGAATCTGCCCCTCAGCCCCGTAGGCGGTGCCCACGCCGGCGGAGCTGACCAGGTAGCCAATCACCTCCCGGCGATCCTCCCGCTGGATTACGCGGATCAGGTCGTTGACCTCCTTGCCGAAGACCTTCTCCGGCGCGACGTACCCGATCGCGTCCCACAGCAGGTCGCTGCGGTAGTCCAGCAGGCGGTTGTAGGGCTGGTTGGCGCCGGACAGATAGCTGCCGGACCCGCCGACGACCTTGTTGAGCCGGCGGTCGTAGTACATCGCCTCGAAGCCGCGGCAAGGCACGTAGCCGAGGACGTCCTCCAGTGACACGTCGGTCAGGGTGGGGTAAGGGGCGATCACTCGCGACGGCGGGTGGAACAACCGAAGCCCGCCGGAATCGTAGTAGCGCTTCACCACGTCGTAGCCGATCCCGTCCAGGATGACGACGACGTGGCGGCGGGCAGAGAAGTCGATCTCGTCCAGGGCCACGACCTCGTCCGCGGCGCCGTCGCCGTTGGTGTCATAGCCGATCCGCGTGATGCGGCCCGCGTCGTCGGCGTAAGTAAAGAAGTCGGCCTTGCCGTCGCCGCTGGTCTCGTAGGCCGTCGCAGCCGCCTGGCCGACGGCCGGCACGGACTCCGCCGGGAAGCGCAGCGGCTTCTGGCAGCCGCACGTCGCTGCCACGGCCACGAGTGTTGCTATGACGATCGTTCGACGTCTCATCGCGCTATGTCTAGCCCGCCAGGACATCTGAGCGGGCACTGGGGCCTTTCTTTTCCGCCGGCTGACGATTATTCCTATCGGCGTGCAGGCGCTATTCTACCAAGTGAATCCCGCCGGTTGGCTGGCGTGCAAGCTGGTTTCGCAGTTTTACCGCCCGTGCCTGCTCAGCCGGCTGGCCGGGCTGTCGCTGCGCGAGACGCCGCCGCCCGAGCTGCCGGGCGACGACTGGGTGAGGTGTCGGACGCTGATGGGCGGCGTCTGCGGGACCGACCTGGCGATCCTCGGCCAGACCCAGCCGCCGGACTCCATCCTGCGGGCATTCGGTTCGATGCCGATGATCCTCGGTCACGAGAACCTCGCCGTCGTGGACGATGTGGGCCCGGCCGTGGATCGAGGCTGGCTGGGCCGGAGAGTCTGCGTCGAGCCGACGCTGTGCTGCGTGGTTCGCGGGATCGACCCGCCGTGCCGGCCGTGCCGGCGCGGGCAGTTCGGCGTGTGCGAGAACTTCGGCGCCGCGGGCGTCGGCAAGGCTTCTCTGCCGGCCGGCACGAGCATCGGCTACAACAGCCGGACCGGCGGGGCGTTCGGGGAGTACTTCGTCGCCCACGGCAGCCGGCTCGCGGGCGTGCCGGACGGCCTGAGCGACGAGTTGGCCATACTGACCGACCCGCTCGCATGCGCCCTGCACGCCGTGCTCCGCGCGGACCTGTCTGCCGCCGATCAGGTGGCCGTCTACGGCGCGGGCGTGATGGGCCTGGCGACGATCGCATGCCTGCGGGCGGTGGGCTACGCCGGGCGGATCGACGCGATCGAGCGCAGCCGCTACCTGGCCGAACCTGCCGGGGCCTTCGGGGCGGATGAGTTCCTGTGCCTGCCGCGCGGCCGGCGCGAGCGGTTCCAGGCCGTCGCCCAGGCGACCGGCAGCAGGATCAACCGCGCGCCTCTTGGCAAGATGATGCTGGCCGGCGGGTATGACGCCATGTTCGACTGCGTGGGCTCGCCCCAGTCGATCAACGAGACAATTGCGTGGACCGCGCCCGGCGGGCAGGTGGTGCTCGTCGGCACCGGCTGCGGCGGGCGCGTGGACCTGACCGGCGTGTGGTTCAAGGAGCTGACCGTCACCGGCGCCTACGGGCGCGGGATGGAGAACCTGGGCGGCGAGACGGCCGAGGCGTACGAGCTCGCCCACAAGCTGATGCAGGCCGGCAAGCTGCCCGTGGCGGGCATGCTGACGCATACCTTCCCGCTGGCCGAGTACCGCCAGGCCCTCACCGTGGCCCTCAACAAGCCCGCCCACAAGGCGATCAAGGTGGCCTTCGACTTCCGGCAGCGGTAGCCGCACGCCGCCGACGGGTGAGACGGCAGTTGAAGCCGCCGGGCGGGCATGTAAGATAGCCTGCTGGCCGCGGAGGGTGTTTCAGACCGGGCGGTGGCCCAAGTTCAAAAGGAACAGCACGATGGCTGAAAGAGAAGCTCTTGTCGGCGTGGTGATGGGCAGCGACAGCGACCTGGAGACGATGCGCTCGTGCGCCAAGCAGTTGGAGGAGTTCGGGATCGCCTTCGAGATGCGTGTGATATCGGCTCACCGCACGCCGCAGGTCGCGCACGAGTACGCGACGACGGCTGAGCAGCGGGGCTTGAAGGTCATCATTGCCGCAGCGGGCATGAGTGCGGCCTTGGGCGGCGTGCTGGCGGCGTGCACGACGCTGCCGGTGATAGGCGTCCCCATCCCCAGCGGTCCGCTGGCCGGCCTTGACGCGGCCCTCAGCACCATGCAGATGCCGCCCGGCGTGCCCGTGGCGTGCATGAGCATCGGGTCGGCCGGGGCGAAGAACGCGGCGATCCTGGCGGCTGAGATACTCGCCACCTCCGACGCGGCGCTGGCCGCGAGGCTCAGGGAATTCAAGAAGGCGCAGACGGCGGCGGTGATGCAGAAAGACTCAGCCGTGCAGGGACTGACCTAGCTCGCTTCTCGGGCGTGTCACTCAGATCAGTCCGCGGCGCCGGCCGGGCGCGAGCTGGGCTGGGTGCGGATCGGCTGGGCGGGTTCGTCCTGCGAGGCCGGCGGGGGCGCGGGCGCGTCCGGTTTGGCCTCCTGTTCGTCGGTGTTGGCATGTTCGCGGGGCTTCATGCGCAGAGTCTGCCGCTCGTCGCCGACCTTGAGTACCACCGAGTCCCACGTAATCTCCACGACCTCTGCCCCGTCGATCTTGTCGCCGACGGCCAAGCGATCGTCGCCGATGAAGGCCACCATGCCGTTGGGCCCGTTGAACACGCCCTTGAGCGTAAGGCCGGTCTCACTGCGGTCCAAGATGGCGATGTCGATGGGAGGCTGCGGCTTGTCCGTCTCGACGACGACGGGGTCCGCCGGGCCCACGGCATTCGAGCTTATCTCGCAGGTTTCGATGTTGTAGTACCAGCCCGTCGTGCCGTCCCGCGGGGCTGTCGGCGCCCAGCCGAACATCACAGATCGAGCCACCGACTTCTCGCAGAGCGGGTTGGCCGGCCAGTGCTCCATGTAAGGCCCGCACGGCGCCAGCTTGCTGACCTTGCCGCTGCTGTAGGTCGAGCCGGTCAGGCGCTCGATCATTCCCTCGGTATCCAGCTCGCCGCGCTCGTTGAGGTGCGGGCCGCGCCCGCCGTGGTCGTAGGCGTACTGTTCGATCTGCTCGGCCATCGTCTCCAGGATGTTGTCGAGGCGGCTATGGCGAGCGCTCTCCCAGGCGTGAACGAACGCGGGCGAGATGATGATGCCCACCATCGCAAGGAATGCGACGATGATCAGCCCCTCGACCACCGAGTAGCCACGTTGCCGTGTATTGATGCCCAAGACGCACCTCTCCGATCAGTCTCGCCGGGCGGCGCCGCTGCCCGCCACGGCTTCATCTTCATTCACTTCGCCGATTCGCCGCCCATTGCATCATTCGTGCGCGCCAGGAAGCTTCTGATGCAGCAGCGGCACGGTGACCCTCTTGGCCCCGACGGCGAGCTCAACGTTGTTGCCGTTGATTCCCACCAGGCGGGCGCCCTCGACCATCCCGCCGACGGAGACCATCTGTCCGTTGATCAGGGCTGCTTGGCCGGTCGGCCCGGAGACCACCGCGCTGACCTTGAAGCGGGAGGCGTCTCCGCCGACGCACTCGACGTCGCCCGCGGCCGCGGCGGTCGTGCCAACGGCTGTGGGTCTGGGGGCCGTCTGGTCGGGGGCCGCATTGGCAGTGCCGGTGTCGGCCGCCTCCGCGATCTTGGCGTCCGTTGCGACGGGGGCCGGCGAGTCGTATGCGACGGCAGACTCCGTGCCGGGCAGCAGGCCTCGGTGCCGCACCAGCAGCATCGTCGTCCCGCCGGCCACGGCCCCGCATATAACCACGGCCACCGCCGCCAGCAGCCGTGACCTCTTCGCCGACCCGGCGGCGAAACGCATCGACGGCTTGTAGTCCAGCGCCGGAGCAGTCGCCTGCTCGTTTGCCGTCTCTGCCTCGACCCGCTTGAGGGCCTCGTGGATCAGGCTCATTATGCAGCCTCCTTCAGCTCGCCGGCCGCCAGGCGAACCAGGTCTCGGTTGATCTTGAAGGTCTTGTGGACGAACCCAGCCAGGAGGGCCTTGTCGCCAATCGCGTTGATTAGCCGAGGCGTACCGCCCGAGAACTGGAATATCTCCCGCACGGCCTCGTCGTCGAAGCTGACAGCCTGCCCGTCGCGCCGCCCGGAGGCGACCTGCAAGCGGTGGCGCAGGTACCGCTCCGTCT
>CAYUYH010000109.1:0-8939 GCA_964449175.1 uncultured Planctomycetaceae bacterium
AACACATTTCGTGGCGCGGCGGGGCTCCTGCCCCACCGCGCAAAACACGCGCATCTAAAGCTTTATAGGCGGCGGGGCAGGAGCCCCGCCACCCTTCCGCTGGCTGTCGGACGGCTGCTACTCTTCCGGCACGGGCGGCATGGGCGGCAGCTCGGCCGGCTTGGCGGCGTCGGCCTCCAGCGCGGCGGCCTGGGCGGAGGCGTCGGCCACCGTGCCGACGTACATGAACGCCTGTTCGGGGAGGTGGTCCCACTTGCCGTCGCATATCTCCTTGAACGAGCGGATGGTCTCGGCCAGCGGCGTGAAGTTGCCCGCCTTGCCCGTGAACACCTCGGTGGTGAAGAACGGCTGCGACAGGAACCGCTCGATACGGCGGGCGCGGGCGACGGTCTGCTTGTCGGCCTCGCTCAGTTCGTCCACGCCGAGGATGGCGATCAGGTCCTGGAGGTCGCGGTACCGCTGGAGTATCTGCTGGACGCGGCGGGCGACGTCGTAGTGCTCTTGGCCGACGTACTGCGGGTCGAGGATGCGCGAGGAGCTGGCCAGCGGGTCGATGGCCGGGTAGATGCCCTTCTCCACGATGGATCGCTCCAGCACGATGAACGCGTCCAGGTGGGTGACGGCGGTGGCGGGCGCGGGGTCCGTCATGTCGTCGGCCGGCACGTACACCGCCTGCACGGAGGTGATCGCGCCGGTCTTCGTGGAGGTGATCCGCTCCTGAAGCTCGCCCATCTCGGTGGCGAGCGTCGGCTGGTATCCCACGGCTGAGGGCATCCGCCCCAGCAGGGCCGACACCTCGCTGCCCGCCTGCGAGAAGCGGAATATGTTGTCGATAAACAGCAGGGTCTCGTGGCCCTGGTCGCGGAAGTACTCCGCGAGCGTCATGGCCGACAGCGCCGCCCGCAGGCGGGCGCCCGGCGGCTCGTTCATTTGGCCCATTACCATGGCGGTGCGGTCGATGAGCCGCCCGGCCTCGCCCTCCTCGCCGCCGAGGGCCATCCCCTGCATCTCCAGCCAGATGTCGTTGCCCTCGCGCGTGCGTTCGCCGACGCCGGCGAAAACGCTGTGCCCGCCATGCTTCGTGGCGATGCGTGCGATGAGTTCCTGGATGATGACGGTCTTGCCGAGTCCAGCCCCGCCGAAGAGGCCTGTCTTGCCGCCGCGAACGAACGGCGCCATCAGGTCGATGACCTTGATGCCGGTCTCGAACAGCTCGCTCTTGGGCGCCAGCGCGTCGAATGTCGGCGGCGGCGCGTGGATGGGCCGACGCTCGCTCGCCGCCACCTCGCCCAGGCCGTCAATCGGCTCGCCCAGGACGTTGAACACCCTGCCCAGAACGCCGGGGCCGACCGGCATGGTCACGGGCCCGCCCGTGTCCGCCACGGCCACGCCGCGGCGCAGCCCATCCGTGGTGCCCAGGGCTACGCAGCGCACCCGCCCGCCGCCGAGGTGCTGCTGGACCTCGCCGGTCAGGCCGGCGCAGGCGCCGCCGTCGTCGGTCACGCGGATGGCGTTGTAGATGCCGGGGAGCTGGTCCTCGGGGAACTCGGCGTCGAAGGTCGAGCCGATTACCTGGATGATCTTGCCCGCGGCGCCCATCGTGTCATTCCGTCTGTGTCGAGCCGCCCACGATCTCGGCCAGCTCTGTGGTGATCTGCGCCTGCCGCGTCCGATTGTAGCGGACGGTCAGGTCGTGCAGCATCTCGTCGGCGTTCTCGGTGGCCGCTCCCATCGCGCGGACGCGGGCGATCTGCTCGGCGACGGCCGCGTCGAGGAAGCACTGGTACAGCCGAAGGCGCAACGTCGCCGGCAGCAGCTCGTCGAGGATTTCCTGCTGCGACGGGCGGAACTCGTACGGCGCCAGCTCGGGGGCGCCCGGCGTCCTCGGCGGCGGAGGCGTATACGTCAACGGCAGCAGTTGCGCTATGACCGGCACTTGTCGGCCCGAGGAGAGGAACTGGGTGTAGGCCGCCTCCAGGCCGCCCAGCCTGCCGCCCAGGAACATCGCCAGCAGCTCGCGCGCCAGGTCGGATACCCGTGAGTAGTCCGGGCGATGGTCGAAGTCCGCCAGCACGCGGTCCACCTCGTATCCGCGGAACCGCAGGTTGCGGACGCCCCTCTTGCCGGCGACCCACAGCTTGACGTCGTAGCCCTCCTTGTCGAGCAGGCCCAGCCGCTCGATGGCGACCGACAGCACGGCGGCGTTGTACGCCCCGCACATGCCGCTGTTGCTGGTCAGCACGATCAGCACGTCGCGCTTGACGGTCGGGTGCTCGATCAGCATCGGGTGGCGCAGCGCCGACTCGTCGCGCCTGCCCAGGATGTCGCCGACCAGGTCCGCCAGGCGGTCGGTGTACGGCCTGGCCGAGACCGCCCGGTCGTGCGACCGCTTGAAGCGCATCGAGGCCACCATCTCCATCGTCTTGGTAACGGTGCGGATGTTCCCGACGGCGCGGAGGCGTTTCTGGATCTTTCGGGCCTTGGCCACGTGCTGTTCCTACTTGTCGGCGGCGCCGGCGTCGGCGCGACGTTCGCGGCGAAGCTCCTTGTAGCCGGTCTGCTTGAACTCGTTGACGATCGCCTTCAGCTCCTTGGCCGTCTCGGCGGCGATGTCGACCGAGGGGTCGAACCCATCATAGAAGTCGCGTCGCTCTGTCTTGATGTGGGCGAGCAGGTCGGCCTCGAAGTGGGCGATCTCCGCCGGATCGAGGTCGTCCAGCAGCCCGGCGGTGCCGCAGAATACCGCGATCACCTGGTCGAGGACAGGCATGGGGCGGTATTGCGGCTGGGTCAGCAGGCGGACCATCCTCACCCCGCGGTCGAGCTGGCGCTGGGCGGTCGGGTCCAGCTCCATGCCGAGCTGGGCGAACGTCTCCAGCTCGCGATACGCCGCCAGGTCCAGCCGCAGGCTCTTGGCGACGTCCTTCATCGCCTTGTAGGCGGCCTTGTAGCCCACGCGGCTGACCGAGATGCCGACGTTGATCGCCGGCCTAACGCCCGCGAAGAACAGCCCCGGCTCGAGGTATATCTGCCCGTCGGTGATCGAGATCAGGTTGGTCGGGATGTAGGCCGACACCTCGCCCTCCTGCGTCTCGCAGATTGGCAGGGCCGTCTGCGAGCCGCCGGAGTGGGCCAGGCGGTGGATCTTCAGGCCTTCGGCGCCGGACATCCCGGCCAGGGCCCGCTCGGCCGCCTTCAGCCCGCGCGGGCCTTCGTGGACCTGCCCGTCGGCGCCTTGGATGTCCGCGGCATCCTCGGACGTGTCGGCCGGGACGATGACGTACCTGTGCGCCAGCTTGCACGCTCGCTCCAGCAGCCGGCTGTGGAGGTAGAACACGTCGCCGGGATACGCCTCGCGCCCGGGCGGACGGCGAAGCAGCAGCGATATCTCCCGGTACGCGGCCGCGTGCTTGGTCAGGTCGTCGTAGACCACCAGCGTGGGTCGGCCAAGGTCGTACATGAAGTGCTCGGCGATGGCGCAGCCGCTGTATGGCGCGACGTACTGCATCGGGGCTGAGTCGCTGCTGGCCGCCAAGACGACGATGGTGTGTGCCATCGCGTGATTGGCCCGCAGCGTCTCGACCACGCCCGCGACGGTGGACTCCTTCTGCCCGACGGCGACGTACACGCAGACTACGCCCGTGTCGCGCTGGTTGATGATCGTGTCCACGGCGATGGCGGTCTTGCCGGTCTTGCGGTCGCCGATGATCAGCTCGCGTTGCCCGCGGCCTATGGGCGTCATGGCATCGACGGCCTTGATGCCGGTCAGCAGCGGCTCGTCGACCGGCTGGCGAGCGGCGATGCCGGGGGCGATCATCTCGACCGGGCGGGTCTTGCCGGAGCGGATCGGCCCGCCCCCGTCGAGGCTGCGGCCCAGCGGGTCGATCACCCTGCCGAGCATCTCCTCGCCGACGGGCACGGTCAGCAGCTCGCCGGTCGCCCGCACGGAATCGCCGGCCTTGATGTGCTCGTACGCGCCGTAGATGGCCGCGCCGACGGAGTTCTCGGCCAGGTTGAACACCTGCCCGAGCGTGCCGTCGGCGAACTGGAGCATCTCGCCGGCCATCGCGTCGGACAGGCCGAAGATCTCCGCGATGCCGTCGCCGACCTCCAGCACCCGCCCGACGTGCGCGACGTCCACCTCGCGGCGGTACTGGGCGATCTGCTCGCGGATGACGCTGGCGATTTCGTCGACGTTGAGTTTCATTCTTCCGCGTCTTCCCAGCCTCGCTTCACGCTGCCCGGCTCGGCGGCGAGCTTATGCCTGACGCGCCTGATCTCGCCGGCGACGGATGCGTCGTACCGCCGGTCGCCGATGGTGACGACCACGCCGCCCATCAACGCCGTATCGACCCGCGTCCGCAGCAGCGGCTCGGCGCCGGTCAGCTCTCGCAGAACCTCGTGCAGGGCTTGCATATTGGCCGCGTCCAGGGCGACGGCCGTGGCCACGGTGACCTCCACCTTGCCCTCGCGCTCGTCGAGCCGGCGGCGAAATCGCCGGGCCACCTGCCGCAACAGCACTCCCCGACCCTTGCGGGCCAGCACGGCCAGCAGGCCCTCGATCGGCCGGCTGCATCGGCCCGCGAAGACGCGCTCGACCAACTGGGCCGGCTGCGCTTCGGGCGACCCTCCGCCGGCCAGCAGACCATCGAAGCCGGGCGTCTCATCTAATAGGCCGACGATCCGCGCCAGCTCGGCGGCAGTTTCCTCCGCCCGGTCGTTGTCGTCGATCAACCCCAGCAGCGCCTCGGCGTAGACGTCGGCGACGGCGGCCTCGGCCAAATCCATCACGCTGTCGATCCTGGGCGCCGCCGGCGACATTACCGCCCCTCCCCGCCGCAGTCGCGGATTTCCTGGAGCGACTGCTCGAGTATGCGCGCGTGGTCGGCGTCGGTAAGGCTCTTGCCGATGACTCGCTGGGCCAGGTCGACCGCGAGGTCGGCGGCCGAGGAGTACATCTCGCGGAGCGCGGCGTCCTTGGCATGGTCGATCTCCTCCCGCACCGCCGCCATGCCGCGGGCGGCCTCCTCTCGGGCGGCCGACAGCACCTGCTCCCTGGCCTCGGCGACGGTTCGCCGGCCGCGGGAAACGACCTCCTCGGCCTGCTCCTCGGCCCGGTCCATGCGCGCGCGGTACTGCTCCAGCAGCTCGGTGGCCTCCTGCTCGCGCTTTTCGCTGCGCTCCAACGCATCGGCCATCGACTGCTCGCGGCGGTGGATTTGCGTGAGCAGCGGCTTCCAGGCGAATCGCCCGAGTATCGCCACCAGCAGGCCGAATATCACCAGCGCGGTGATGGCCTGGCCAAGGTCGCCGAAGTATAGCGTCTGCTCTCCCTCGGCCGACAGCGCGGGCGCCGCGGCCAGGAGCACCGTCCCGGTCGCGAATACCATGCGAACAACCATGCCGACGATCCGCCGTTCCACGACACCTCCCAGGGCGCAAGGCAGGCAACTCCGCCGAGGCGCGCCTATATGTACAGCACGCCGAGCAGGCAGACGACCATGGCGAAGAGCATGCCGCCCTCGACCATGGCCGCGGTTATGATCATCGGCGCGAACATCGCGCCGCCCGCCTCGGGCTGGCGCGCGATGGCCTCGATGCAACTGCCGCCGATGCGGGCGATGCCCAGCCCCCCGCCGATCGCCGCCACCCCCGCGCCCAGGCACGCCCCGGCGATGGCGAACCCCCGCCCGATCGCCACGCCGAAGCCGGGTTCCGTCGACGCCTTTGACGGCTCGCTCGCGGGTTGATCGGCCAGTGCCACCGACGCCGCGGCGCCGATAATCACGCACACCAAAGCGATTTTCGCCAATCTACTCATCTCCGTCTCCAGTCAAGCTCTTCCGCTGACAGACATAATCTTTCGATTTTATCCGAATACGGTCCGGCCGATCAACAGCCGCCGGCCCGCCGCGCGGGAAGCCGGGCGTCGGCATGCCGCGGTCAGTGCGAAGTCTCGGCGTACAATCCCAGGAACGTGGCCGTTAGGAACGTGAAGATGTACGCCTGGAGCCCGGCCACCAGCAGCTCCAGCACCTCCAACACCACGCTGCCGGCAATGCAGAAAGGCCCGACGAACAGCACCCGGATGATCTCCGTCTCCAAGGCTTGGAGGACGAACATCATCAACACCGCCAGCAGCACGTGCCCCGAGAGCATGTTGGCGAACAGACGAATCATCAGTGCCGCGCACTTCGCCAACACTCCCATCAGCTCGAGGATCGCCAGCGGACCGGCCAGCAGCAGCCCGATCCTTCCGGGCACCCTGGGTGTCAGGCTGGCGACCCACATCGCCGGCGAGGCCGCCGCCGCCGCCCACGTCGGCCAGTGGCGATTCTCACGCAGCAGCCTGGCCTGTCTGCTCAGCCCGCAGCGGAGGATGGTGAACAGGCTCACCGCCGCCAGGGCGCCGGCGACGGTGGGGATGGCCGTGGCCACGCCGCCAATCGCCGGGACGTGCGGGATGGCCCCGCTGACCGCCTCCAGAGGCAGGATGCCCATCAGGTTCACCGTCAGGATGAACAGGAACATCGTCAGCAGCAAGGGGAGGAACCTGTCGGCCTGGTCGTGCAGGGCCGGGCGCGCGATCATGTCCCGGACGAAGCACACCACCACGTCCAGCACGCCCGCTCCCCCGCTGGGAATAGGCCGCCAACGCCTCGCCAGCGGGATCACCACCGCCACCAGTGCCGCGGCGGCCAGTATCATCGCCGCGATCCCGCTGCTCATCCACGTGATCGTCATCCCGAAGACGCGCGACTGACAGCCCGCCCAGGGGTGGTCGGATATCCGTTCAGCCAGGTTTGCAACGGCCAACAACACTTCTCGCCTCCCGGCGGGTGAAACCATAAAGACTAGCGGCGCCGAGGCCAAAAGCAAGCTCGCAATCCAGGCCCACCGCGGACGATTGGCCGAGGTATTCTGCCACGCCCAGCCGGGCATTTCCAGAGCAGGCAATAGGCATTAGACATTGGGCATTAGGCATTAGGCGAAACGGCGGAGGCATGAAGCCCGCAGTACTGCTGCGGGATGGTTTGGGAATGTCCCGGATGGGTAACGATCACCCCGCCGCGCCGGGGGCTTCTTCAATCCGCAATCCGCGATCCGCAATCCGCAATTCGCAATGCTTCTCGCTCGTCCTTGCACTGCGGCCGCGATCAGGTAACATACGCCTCCCCCGCCGGCCGGGAGAATCGCTAACGCGGCGGGAAATCGAGGTCCGATATACCAGCAAAGGAAATTCAGATGTCGACAAAGATCGAGGCAGTCACCGCCAGGCAGATCCTGGACTCACGCGGCAACCCGACCGTGGAGGTAGACGTGCATCTGGCCGGCGGTCTCTTGGGCCGGGCCGCGGTGCCCAGCGGCGCCAGCACGGGCGAGAACGAGGCCGTCGAACTCCGCGACGGCGACAAGAAGGTCTATCTCGGCAAGGGCGTGACCAAGGCCGTCGCGAACGTCAACGGCGAGCTGGCCAAGCTGGTGATCGGCAGGGACGCGACGGACCAGGCCGGCGTCGACCAGGCCATGATCGACGCCGACGGCACGCCCAACAAGGCACGCCTCGGCGCGAACGCCATCCTCGGCGTGTCGCTCGCCGTCGCGCGGGCGGCCGCCAACGCCGCCGGGAAGGAGCTGTTCCAGTACCTCGGCGGCGCCAAGGCCGTCACGCTGCCCGTGCCCATGATGAACATACTCAACGGCGGCAAGCACGCCGACGGAACCGTCGACTTCCAGGAGTTCATGGTCCAGCCGTGGGGCGCGCGCAGCTTCTCCGAGGGCCTGCGGATGGGCGCGGAGGTCTTCCACGCGCTGAAGGGCGTGCTAAAGGCCAAGGGCTACAACACCGCCGTCGGCGACGAGGGCGGCTACGCCCCGAGCCTGCGGAGCAACGACGAGGCGCCCGAGCTGATCTGTCAGGCGATCGAAAAGGCAGGCTACACGCCCGGCAAGGAGCTGTACCTCGCGATCGACCCGGCCGCCAGCGAGCTGGCCAACGAGGCCAGGGCCAAGGGCAAGGAGGGCTACTGTTTCTTCAAGTCCGACCCCGGGCGCATCGCCACCAGCGACGAGATGATCGACATCTGGGCGAAGTGGGTGGCGAAGTATCCGATCCGCAGCATCGAGGACGGCCTGGGCGAGGACGACTGGGCAGGCTGGGCGAAGCTGACGGCAAAGCTCGGCCAGAAGTTCCAGATCGTCGGCGACGACGTGTTCGTGACGAACATCAAGTTCCTGAAGCGCGGCCTGGCTGAGAAGAGCGCCAACAGCATCCTGATCAAGGTCAACCAGATCGGCACGCTCACCGAGACGCTGGAGACGATCGACCTGGCGATGGGCAGCGGCTGGACCGCGGTGGTCAGCCACCGCAGCGGCGAGACCGAGGACACCACCATCGCCGACCTGACCGTCGCCCGAAACACCGGACAGATCAAGACGGGCAGCGCATCGCGGACGGACCGAGTGTGTAAGTATAACCAGCTACTAAGGATAGAGCAAGCCCTCGCAGGGAAGGCGGTGTATGGGGCCGGGAGCTGGAACAAGGGATAGCGACGGCGTGCTTTCCGCGGCCGGGCGGATGGTCGGCTTCGTCGCGCTTGCGGGCGCGGCGATGCTGATCGTCGCGGCGGTGGTTCTGCTGCCGTCGTACGCGCGGTTGGCCTACGCCCGGTACGAGCGCGACTGCGAGGCCGTCGCCGTCGCCGAGCTGAAGGACACCGCCGAGGCCAACGAGCGCCTGCTGGCCGCCCTGGCCGACGACCCCGTGCTCACCAAGCGACTGGCCATCAGCCAGGGACTGCTCGTGCCGGACAACGAGGTCGTCGTGCCCGAGGCTGCCCCCCCGCCGCCGCCGGACGTGGTCACGCCCGGCCGTCACGCACCGCCCGACCCGCCCCGCGGCCTGCTGCTCGCCGCCGCCCGCAAGCTCCAACACGCGC
>CAYUYH010000110.1:0-8915 GCA_964449175.1 uncultured Planctomycetaceae bacterium
CGCTGAGGACGGCCATCTCGTCGTCGATGCCGTAGGCGCCGGCCTGGGCGATCGAGTCCACCTTCCACGCGCCCCGCAGGTCGAACGGCGCCAGTATGCGATGCGTGAAGATGCTCTCCGGCACGGTTCCCAGCGTATCGGCGGCCTTGACCATCGCGCCGACCTCGGCGGCGGGAGTGAAGTCCCACTTATTGTGGTTCGACAGCGGCTCGACGTAGTTGCCGGGTTTGAGGAAGTAGCCCACCTCCTCCGCCAGCTTCGGCAAGGGGTTCTGGAGCCCGTCAAACACCTGCCCCAGCAGCCCGGGTCCCAAGCGGACCGAGAGCATCTCCTGGGTGAACTCCACCTGGTCTCCGACGTTCAGGCCTCGAGTCTCCTCGAACACCTGCATGTCGGCCAGCCGGCCTCGTATGCGTATCACCTCGCAGAGCAGGCGGGCGCCGTCGCTGCGGCAGCAGTATCCCACCGAGTTCTGCACGGCGTGCCCGGTCATCTCGGCGATCACCATGTTTCCGTAGACGGCTACGATTCTTCCGGTCACTGCCAGGTCCTCGCAATTCGACTGTTGTGGTCTATTGTTCGCCGGTCATCCGCCGCCAGCGGTGTAGCAGCGCCAGCTTGGCGGCATAGGCGGCAAGCTCGTCGTCGGAGAAGCTGAACCAGCCATCGTGCTGGGCAAGCCAGTTCCAGCGGGCGCGATCCAGGGCCTTGCTGGCCTCGAGCGGGTCGGCAGCGGACGACCATTCAGCGATGGCGGCTGAGAATTCCATCTCGCCGGCTGACAGGTCCGTCGCGACGAGGTAGTTGGCGCCCTCGAGTCCCAGCGCCCTTGCGCGGGCCTCGGCCAGGGCGTTCCGGAGGCCTACCTCATAGCCGACCCACGCGGCCAGGAACTCGCTGCCAGTGCTGGCCGCCGTCGCGGCGGCATGTCGGAAGTAGGCCGACCATACGGCGTCGGGGGCGCCGGGATCGTCCTGTCGGCCTGGCGGGGCGAGATGCCCGGGAAGCGGCGCCTCGTCGCGGAGCTGGGCGTCGGTGAGGATGACGCCCTCAGCCTGCTCGAGCTCGCCGGCGAGGATGGCCTGGCGCTTCATCAGGTCGTCGGCCAGCAGCACGGCTGTTACCAGTTCGCGGGCGACAGCGCCGTCGGCTGCGTGCCGGAGCATGTCGCGCAGGCGCATCGGCGGATCGCTGCCGAGAGCGCCCATGCGGGGCAACGCCGTGACGAGATAGTAGTTCGCGCCGCCCATCGACGTGCTATTCGCCTTCCTTATCCGCGGACACCTCGATCAGCTCCCGCAGGGCCGGGCTGACCATGTCGGCCAGCACGTTGGCAACCGATTCCAGTGTCACCTCGACAGTCGAGCCGGACACGCTGATCTCGAATCCTTCGGCCCGCAGTGAGTCCCTCAGGTTCACGGAGCAACCTGTTTCGTTGACGACTTGCTGCTCCAGCTCGCGCACGACCCAGTCGACGAGCTGGTCGCGGGTCTCGGGATTGACGTTGATGTCGATCGTGCCTCGGCCTTCCATGTCCGCCTTGGCGTAGGTCAGGACCAGCTCGCGGATGATCTCGCGCAGGAAGCCGGCGTCGGTCACGTGGGACCGCGCGCCGGCGGCGAGCACGGTCTGGATTGCCTGGCTGAGGGCGTCGCGCAGTCGCAGCACGGCGTCGCGGGAGGCGAGGGCCAGCTCCGTCTGCGTGCGGGCCATGCGGTCGGCGGCGTCCTTCTCCGCGGCGGCTTTGATGGACTCAGCCTGCCTGTAGGCGTCTGAGATGACTTCCTCCGCTCGGGTCTTGGCCTCGGCCAGCAGCTTCTCAGCGGCCTCGCGCCCGGCCTGGATTCCCTCGGCCTGTAGCCTGGCCACGAACGACTCGATTGTTTCTGGCATTGGTTCTGCTCCGATGGTGGACGGTCCTACCTTATGTTTATTGTCGGCATATTTCGGCAAAACTTGACGCGCACCTGAGCTTAGATGCACGGCAGTCGCGGCGCTTGGATCGACGGCGCCGGCGCATCGGGCCGGAATAAGCCCTAGATGCAGCCTCGTAGCTTCATTCCGTAGACGATGTGCTGGGCGATCTGGGCGAGGGTGAACAGCGAACAGTCGTAGGTCAGACTGAAGGCGGGTTTACGCGCGAACTTGGCGTCGTATATCTTCCGGAGGTACTCTCGCTCCTTTTCGATGGCCTTGATGCGCATCTTCGCCTTGCTTTCGTCGATGCCCTCGCGATAGGCCACCTGCTTGACCCGCCACCCCAGCGGCGCCTCCAGGCGGATGGACAGCCCGTTGGGCATGTCCTGCGTGGCGCCTGCCCCGCCCTGGCCGATGATGATGGCGTGGCCTTCCATCGCCAGGCCGCGAATGATTGTCGTGATCCGGTTGCGGATCTCGTATCCGGAGGGGATCTTGGACTTCGACAGGGAGCGGAAGAAGTCCACGATCAGCTTGGGCTTGCTGCGTCGCTCGCGGTCAAGCAGCTCCGAGGCCATGTTCGTCTCTGTCGCGAGCCTCTGGAGGATCTCACGGTTGTATATGTGCCAGGCCTGAGCGGCGGGGGCGTCGTCATTGAGGATCTCCAGCAGCAGCAGCCCCAACGAGAAGCCATAGCAGCCGAACTGACGAGAAATCGTCAGGAACGGTCCGATCTTCTCGCCCTCTCCGGCAGCGTCCGAGCGTCGCTCCTTCATATGGTCAGGCAGTGAGACCTTGGCCATTCTCAGCTCCTGTTACAGGGCGCCGGCCACATGGTAACAGCACTGCCGGCGGCTTTGAAGCGGCAAGTCGGTCGCGTCCTTCGCGGACCGGCCCGTCATATTCGTCCGGGCCGGCTGTCGTCGGCCTCGCCCGCGTCGTTGGTCCGGCCGAAGATCATCTTGCCGGCGGAGGTTTGCAGCACGCTGGTGACCGACAGGGTGACTTCCTTGCCGATGTGCTCGCGGCCTTGCTCCGCAACGACCATCGTGCCGTCGTCGAGGTAGCCCACGCCCTGCCCGGGCTCCTCGCCGGGCTTGACTATCTTGACGGTCAGCGCCTCGCCCGGCAGGACAACCGGCTTGAGGGAGTTGGCCAGGTCGTTGATGTTGACTATGTCCACGCCGCGCAACTGGGCAATTTTGCAGAGGTTATAGTCGTTGGTCACGACCCGCCCCCCCAGGTGCTTTCCAAGGGCGACGAGCTTGGCGTCGACATCGGCGGCCTCGTCGCCCTCGGCCTGGGCATCGAGGATGCTGATGTCGATCTTGGGGCTGTTCCGCAGTTTCGCGAGGATATCCAACCCGCGCCGCCCGCGGTTGCGTTTGAGCTTGTCAGCCGAGTCGGCGACGGCCTGCAACTCGTTGAGGATGAACCGTGGCACGATCAGCTCGCCTTCCAGGATGCCCGTCTCGGCCACGTCCGCTATGCGCCCGTCGATGATGACGGAGGTGTCCAGAAGCAGAGGCCTGGTGCCCTTGGCATGTCTGGAGAACTCCACGTAGGGGATGATGAAGCGGAAGTCGTCCTTGGTCTGCATGACGATGGTAACGCACAGGAAGATCACGGCCGCATCGAGGATGGAGACGGCCAGGCGGAAGGTCTCCTCGTAGTTGGTGGCCTCGTCGGAGAACACGGCGAAGAACAGCCCCAGGATCTTGTTCAGGGCGTAGGCAAGCACCACCCCGGCCAAGACGCCGAAGAACAGGCCGCTGAGACCTCGCAGCGGCTTGTGTTCCCAGAAGATGTCTGCCACCACCACCGCGAAGGCGAGTATTGCCGGAACCAGAATGTACACCGTGACATACGTGGTGCCCTGGCTTGTCACCTCCGGTGACAAGGCAAAGGGTATCGTCAGTGCCAATACGACCAGCACGAAGAAGATGCGCAGGATGTGCAGTACCATGGCGTTACCCACCGTGATAGCCGTGCGGACCTGATCCGCCGACAGCACTATAGCACGAGAAAGGGCGAAGTAAAGCCGTTTTGTCGCTCGGCGCGGGGGGCTGAAGGGCTGAATCGCCTACCTCGGCGGCGCGGCTGGCGCAAACGACAAGGGCCCCGGCCAACCGGCCAAGGCCCTTGCCATTGTCTTTCACAGGTCTCCGGCCGCACTGAAGCGACGCAGCCGGGCTGATCTTGTTGTGTGGCTACCTTCTCCGGCGGATCATCGCGACTCCGCCCATTGCCAGTAGCGCCAGCGTGGCCGGCTCGGGTATCGCCTGGCCGGGCGCCGGGGCCGGCAGGGTCCACATCCAGTTGCCGCCCATCAAGGCAAGGTCGCCGCCGTTAACTGCGCCGTCGCCGTTGAAGTCGCCGTCGAGCCAGACTCGGCCACTGGTCACCATCCAGTTGCCGCCCATCAGAGCCAGGTCGCCGCCGTCCACGGCATGGTCGCCGTTGGCGTCGCCCCAGGTCAGGGCCTGGAAGGTGAGCTGATAGCCGGAGTAGCTGCCCGGTACGCAGGGATCATAGGCGACGATCTCCGCATCGAAGGCCGGGAATAGGTAGTTGGGATCGTTGGGGTCCGCCTTCAGGCCATTGGTGATGTTGCTGGTGAAGAAGGTAAAATCCTGGTTGATGACGCCGCCGTAGAGCAGCCTGACGATCTTGGGGAACATGTCGCCCTCCTTCGGCCTGCCGAGACCGGTGTCGACGTGCAGTGTGCCTTGGAAAGTGGCGGTACCACCCTTGATCTCGATTCGGCCTGTGCTGTTGTCGGGCGCGATATCGACAATCATCTTCGTCGTGCTGCCGGCGCCGGATTCTGGGCCGCCCATCAGGAGGGCGCCGAACGAGCCGTAGCCACCGCTGCCGAGATGGAGTATGCCCGTGCAGGCGTAGTTCTTGCCGAAGGTGATTGTCTGGTCGGTGCTCAATGTCCCGCCGAACAGCTCCAGCACTCCGACGCTGTTAGACCCATTGACGTTACCGAATTCTAGCGAGTTGCCGCCATTCTGGCGCACGAAGTCCGCCCGGCCTCCATTCATTGTGAACGTGCCGTAGCCGGGGGCGGAGACGTAGTTGCCACCTCCTCCCCTGCCGATGATGAACTTCGTCCTGGTGTTGAACCCGTCGAAGTACCCGTCATTGATGGTCAGGTGCCCGTAGCCCTGCGTGAGCGTGCCGCCGGTGCTGCCGCCTTGGCCGATGTGAGTCTCATTGCCAGTGTAGAGGGCAAAGGTCCCGCCATTCAGCACGAACTCGCCAATGCCGTGGTCTTCGCCGACGATCAGGTTGGCCGTGTTGACTGAGCCGCCGTTCTGAATGTACGTGCCGGTGGCCCAACCATTGGGGTCGTAGCCCTCGCCGGGAACAAACCTGCCGTTGTCGCCTACCTGCATGAACGAGGATCCCTCGGACATCCGTATCGTCGTGGGGGTATATTCATCGTCTTCGCTGACTGTCATGTAGCCGATCCCACCATTGCCGCCGACCGCCAGACCATCGGTCTCGAACCACCCGCCGGTGATGTTGACCGTGCCTTGTGCCCTGCTGCCGTTCGTCTGGGCGGCGGAGCCCGATCCGACGTACACGAAGTCGTAGCCGGTGTTGAGTTCGCCGCTGGACATGTTGAGCTGCCCCTTGCCTTGATAGGGCACTGACCCGCCGGGGTTGCTCGCCCCGAGCGCACCGATATAGAGATTGCTGCCGGGCTGGAACTGGCCTCCGTAGATGTTCACGACGCCGTCGTAGCTCGCCCCTATCGTGCTCTCGTCGTCGGACTCAACCCCCTGCCAGTTTCTCGTGTTGAGGCGACCGTTCTCCAGGAACCCAATTGTGCTAGCGGGCCTGGCGAGGATGTATCCGTTGGCGTCCCTGGTCACGTCTCCCGCCGTGCCGATCTCAATGGCCGAGATATTCGGCATTGTGTCGACCACCGTGATGGTGGCGCCGTTACGAACGAACGCCATCTCGTCGAGGGCGTTGGGGTCGCTGTTGTTTGCGGGCACCCTATGGACCGCCGGATCGCTCCATACCAGCTTGCGGTCTGCGTAGTTGGGGTCGTTGGGATCGGTGATGTCCCAGACCAACTGCTGCCAGTTCGCCGCCACGTTGTAGTCGAGGGTGCCCCCCGTGCCTATGAACTCCATGAACGAGTCAGCGGCCAAAACGTCGCCCGCGGTCAAAGCAACCGCAGCCAGCAGGCACCACAGCACTATCTTGCTTTTCATTGCTCTTTCTCCTTTGGTCTCTCTCATGCCGGTCCGCCTGGTCAGCCGACGGACACTTGGTGGCTGGGAAGCTTCCGCACACCGCACCCAGGCTGTGGGCGGGAGTTGTCGCGGGATGTCAGCCGGGGCAGCCAGCGGGGTGTTTGCAGCATTCAGCAGGCAGGGACGCTATTTGTCTCGACTCATCCGCGATCGCACGCCGCGGGACAGCCAATTCCAACCGTGGCACGCAGCCTCCTAGGCGACAACCACCACCTTCCTATGGACAGCATCTACGTTGCCAGCAGCCTGCGGCTACGCGGCTACAGGCTGCGAGTTACTCGAGAATAACAGCAGCGGTCCTCCGTGATCAGTGCGGCGGTCGGGGCCCGTGAAGAAGCTTGGCCCAGACCAGTGGTTATGGCAAGCATTCTGCCAACTGCGCTGCGTAACTACTTCTCCTACTAGTATAACCGCGGCTGCGTAGAAGTCAACATGCACTCTGGGCCCAGAATACGGATATAGGGCCGGAAAACGTGGCCGTTTTGCCGGAATCAGGGGCCGACGCCGCCATGTCGCCCGCGGAAGGCCGTCGCAGGCCCCCAGGACGCCTGTTTTGCTTGCATCAGGCCCCGTGCGCCCCTACGATAGCCCCCCGCAAAAAGGAGCGGGAGATGAACCTCCTGGTCGGCCCATCGCCAAACATCCGAGGCGCTGTAAAGGCGCCGCCGAACAAATCCCACTCCTTCCGCGCGCTGATCATGGCCGCCCTGGCCGAGGGCGCCAGCCGCATAGCCTCGCCGATGGCCTCCAATGACTGGATGCGCGGCGTCGAGGCGCTGGAGATGTTCGGCGCCAAGATCGAGCCCAAAGCCGGGCGGGTCTGGGAGGTTATCGGCACCGGCGGGAAGCTGACAACGCCCGATGACGTCGTGGATTGCGGGAACAGCGGGATCATTCTGCGGTTCTTCATGGCCCTGGCGGCCTGCTGCGAGGGCTACACCGTCCTCAGCGGCGACTACTCGCTGAGGCACATCCGCCTCTGCCAGCCCCTGGCCGATGCCCTGGGCTCTCTGGGCGCCTGGGCGGTCTGCACCAAGGGCGACGGGCACGCCCCGGTGGTCGTCCGCGGCAGGCTGGGCGGCGGCCGAGCGGAGATCGACGGCATGGACAGCCAGCCGGTCTCCGCGCTGCTGATCGCCTCGGCCCTGGCCGCCGCGCCGACCGAGCTGGTCGTCCGCCGACCGGGCGAGAAGCCCTGGGTGGAACTGACGCTGGACTGGTTGCGGCGGTGCGGCGTGGACCACAGCAACCACGACTACGAGCTTTATCGCATACGCGGCAACAGCCGGTGGAGCGGATTCGATTGCAGGATTCCGCTCGACTGGTCGGCGGCGCTGTATCCGATAGTCGCAGCCGTCGTGACGGCTGACAGTGAGATACACCTGCCGGGCATGGACCCCGCCGACGTCCAGGGCGACAAGGCCGTCGTCGACGTGCTGCGGGAGATGGGCGCGGACATCGAGGTGACGGCCGACGGCGTGACCGCCCGCTCCAGCAAGCTGACCGGCAGGGAGATCGACTGCAACGATTTCGTCGACCAGCTTGTGCTCCTGGCCGTCGTCGGCGCCTGCGCCGAGGGCGAGACAGCCCTGGTCAACGCCGAGGTCTGCCGCCACAAGGAGTGCGACCGCATCGCCGAGATGTGCAAGGCCCTGAAGGCAATGGGCGCGGACATCGAGGAGCGCCCGGACGGCCTGACCGTGCGCCGAAGCCGGCTGCGCGGTGCCAAGCTCGACGGCCGAGGCGACCATCGCATGGTCATGACGCTGGCGACCGCCGGCCTGGTAGCCAGCGGGCAGACGCTGATATCGGACGCAGAGTCCTTGAAGAAGACTTTCCCGAACTTCGTTGAACAGATGCAGTCCATAGGGTGTGATATCCAGACACAGCAGTAGCGGCTTAGCGTCCGCGCCACAGCCCACGGAGTCGCAGCGTCGCCGGGGCGGCAGAATCACAAGGAGTTGAGAAGTGTTAGGCAACACGTTCGGACGAGTATTCCAGGTTACCACCTGTGGTGAATCTTACGGCTGGCACGCGACTGAGAAAGACGCCGGCTACGGCGGGGCGCTGTTCGCCGTGGTCAACGGCGTGCCGTCGGGCATTCGCCTGGACGTGAAGATGATCCAGTACGAGCTGGACAAGCGCCGCCCGGGCCAGAGCAAGCTCGACAGCCCGCGGAAGGAGACCGACCGCGTGGAGGTGGTCTGCGGGCTGTTCGAGGGCGTCACCACCGGCGCGCCGGTCGGCCTGCTGATTCGCAACGTCGACACGCAGGACATCCACATCGACCAGTACCGCCAGGTGAAGGACGTCATCCGCCCCGGCCATGCCGAGGTCAACTTCTTCTACAAGTATGGCGAGCACGGCGACTGGTGCGGCGCGGGCCGGGCATCCGGCAGAGAGACGGTAGGCCGGGTCGCCGGCGGGGCGGTGGCCAAGCAACTGCTCGCCCGCGACGGCATCGAGATCCTCTCGCACGTGGTGGAGTCCAACGGCATCAAGGGCCGAAGCGTCACCGCCGGGACGATGACCTTCGAGGAGCTCAAGGCCAACTATCGCAAGAACGACCTGAACTGCTGCGATCTGGAAGCCGCCGAGAAGATGATCGCCGACCTGTTGAAGGTCCGCGAGGCGGGCGACACCGCCGGCGGGGCGATCGAGCTGATAGCCCGCGGCGTGCCGGCGGGGCTGGGCGAGCCGGTGTTCGACAAACTCAAGGCC